>PMLC01000015.1 GCA_003158745.1 Acidobacteriota bacterium
TACTACGTCGACGAAGCGTATGACGCAACCGTGGTTGCGGGGACGGTGAAGCTCGCGCAGGGTTGCTGGGAGTTCGACGCCCGCGTCGTGGACGGCGCCGTCAACGGGACGCGCCACCTCACGGTCGGGACCTCGTTCTTCTCGGGTCTCTTTGATCTGAACGTAGTGGACGGGCTGGTGAACCTCCTGGCCGACGCCTACGGATGGGCGAGCCGCGTGTTGCGGCGCGTCCAGGGGGGGGTCGTGCAGGGGTACGCGCTCGTCATGACCGTGGGCTTCGCCTTGATGGTCGCGGCGGCCCTGTGGCTGGGCCGGTAGACGGTATGGCGCTGGTACCCGGTTCGGAGCTGCATGCGGTGCCCGAGAGGCTGACAGCCGACAGCCGACAGCTGACAGCCAGAAGCTCCAGGCATCGCTGCCTCGGGCCGGGTGGGGAAACCGTGAACTGTGAGCTGTCAGCTGTCAACTGTTTCTGAGGGGGATGCGATGGGCTTTGCCACCAACCTGCTGAACATCATCTGCTACGTCCCGCTCCTCGGGGCGTTTGCGATCATCTTCTTGCTGAAACGGGATCAGTCGAGGGCGATCAAGACCGTGGCCACCGTTATCGCGGGGCTGGACTTCGTCCTTTCGCTGCCGCTCTGGTTCGTGTACGACCCCGCAGGGCCCGCGTTCCAATTCACCTTTGCGCGCGACTGGATCCCGGCCGTCGGCGCGAGGTACCACGTCGGCGTGGACGGCATCTCGGTCCTCTTGATCCTGCTCACTACGCTGCTCGGCTTCATCGCAGTGTACTCGTCGTTCTCCGCGATCACCCACCGCCAGAAGGAGTACTACGTTTTCCTGCTGCTGCTCCAGACCGGGATGCTCGGGGTCTTCATCTCACTGGACTTCATCCTCTTCTACGTGTTCTGGGAGGTAATGCTGGTTCCGATGTACTTCCTCATCGGAGTCTGGGGCGGACCGCGGAAGCTGTACGCGGCGATTAAGTTCTTCCTGTACACCCTGGTCGGTTCGGTCCTGATGCTGGTTGGCATCCTTGCGCTCTACTTCTACAACTCGACCGGACTGAAGGCGATCGGTCTGCCGGGGCTCGGCAACGCACCCACGTTCGACGTGACCGAGCTGTTCAAGATCGCGCCGCAGATCCCACCGAACCTGCAATTCTGGGTGTTCCTCGCATTCTTTGTCGGCTTCGCGATCAAGGTGCCGATGTTCCCGTTCCACACGTGGCTGCCGGACGCCCACGTCGAGGCGCCCACGGCCGGTTCCGTGATTCTGGCGGGCGTCCTGCTGAAGATGGGAACGTACGGCTTCATCCGGTTCTCGCTGCCCCTACTGCCGGACGCAACGCGCAAGGCGGTGCCGTGGGTGGCGGCTCTGGCGATCATCGGTATCGTCTACGGCGGGCTGGTGGCGATGGCGCAGAAGGACATGAAGAAGCTGGTGGCGTACTCCTCAGTGTCGCACCTCGGCTTCGTAATGCTGGGGATGTTCGCCCTGAACCCGCTGGGGCTCACGGGTTCGGTCCTGCAGATGATCAATCACGGGTTGTCCACCGGAGGGCTCTTCTTGCTCGTCGGAATCATCTACGAGCGCCGGCACACCCGCATGATCGCGGACTACGGCGGCCTCGCGAAGGTAATGCCGGTGTACGCGATGCTCTTCATGATCATCACGATGTCCTCGATTGGGCTGCCGACGCTGAACGGCTTCATCGGCGAGTTCACGATCCTGGTGGGTGTATTCAACCGCTCGACCACCTGGGCGGTGCTGGCCGCCTCCGGCATCGTGCTGGGTGCGGCATACATGCTGTGGATGTACCAGCGCGTGTTCTTCGGGGGAATCACCCACGAGGAGAACAAGACCCTGAAGGACGTCAACCTCCGCGAGCAGTGGACGCTGATCCCGCTGATCGTCCTGTGCTTCTGGATCGGTCTCTACCCCAAGCCGTTTTTCAGGATCCTCGAGCCCTCGATCAATCGCGTCGTGCAAGCCGTGGACCCCGATTACCTTAACCGACCGGTCGCCCAACTCGCGGCGCCGCTCCCGACGGGCTCCGGCCAGGAGCACTAAAGTCATGCGCGCCGACCTCATCGCCCTTCTCCCTGAGCTGGTGCTGGCCACGTTGGCCATGGTTGTGCTGCTCGCTGGCCTTGCGTCCTCGAAACGCCGACACGGGGCCCTGGCCGCCGGGGCGGTGCTGTCCCTCGCTGCGACCGCCTTGGCGTTGGGGGTGGCCGCAACGGCCACCGACCCAGCGGCACGGCTCTTCTCCGGGATGTTCGCGCTCGACCACTTCGCGGTCTTCTTCAAGGCCCTGTTCCTGCTTTCGTCGGCGCTCACCGTGCTGTTGTCCCTCGACTACCTTCGGCGCAACGACGCCCGCCCCGGCGAGTACTACGCGCTGATCCTCTTTGCGACGGTCGGAATGATGACGATGGCTTCGGGCACGAACTTGGCGACGATCTACGTCGGCCTGGAGCTCATGGCTCTTTCGACGTACGTGCTCGCTGGTTACTTCCGCCGCGAGGTCAAATCGCACGAGGCAGCGACCAAGTACTTCGTGCTGGGGGCAATGTCATCGGGGGTTCTCCTCTACGGCCTATCGCTGATCTACGGCACGACGGGAACCCTTGACCTTGCGGTTCTGGCGCGAACGCTGAAAGGTGGGCACGCCTCGGAGTCGACCTTGGTCGGAGTGGCACTGCTGGGGTGCGGCTTCCTGTTCAAGGTCTCGGCCGTGCCGTTCCACGTCTGGACTCCGGACGTGTACGAGGGCGCGCCAACGCCGATCACTGCCTTTATGTCGGTCGGCCCCAAAGCCGCCGCGTTCGCGATGTTCCTGCGGGTCTTTCTGGGCGGACTCGGGCCGCTCGACGGGCAATGGCGATGGCTCGTAGGGGCTGCCGCGGCTCTCACCATGGTCTGGGGGAACATCGCCGCGCTCACGCAAGACAACGTCAAACGAATGCTTGCGTACTCATCGATCGCCCATGCGGGGTACGCCCTGGTTGGCCTCGTAGCCGGCGGGCCGGCCGGAATTCAGAGCGTGCTGTTCTACATGTTGGTCTACACGGTGACGAACCTCGGCGCCTTCGGCTTCGTGATCATGCTCGAGTCCCGGGGCTACGCGGGCGAAACCGTCCAGGACTATGCCGGCCTCGCGCGCAAGCACCCGCTCGCGGCCTTTGGGATGCTGCTCTTCATGCTCTCGCTCGGCGGCATCCCGCCAACCGCCGGCTTCATGGGCAAGCTCTACCTGTTTGCGGCCGCGGTCAATGCGGGCTACGTGGTGCTTGTGGTGATTGCCGTGCTGATGTCGGCGGTCTCGCTCTATTACTACTTCCGGATCGTGCTGCAGATGTACCTGCGCGACGGAGAAGACGCAGAACCAGCCACACTCCTGGCCGCGCCCTGGACCGAGAGGGTGGTCTGGGCGTGCGGCGTTGCCGTGCTGGTGATCGGGCTTTTGCCCGCGCCGTTCCTCGCGGCGGCAAGGGCCACAGTGGGGGTGTTGGGGCTGCCGTGAGCGACGACCGGCGCGGGCGCGCGGCCGCATCGCTGCGTCGCATCGCCGACGCCTCGTCGGTAGGACTCGCCTTCCCAATTGCGATCGTGATCGGCTACTTCTGGGGAAGATGGCTGGATCGGATCTTCGGCACCGCGCCCTGGCTAACCGTGGCGTTCAGCATCTGCGGCATCGCGGGGGGGTTCCTCAATGCGTTCCGGACCGCCGTGCGGATCGGCCGCGAGGAGGACGAGGCGAGCAAGACGCGCGACGGCGAACGCTAGCATGCTAAGCCGGCGGGCGCTGACCGTCGCGGTTCCGGTCACCCTCGCGGCGGCCGCCGTGGTCAACTGGCTCGGGAAACCATGGAGCGCACTCGCCTTGACCGTCACCGCAGCGGTCGGTATCATCAACGGTCTCTGGCTGGAGGGTGTGCTCAAGGGGGTGCTTCAGCCGGGGAGGCCCCACGTGACACGGGCAGCCGTCGGGCTGCTCATTGCACGTTGGGCGCTCTGGGGTCTGTTGTTCGTGGTGCTGTACCTGATGCGCGAGCGCATCGAGTTGTGGTCCGTTGCAGTCGGCGTCGCGTGCTTTTTGGTCGCCCTCGGTATCGCTGGCATGAGGGTCGCGGACCGCGGCGGTCAGGAGGGGTGAAGGCCGGTGCATCACGAGTTTTCGGTCCTGTTCCACCCGGCAAACGCGTTGCTCGTGGCGCTCCTCGGCGCTCCACCGGCAGGTTGGCAGCGGGCGATGGGGCTCGAGGGGGAGGCCGAAGTCTGGCTGCCCGACCACGTGATCATGGCGCTCCTGGTGGTGGTGATCGTTGCGGTGTTGCTGATCTGGGCGCGGCGCAGCTACTCGCTCGAGCGCCCGTCGACGCTGCAACAGGGCCTCGAGCTGCTGCTGTCCGGCCTGTCGAACCTCATGGAGGACGTGATCGGGCACGGTCGCGGCAAGGACTTCGTGCCGTTCGTCGCCGGTCTCACGTTCTTCATCTTCATCTCGAACATGTTCGGGCTCATCTTCTTCCTTCAGCCACCCACCGCCAACACGAGCACCACGTTCGCGCTCGCGTTGACCACCTTCCTGTTCTACAACATCGTCGGGATTCGACGGCAGGGCCCGCTCAACTACGCCAAGCAGTTCATGGGGCCGGTGTGGTGGCTGTTCCCACTCATGGTCCCGATCGAGATCATCTCGCATCTCGCGCGTGTGCTCTCGCTCACACTCCGGCTCTTCGGCAACATCTTCGGCGAGCACATGGCAACAGGGATGTTCCTCGTCATCCTCCCCCTGTTCGTGCCGGCCATGATGGGGCTGGGGTTGCTGGGCGCGATGATCCAGACGTTCATCTTCATCATGCTGACCTCTGTCTACGTCTCCGGAGCGGTGGCCGAGGAGCACTAGAGAGAGCGAAAACGACGAAGGAGGAACTTCGATGAAGAAACAGGTGCTGTACGTGATGATTGGACTCGTGCTGTTGGGCCTTGCGGTCCCCGCGATCGCGGCCGACGAAACCGGTGCGGGTGGTCCTGTCATGCGTGACGTCTGGAAGTTCATTGCCGCGGCTTTCGTGCTCGGCATCGCTGCGTTCGCCGGCGCCTTCGGCCAGGCGAGGGCCGTTGCGTCGGCGTGCACCAGCATGGGGCGCAACCCCGGCGCGGCCGGCCCGGTCCGTATTACGATGTTGCTAGGCGTCGCGTTCATCGAATCACTGGTGATCTACGCCCTCGTCATCGCGTTCATGATCCTCGGCAAGTAGCCAGGCAGCAGGCTGTCGCCCGTTTCCGGCTGCCGGCCCGAAGTGCCAGTTCCGCCGTCCAATCGTGACGGTGGCGACCGGTTCCGGCCGCGAGTTCTCCACAGCCCGGGCCGCCCAACGAGGCGGGCCGGGTCCTTTTGTCCACGTCCTGGATGCAAAGTCAATTTTGTAGAAATACTTGGAAGACCAGTCTGGTTCTTTTGTGACCTCCGGTTCCTCTCGTGAGAGCAGTCGGTGTGGGGGGCCGCGTGAGCGACATCACTGCGCGAACGCTGCGAACGCGTCCATGTTTTGTCAAGGTCTTGACATTTGAACTCTGACTCAATTACGATTCAGGACCGTGGAGGCGAGCATGAGCAACGCAGGCTCTTGGGATTTTCGGGATGCCGAGCTTCCCTACCGCGACCAGCTATTCAAGACCGCGCTGCGCCTGACGCGCAACCCGGAGGATGCAGAAGATCTCCTGCAGGAGACGTTTCTCAAGGCGTACCGGCACTACGCCTCGTTCCAACCGGGCACGAACCTCAAGGCGTGGCTGTTCAAGATCCTCAAGAACACGTTCATCAACGAGTATCGGAGGCGCAAGCAGCTTCCGGCACAGGTGGATTTCGCGGAGTTCGAAGAGACGTTCGAGTCGGCCGTGATCTCGACCGACGCCAGGGCCACCCGCACCCCCGAGGACGAGCTGATGGAGTCCACGCTGGACTCGGAGGTTCGCCGTGCGCTCGTGGCGCTTCCGCACAACTACAAGGTGGTGGTGCTGCTGGCCGACATCGAAGGGTACGCCTATAAGGAGATCGCGGACATTCTGGCAATCCCGGTCGGAACGGTGATGTCGAGGCTGTATCGTGGCCGGCGTCTGCTCGAGAAGGCGCTGCTGTCGTACGGGGTGCGGTACAACTACCTCCACCAGAGGCCGCACCGGCTGCGGTCGGAGAATCTCGACGTCGACACCCTATTCAAGACCTCTGCCGAGCAGGCCATCGGCACGCTCGTGCATTGACACGACATTCCACACTTGAGCGTTGAGTTGGGGGTCTCGCGCACGCGAGGCCCCTTTGCCTTTTGCTAGCATGGCGGCGTCATGGTGATCTCCGGCCCATTGATTGTGGCGGCGATACTCCTTGGAAGCGCTGACAACGTCGTGACCGCCGGCGGGAGCAGTTTCTCGCTTCAGGATTTCCTTGCTCGGGGGCCGGCCGTGGTGGCTTTCTGGAACTCGTGGTTGCCCGAAGGCAACAACTTCGCCAAGCTCCTTCCCGAAATCGAAAAGGCCGCCGAGCAGTACAGGTGGCCCGGCGTCGTGCTTGTCCGCCAGGAGCGTCGTCTCGACGTGGCGCGGAGGATCCCAAGCGGCAGGGGAGCGCTGCCCCGGGTCCTCGACAATCGAGGGGAGTTGCTCCGACGCTTTCGGGTGGCGCGGGCCCCAGCAGTTCTCTTCGTCGAGAATACCGGTCAGATCCGTGCACAGTGCGGTTCCGATCCGGCCAAGGTGTGTACGCTGATTGGGAAAATGGCAAAACGGTGAGCGTCGCAGAACGTTACCTAGCCGCCCTCGCAGTCTCGGTCCTGTTGCTCGCCCGATGGGCTGCCCCGGGTGGCGGCGAGCACTCCCGGCCTCGACCGCTCCTCACCGTCGTCCCGCTGGTGTCCCCCACCGCCGTGCAACGGGGCGTTCTCGCGAGCGGGGAGACTCTGGGACACCTGCTCAATCGGCTGGGAATCGGAGCCTCGGAACTCCAGGGGTGGCTGGCCGCCGTCCAGCGCCACGTCGACCCAAGAAACCTCCCGATCGGTCTGCTCGGCGAGACTGTGATCGACGTTCACGGGGTCGTCAAGACGCTGCGTCTGACGCCCGACTGGCGGGCTGCAGTCGTCGCCGAGAAGTCCGGCGACCTGATCACAGCACGCCGCGAGGAGCGACCGGTGGAGCGCGAGCTCATTGTGGTCGAAGGGACCGTGCGGTCCAGTCTCTTCGACGCCGTCACGGCTACCGGGGAGAGCGACACGCTCGCTCTCGAGATCGCGGACCTCTTCCAGTGGGACATAGACTTCCATCGGGAGGTTCGCAGTGGCGATGCCTTCGCCCTGCTGGTGGAACGCGTCAGGAGCGACGGCCGCACGGTCTCGTACGGACCTGTCGTGGCCGCGAGCTACACGAACCGCGGCAAGCGCTTCACCGCAGTGCGGTACGCGTTTGGCGGAGCCAAGCCGAGCTGGTACGACGAGCGCGGGAACCCGCTGCGGAAGCAATTCCTGCGTGCCCCTCTCAAATTTTCGCGCGTCACCTCCCGATACTCGGCTGCCCGGATGCACCCGATCCTCGGCGTGACGCTTCCGCACTGGGGTGTCGACTACGGCGCCCCGGTCGGCACACCCGTAATGGTCACCGGCGACGGCGTCGTATCGTTCAAGGGTTGGCATGGGGGAGGCGGTAACGCCGTCGAGGTGCGTCACCCCGGCGGGTACCTCACGACCTACATGCACCTCTCGAGGTTCGCGAGCGGGATCCACGAGGGCGTGCGTGTGGAGCAGGGTCAGGTGATCGGCTATGTGGGCGCGACCGGCCTCGCAACCGGTCCCCATCTCGACTACCGCGTGACCCAGAATGGCCGGCACCTCGACCCCGCGGGGATCGGACGGGACCCTGCGCCACCGCTTCCAAAGGACGAGATTCCGGCCTTCGTGAGTTGGGCCCGTTTGGTATTGCCCTTCCTGCAAACGGGGGGACCGCTCTCCCCCAACCGTCTCGCTGTCCTGCAGGGCGCCGCGCCCGCGCTGCTCCATGGCTAGGAGCGGACGACACGGCTCGGGGTTGCTGGCCTGCGGTCACGAGCCGTTCGAGGTGTTCGCACCGGCGCGGGTCGACCTCGCGGGGGGCACCCTCGATCTCTGGCCGATCTACTGCCTTCACCCCGGCTCGATAACGGTCAATGCCGCGCTGAGGGTAGGCGTTCGGGTGAGATTCGTGCCCGGCGGTGCCACGAAGGGGAACATCCTCCACACGGCGCCCGGTACAAAGCCGCTCACGCTGACGCAGGCCGACGCGGCGCAACACCTCACGGCAGCGATCGGTTTCAACTTGGTGCCGGATGGCGGTTTTGCGCTCGAGGTGCTGGACCAACCGCCGGTGGGTTCCGGTCTCGGCGCCTCCTCGGCGTTTGCAGTCGCTCTCGGGCGCGGGTGTCTGGCCCTTGCTGGCCGCCGGATGGCTGTCCCCCGCTTCGTGGTACTGCTGCGGGACCTCGAGGCGCGGGTGCTCGGCGTGCCGACCGGCGTGCAGGACTACATTCCGGCCATCAAGGGCGGCGTGCTGGCGATTCATCTCGAGCCCGGAGGCGAGCGGATCGAGCGTCTCGCGGCCGGCACCGACTGGATCGCAAGCCGGCTTGTCGTGCTGTTCTCCGGGATCACGCACGCCTCCGGCATGGTGAACTGGGACGTCTACCGCGCGCGGATCGAGAAGGCCGCATCGGTCGCGCGGGCGCTCGACGCCATCTCCGCCGCGGCCTCCGCGTGCAGGCAGGCCCTGCTGGCCGGGGACGAGCGCCTGGTTGGGCACGCCATCGCCCGGGAATGGAAGGCCCGGAGCACGCTCGCGCCCTCCGTCACGAACCCGGCGCTCGCCGCCATCCTCTCCGCTGGCATCCGTGCGGGCGCCCTGGCGGGCAAAGCGTGCGGCGCCGGCGGCGGCGGGAGCGTGCTCTTCTGGACGCGGCCCGAACTGTGCGCTGCAGTGGCCAGGGAGGCGATCGCCGCCGCACCGCCAGGCGCCTTCGAGTTCGCAAGGGGCCTGGCCAGTCGGGGCGCGCTCATCCGCCCCGGACGCGCTACGATGTCACAGCCCCGGGAGTGACGCCCGGCGATGGGAGGGTGAGCGATGGCTGAGGCTCGCACGGTACGTGCTCCGAAAGGGCGCGAGCTTTCTTGCAAGGGATGGGGCCAGGAAGCAGCGATGCGGATGCTGATGAACAACCTCGATCCCGAGGTCGCGGAGCGCCCTCAGGATCTGGTGGTCTACGGCGGCAGCGGCAGAGCGGCTCGGAGCTGGGACTGCTTCGAGGCAATCGTCCGCAGCCTCCAGGTGCTCGAAGATGACGAAACCCTGCTGGTGCAGTCGGGCAAGCCCGTCGGAATCTTCCGAACTCACGCCGATGCTCCGAGGGTTCTGATCGCCAACGCGAACCTCGTACCGCACTGGGCCAACGCCGACGAGTTCCGCCGACTCGAAGGGCTCGGTCTCACGATGTACGGCCAGATGACTGCAGGGTCATGGATCTACATCGGGACGCAGGGCATCCTTCAGGGCACCTATGAGTGCTTCGCGGCGGCGGCGCGCAAGCACTTCGGGGGAAGCCTGCGCGGCCGCCTCGTGGTGACAGCCGGCCTGGGCGGCATGGGTGGGGCGCAGCCACTCGCGGCGACGATGAACGAGGCGACGTTCCTGGCTGCGGAGGTGGACCAGGCGCGCATCGACAAGCGCCTCGCTACCGGATATCTGGACGAGAGGGTCGACGGGATCGACGCCGCCATCGACCGCGCCCTCGCGCTGAAGGGCAGAGGCGAGGCCCGTTCGGTCGGCGTCGTCGCCAATGCGGCCGACCTGCTGACTCGTCTGATCGAGCGAAGGATCATCCCGGACATCCTCACCGACCAGACCTCGGCGCACGACGAGCTCAACGGCTACGTACCGAACCGGATTTCACTCGCCGATACCGCGAAGCTCCGTCGCGGCAACCCGGAGAGGTACAAGGCCGAAGCGTACCGGACGATGGCGGAGCACATGCGGTCGATGCTCGCGCTACAGCGCCTTGGCGCCGTGACCTTCGATTACGGCAACAACCTCCGCGGCCAGGCGCTCAAGGCCGGCGTGAGCAACGCCTTCGAGGTGATCGGGTTCGTCCCGCTCTACATTCGCCCCCTTTTCTGCGAGGGCAAGGGGCCGTTCCGGTGGGCGGCGTTGTCCGGCGACCCCAACGACATCCTGCGCACCGACCGGGCGGTCCTCGAGACCTTCCCGGAGAACGAGGCGCTCTGCAGGTGGATCCGCTTGGCGCAGGAGCGAGTTCACTTCCAGGGACTGCCGTCGCGCATCTGCTGGCTCGGGTACGGCGAGCGAGCGCGCTTCGGGCTGATCATCAACGATCTCGTCGCGAAGGGCGAGATATCCGCTCCGGTCGTGATCGGCCGCGACCACCTCGACTCCGGCTCCGTCGCCTCTCCGAACCGCGAGACCGAGGGGATGCGCGACGGTTCCGACGCCATCTCCGACTGGCCGCTCCTCAACGCACTGCTCAACACCGCTGCTGGCGCCACGTGGGTCTCCATCCACCACGGCGGCGGAGTCGGCATCGGCTACTCGCAACATGCCGGGATGGTAGTGGTGGCCGACGGCACTCCAGCGGCTGCTCGGCGCCTCGAGCGCGTTCTGACCACCGACCCCGGCACCGGCGTGATGCGCCACGTGGACGCCGGGTACCAGGAGGCCATCGACTGCGCACGCCGCACGGGGGTCAAGATCCCGATGCTGCCCGACCCCGATTCGCCCTGAGCGCTCCGGGGATCTTCGCGGCACTCATCGCTGCAGCGGCGGCGGGCCCGTGGCCTGGACTTGGAACGCTCTCGTTGCTCTGGCGCATCCCGGTGGCGGCAGCCGGGCTCGCTTACGCCTGGCCACGTCTTGGCCGGCGGGCGCCCTGGCTGGCGATGCTGGCGATGGCAGGTCTTGGCATCGATGCTCTCTTCCCCGCGCAGCTCGGCCGGACCGAACTCACGGCTCGGGTGGGCTCCCGGTCGGCCCAGTTGCAGCAGTCCCTCGCGGCGTTGTCCGAGGACGCTCGCCTGCGCCGCATCCTCAACGCGGGAGGAGGCGAAGCCGAGCCCGAAGCGCCTTTTCCTGTGGTCGCGGCCGCATTTCGCTCGCTGCCCATCCCCGTCGACACGCTCGTAGTGGTGGACGAGCACGGCCTTCCGGTGGCCTGGGCGGGGCCGTCACCGCGGCTCCCAGTGCACCTGCGGCCGCTCGGCGAGCGAACGGTCGCGGCGGAACCCGGGATCGGGACCGTCTGGGTGTGGTGGCGGGAGAGCGTCTTCGAAAGCGGGAAACCGCTCGGAGCCATTCTTGCCGGAGCCCAGTTGCCCGAATCGGGAGCGCGAAGTGTCCTCGGTGTCTGGGCCGGCCGAGGCGCGCTGGCCGTGGCGATTCTTGAAGAGTCAGCCAGTCACCCGGCTCCGGCACTCTCGCTGAGTTTCGACGTGCACCCCGCTCGGGCGGTGGCGTGGAGTGCGCCAGGGCTTGTGCTGATCGCGGCGCTCGTGGTCCTTGCGTTCGGCAGTTGGGACGCCGTGGCCGCGGTCCTTGGCAGCGGCCTGGTCGTCTTCCTGCTGATGGGATGGCTCGAAAAGGGGTGGTGGCTGGGCGCGGCCATGGCGGCTGCCGCTGTGGTCGTTTCGAGGCTGCCCCGCGGGTGGCCGGTGCGGGTGGTCGGGGCCGTCTCTCTGGGGTGCCTGGCCTGGGCCCTTCCAGGTCTGTTCGACGTCCTTAGGATCGAGCCGCTGCCGGAGAGCCTCCTCTGGCCCGGCGTGTTGCGGTGGGCGCTGGTAGCGGCCATGGCGGCACTCGTACGTGGCGTCGGAGGAGGGCGCTCGGCTGTTCCGTTGCCCCTCCGCATCGCGGCCTGGATACCGTTGGGAATCGGGGTCGTGAGGGCCGACGCGACACTGATGGGGGTCGGGACTGCCGCCGTCACGATGTGGGGACTGCCGGGTCGCGGCCTGGTGCTGCCTGCGATCGTTGCGGCCGGTCTGGTCGTCGGCGGGGACGACGCCGCGCGGAAGGTCAGCCTGGTGGCCACGACCGAGGCAACCCTCGTGCGCCTCAGTAGGGTCGAAGCACCTGCTCGGGCGATGCTGGCGCAGCTACCCGACGAGGCGCTTACGAGAATGGTGAGGCTCGAGCTGGGGGAACGGTTGGTGGTCCTGGGTAGGCTTGCGACCTGGCTGGGGCTGGAACAGGCACTCCCGGGCACGTCGCTGGTTCTCACCGATCCTGCCGGGGAGCAGGCGGGATGCTGGGGAGAGGTCGTTATCCAGACCGAGGGAGTGCCGCACGAGCTGGCATCGCGCTCCCTGCCCAACGGCTGGCAGGTGGCGATCCTGGCGCCGCCTGCTCCCAGCGACCTCCTTGCCGGTCTCGGCGCGGCCGGGATCGAGGTTCCGGTCGCGGTGGTGGACCGCTCCGGAGTGCCGAGGAGTCGCGGCGCGACGTTCCGCCCTCTCTCACCTTCGATCGTCGGAAAGACGCTCGCAGCCGGTCACCTCTGGGCCAGCGTCGGCATCGGGGAGCGGGATTTTGAAGCCTACCTCCGCGCCCACAAGGACACCGTACTCGTTGTCCCCTGGGTCCGGCCTCCAATGGCCGAGGCGGGACTTCTCCTGGCAGCGCTCACCCTCTGGGGTGTGTTCCCGCTCACGGTGTGGGAGCGGCGCCGGCGCTGGCTCAGATGGTGGGCGCACCGCCGGACCTTCGGCGGAAGGATGAGAGTGCTGTCGGTGGCCGCTGCTGTGCTACCGGTGCTGCTGCTGGGTCAGCTGCTGCCTCGGCAGTGGGACCGGCAGCAAGAGAAAGCTCGCCTGGAGCTTGCGCGCGCGATTAGCCAACTGCTGGCAACGGAGCGCTGGGAGGAAGGCACGTCGTGGCTCGTTCGCGAGTTGGGAGGAGCGGTCGCCGTCTACCGATCGGGGAAGCTCGTCTCCTCCACAAGGCCCGATCTCGCCGCGGTGGGGAAGGTCCCCTGGCTCCCGCCGCCCGAGGCGTACGTCCGCTCGGTCCGTGGTTGGCAGGAGCCGTTGGTCGTCGTCGAGGGCGACGAGACGAGCGTGTTTACGCCGATGCGAGGCGGGGAAGCCGTCGTGGTCGGCGTGGTGGGGCTGCGGTTGCAGGCGATGGGCCGCAGCCCCTCCCCCAGGGAGTGGTTCGTCATCACCGGCATCTTCGCAATGCTCGTGGCACTCGGAACTGCGGAGCGTCTGGGCCGCCGGTTGGGGCGCCCCCTCCGCCGGCTGGTCGGCGCGGCCCACCGCCTAGAGCGTGGCGAACCTGTCGCGAAGATCGAGACTGGAGGTGACGAGGACGTCGAAGCCCTCGGCCGCGCCTTTACGACCATGGCCCGCGAGGTCCAGCGCCGGGAGGACGAGCTCCGGCGTGGGCGCGATTTGCTGGAGACCGTGCTCGGGACGCTGTCCGCGGCGGTGATGGTTGTCGACAGCGAAGGCAACGTTGGTCTCTCGAACGCCGCGGCGGAGAAGCTGCTGGGGGGCGGACGGACGATCACAGGTCTTGCGGAGTGTTTCGCTCCGGAGGTGTCGGCGATGGTGGCGCACACGGCTGGGGGTGCCCGGGCGGAGGGCACCGTCCACCCGGTCGCCGCGCCCGAGGCGCTGTGGCGCGTGACGGCGCTCCAACTCCCAGCGGCGGCAGGGCGGGTTCTCGTCGTGATGGAAGATCTCTCGGAAGTCGCGCGAGCGGAGCGCCTGTCGTCGCTGGCTGAACTCGCCCGTATCGCGGCTCACGAGGTGAAGAACCCTCTCACCCCGATCCGGTTGTGGGCCGAAGAGCTGAAGACGGCGCTCGGGCGCGGGCCGGAGGCGGTCGCGGCTGTGGCGCAGGTGGCCGCGCAGCAGATACTCGAGCGGGTGGAGCACCTCCGCGAAGTGGCACAGGGCTTCGCGAATCTGGTATCGCTAGAGCACTGGGAGCCGTACCCGATGCAGCTGAAGGTACTGGCCGGCGAGGTGGCCGCCGAGTACGAGGTCCTGCGGCAGCGCGGTGTTGCCTTGCGAGTCATTGGGGACGAGGCGGAGATCGTTGCCGACGCACAATGGATCCGCCGCGCGCTGCGCCATCTTCTGGAGAACAGCGCCCGCGTGATGGCGGGGCAAACCGGCGAAGTCGTGGTGAGCGTGTTGCAGCTGGAGCACCAAGTCATCCTCTCGGTCCGTGACACCGGAGGCGGTGTCGCCAGCAATCTCCTGGGGAGGTTGTTCGAGCCTCACTTCTCGACGACTAGCCAGGGGAGCGGGCTCGGTCTCGCAGTGGTCCGGCGCGTGGCCGAACGGGCTGGCGGGAGCATCGAGGCTAAGAACGTCGACGGGGGGCTCGAAATCAGGCTTGTGTTCCCGCAGAGAGTGCAGGGCTGGTAGCATGGCGACGATGGTGAGGATGCGATTGGCTGCGGCCTTTGCCCTGCTGCTGGCCGTTACGGGTGGTGCAGGGGAGGGCCCGCGCCGGCTCAGCCACCGCGTCTGGCTTCTTGGCGGGGTGCCCGACGAGGGCGCACTCACAAACCTGCGTGCCGCGGGGGTGACCGGCGTCGTCCTGCCGGTGGGCCGGGTCGAGCTGGGTGAGGGTTCGTGCAGATTTACCCTGGCACAGCCGGCCGACCTCTCCGCGCTCGCGGGTTGGCCGGTGACAACGCTGGTATGGGTTGAAGGGTCGGGCAAAGCGAGCGGCGATCCGGAGAGCTTCACCACGCAGTTCACACCCGTACAGCGCGGCGTGACCAAATCCGAGGGGCTCCTCCTGATCTCGCGGAGGTTCTTTCCGGGGCTTTCCGGGTTCGCGACGGGGGTCGCGGCGCGCCTGCATCGTCCCGTCGAGGTGGCGCTGCCGGCGCAGGACCTCACGCAACACCTGCCGAAGGGGGGGTGGCCCCGCGTTCGTCCGGTTGCGGTCGCCTTCGGGAACCCGGCGGCGCTCGGATTTCCGGCGTCGACCCTGCAGGACGATCTGGCTGCCCTCGATGCGCTGGACGAGACGCGACTCCCGTACCGCGTTGCTGTCGTGGTCGCTCCGCGGGTGGAGCCACCACCCGGCCCGGGCGGAGGCTCGCTCGCGATGCTATCGAGCGGGGAAGCAGCGGCTTTCAACCCGGGCGAGCGCGGCAGTGTGTTTCGCCTCCGCAAACCTCTGGATTGGGGTGGCGTGTCGCTGGCCGTGGGGCAGAGCGTGACGGTCGAGATGGTGGACACCGCCACATATCACCGGGACCTCGGGATGCTGTTGCGGCCTGTCCGGCCCCTGCTCGAAGGGTGGGACACCGTCGGCCTTCCCAACGCGGAGCCGACGTTTGGCATGAGCCGCGGAGCATTCTTCGAATATCTCCGAGGTGAGAGCCCCTACCCGCGTCCGCACGTCGAGGCTGAGTGGCCCGGGCCGACTGCAATGCGGGTCGCGCTGACGAACCCTACGGCTCAAGCGAGTGCGCTGGCGACGACAGGCAACTGGGTGGAGCTCCGTTTTGCCGGGACTGAGGTGCGCGATGTGCAGCTTGGCGATTTCGGAGGCATGGAGTACGGGCGCGTGGGAGCGGACGATTCGTGGCACCTCACCGTAGCTCGCGACGCCACGGCGATCCGCTTTTTCCTGGTCTTCATTCCACCGCAGGCACGCGTGACTGGGGCGCTGGTCACGTTCCTCTCGCGTCCGCGAGACGTGCTCGCGCGGTGGCACGTTCGCCTCGGGGACGGCACGGACGTCATCGGACCGCTGGAACCAGTGGCCCTCAGCAGGCGTTGAGCGAGCTCAACAACTCCATAACCGCGTCGTTCCCGACGGCCAACCCGTCGGCGAGCAGCCAGGCGCTAACCCAGTTTCCCTTGGCCTGAAGATCGCCACAGACGATGACGGACCCGCGCTCGACCGCCTCGGTCGTCGTGAGAACCTTGTTCGTTTGTGCCAGGCGAATATCAGCAGTGGCGCGGACGAGCGATCGAAGGCGTTGCGGCGAGGGCATGGCGCCGCACCGCACCAGGACCGTCGCCAGGTATCCGTGGAACACCCCTGCGTCAATTGCGTGGACCCTGCACTCGAGCTGGGGGAAGAGCTCGCCGAGTTGGGCCTCGAGGCCGGCGGATCGACCGCTTCCGGCCGGCGCCAAGTCGAACGCAAGCACAGCGGGGAGACGGTCGGGCCGGTGCATCGGATGGCCGGACAGGCGGGTCGCCCCCTGCGCCGCCAGTTCGTCGAGCGCCTCGGCCCCGCGCGCCGCGACCGGGCACACCACCGTGAGGTGGAGCGCCTCGGGCTCGAGAGGTGCGAGCGCCGCGACGAAACGAAACGGCGCAGCGAGGGCCGGGTCGGCGAGGTGATACCAGGGACGAGCCGGGCGCTCGGCGGGCAGGCGGTCGGCCACGCAGCACGCCTCGCTTCCGGCGATACCGGGTTGGGTGCAGTCCAGGAGAGCGACGCTCGGGTGGCGGCGCAGCCAGTCGAGCAGCAGCCCACAGGTTGCGGCCGACGGTTGCGCCGTGACCAGCACGGCGTCGCTACCGTCAAGGTCGTCTGGACTTGCGAGGGGCGGCACGAGCGCGGCTTCCTCCGCGACCTCGGCGATCAGATGTTCCTGCTCCTCGGCCGTGTGGAACATCCGCCGGCGCACCTGGGGCAGCGAGCGCGCGATCCGTTCCGCCACCCCCCGGCCCAGCAGGGACGTGGGGTCAAGGATGGTCAGGATTTTCGGATGAGTTGATCGCACTGGTCACCTGATTCTGCGGCGCCGGTGGGGCAGCCGTTCTGCGGCGGAGGTGGCGAACGACGAATTCTGCCGGCCCCGCCACGAGGTACGCGCCGAGCAGGAGCGCCAGCGCCGGTACGGTCGTGAACGCGAGCACCGCGACAACGGCGGCGATCAGGAAGAAAGCGGTCGCCGGCCATCGCTGGCGCAGGTTGAACTCCTTCCCGGACCTGTACGGGACCGTCGAGACCATCAGCACCGAAACCAGGAGCACGAAGATGGCGGCGGCGATCGCGATCGGGCGGTCCACCACGAGATCGAACTTCTTGGCGACCAGCACCATGAGGGTTAGTGCCCCCGCTCCACCGGGGATCGGGAGCCCCGTGAAGAAACGCCGGTCGGTGACGCCCGACTTGACGTTGAAGCGAGCGAGGCGGACCGAGCCCGCGACGAGGAAGAGGAACGCGACGGCCCATCCCCATCTTCCGACGCCGCGCAGTCCCCACTGGTAGGCGAGGATCGCGGGGGCGATCCCGAAGCTGATGACGTCGGCGAGGGAGTCGTACTCCTTCCCGAATTCCGAGGTGGAGTGTGTCAGCCGCGCGATCCGCCCGTCGAGACCGTCCAACAACCCTGCCAGAATGATGAGGTATCCCGCGCGCTCGAGTTGGTCGTGGAGCGCGTACAGCACGGACGCGAAGCCGCACAGCATGTTCCCCACGGTGAAGAGAGACGGGAGGATGTAGATGCCTTTCCTCAGGGACTCGCCGCCCGGGCGCCGGGCGGCGCGGTGGTGGCGCGGTCGTGCGACTCTCATGGTTGTTCCCGAGCGGCCATGCGGGCCACCTCGGTGACCCCGGCGCGAGTCCGCTGGCCGGGCGCGACCGCCACCGCTGCGTCCGCGGGGAGGAAGAGATCCACGCGCGAGCCGAACTTGATGAGCCCTACGCGTTGACCCCGGCGCACCGACTGCCCTGCCTGGAGGTCGCAGACGACGCGACGCGCGACGGCGCCGGCGATCTGCTTGTAGGCGAGCAGCCCGTACGCTCCCTCGATCACGACAAAGCTGTGCTCGTTGAGATCGGAAGCCTTGTCGCGGAACGCGGGCAGCTTCCTGCCCGGGACGTGGCGCGCCTCGAGCACCTTCCCGGCGATCGGCGCCCGGTTCACGTGCACGTTTGCCGGCGACATGAAGATCGAGATCTGCGTCGGCAGGCCTCGCTCGGCCAGCGCTGCGGGTGAGGGTCTTACCAAGAGCACCCGTCCGTCGGCTGGCGCCAGGATGGCCTCGGGTGGTGCGTCAGAATTGCGGGCGGGATCTCGGAAAAACACGACGCACGCCAACCCTACCAGGACAAAGACGACCGTCAATGTCGGGTAGCCGAACACCCATGCGAAGATCCCAGCAAGAGCCGGGACCAGCACGAAGGGATAGCCTTCCGGGGCGAACGGCACCATCGGAGGTTACTTGCTGCGGCTGCGCAGGCGGGCTTCCATCTGGTCCTTGAGCTGGAGCTTCTCCTTCTTGAGACGCTTCTCCTCCTGGTCTTCCTCGGTGGTGAGCCAGCCCTTGCGGGTCAACTCGTCGAGACGCCTGGCGCGTTTGCTGTGCTCCTCGAGAAGTCGACGGTACTCAGGGTCCTGTTCCGCCATCTGCTCGCGCAGTTGTTGCATCGGCATCATGGACACCTCCAAGGTTGTTGGGCTGCAGACCACATCCGAGGGAATGCTAGCACACCGAAGGTCTCTCGAAGGCAGGGACGTCGGCTATCGCGCAGGTACGGGTGCAAGCGCAGGGCGGTCAGTTTCGTGTGAGATCCGTTTTCCTTCCAATGATTTACGGAATGGTGCTGCACCTCAGGTCGAAATGCCTACGGCGTGGTGCCGGCTTGTTGCCTCGTGCCGGTCGCACCTCCTCCGGCGAGGATCCTAGAATCAAAGGGTGGACGAGTTGCGCTTCGCCTGCGACGCGATGCTGGGCCGGCTCGCACGCTGGCTGCGCCTTGCCGGGTACGACGTCTCATTCGACCCAGACGTGCCAGGTCCCGCGCTTGCGGGGCAGGCGCGCGCGGACAACCGCTGGCTACTCACATGCGATCGTGAACTGGCAGGGATGGCGGGACCGCGCGCGCTGCTGCTGCGGGAGCGCGCGGCCGGGAAACAGGTCTCGGAGTTGCGGGGGCGTCTGCCCTTGGCCGCCCACCCGTCGCGGTTCCTCACTCGCTGTTCGTGTTGCAACGGACTGCTCGAGGAGATCGGGCGCGAGGCCGTGATCGACCGGGTTCCCCCGTATGTTGCGACGCATGCCGACCGGTTCGTGGCGTGCCGGGGATGCGAGAGGGTCTACTGGCCTGGGACCCACGTCGGGAAGATCGTCCATACGCTGGAAACGTGGTTTCTTGCTTGACCGAACTGGCATCCAGGGTTTGGTACATAAAGCACTTCTGTTTAGGTAATTAGACAGCGGTGAAGACGAGCGCGAGCGCCGAGCCGCCGCCCGCGAGGGCAGCGACCAGCACGGTGCGCGCTCGGCCGGTGGCGGTCGGGAACCCGGCTCCGGCGAGGTGCGGGGGTGGATCCCAAGCAGGGGTCGTGGCGCCCCCCGCTGCGAGCGCCGCGATCAGCGCCCGCAACGTCCCGGCCGCGGCGCCTTCGCCGAAGCGCTCGGACGCCCCGACGGCTGCCGGCCTGTACGGCCCGAGAACCTGCGCAAGAGCCGTCAGCTCGAGCTCGTCAAGCGCTGGGATGCCGTTCGCCATGCTGACCACGAGATCGATGTCGCGCGGCGTGATCCCCGCCCGAGCGATGGCCGTGGTACAGGCCTGCACGACTGAAGAGGGGCCGTCCGGGTACTTGTAGGGAGGGGCGGGGGTGGCTGCGGACGCCCAGCCGGCGAGGGCAGCCAGGGGCTGCGATCCGGGGTCGCGTGCGAGGACGAGCGCGGCCGCGCCCTCGCAGAGCACCATCCCGGGGTGGCCGTCTGTCCGCAGCGCCCCGAGTCGGAGATACCCCTCGGCGTTGAGCCAATCGGCCTCGTCGGCGCCGCACGCCAGCACCGCATCGGCCCGCCGGGCGAGGAGCATCCGGCCCGCTTCGGCAATCGCCCTCAGGCCGCCGACCTGCTTCTCGGCGAAGGTGATGTTGGGGCCCCCCAACTTCTCGAGAATGCCCAACTGGCTGGCGGGTGCGTTGGCCACCGTCGATGGGAACTGCGCGGGCGGGGCCTCGTCGGGGGAGGCGAGGAACACCGTTCGCAGCACCTCGAGGAGTGCCGAGGTCCCTGCGTTCCAGGTGCCGGCCGTGATGCCTACCCGCTCTCGCTCCCACGGGAACTGGTCGCCAAACGCTGCGAGGGCCTCGCGTGCCGCCACCGCAAGCAGGCGCGAGGGACGGTCGAGCCGGCGGGCGACCAACGGCGGCAGCACGTTGGCGGTGGAAAAATCGCGGCAAACCGCGACAGGCAACGACGGACCGTCCGGTCGAGCCAAACCAAGCGCTGCCTGAAACCCCGGCTCGGCGAGCGCTCGCAGCAGTGCAGGGATACCCATCCCCGCGGGCGTCACCGCCCCGGCGGAGCGGACGAAGATGGGGCCGCCGCTCAGGTGGCTCTCCCGAGGACCAACACGGCCGAGTTACCCCCGAAAGCGAACGAGGACGAGAGCGCCACGCGGATGTCTCCGCTCCGCCCCTTGTCTGGGACGGCATCCACGGGGCACGCCGGGTCGGCTTCGGCGAACCCTGAGGTCGGCGGCACGATGGCGCGGGCGATCGCCAGGGCGGTCGCCGCCGCTTCGATCGCGCCGGCGGCACAGAGGCAGTGACCGACGGCGCCCTTGACCGAGGAGACCGGCAGGTCGGCCAGCCGCCCCCCGAAGACCCTTCGGTAGGCGGCACACTCGGCGGGGTCGTTCTGCTCGGTCGCGGTGCCGTGGCCGTTGATGTAGTCGACATCCGTCTCGCTCACGCCCGCATCCACGAGGGCGGCGCGAACCGTACGCTCCCAGGCGGCCCCCGATGGCTCCGGCTGGGTCATGTGGAAGGCATCGTTCGTGACGCCATAGCCGAGAACGCGCGCGTACGGTCTCGCGCCTCGCGCCCGGGCATGAGACGCGTCCTCGACGACGAGCACCGCCGCCCCCTCGCCGAGCGAGAGCCCTTTCCGTCTGCGGTCGTACGGCTTCGCAGGTTCAGTGTCCACGGCGTGAAGCGAATTGAAGCCCGCATATGTGAGGCGACAGAGAGCATCCGTGCCCCCGGCGAGGGCCACCGGCGCCTCGCCGTCGCACACTAGCTCGGCGGCCAGGCCCACGGCGATGGTGGAGGAGGAGCACGCGGTCGTCACCGTAATTCGCGGCCCAGTGACGTTGAACGCCTGCGCGATCCGGTCGGTGGGAGCGTCCTGGGGCACCTCGACGAGCTCTCCGAGCCCCCTGACCAGCGGGCCGCCACGCAACCGGCGCGCCACGAACGCCTCGGCTTCGAACAGTCCGGCGGTTCCACCTCCCAGAACCAGCGCCCAGGGGTGTGCTTCGACGGTCTGGAATCCGGCGTCGCGCATGGCCTCGGCGGCAGCCGCGAGCGCAAAACGGCTCGCCCGGCTGGTGTGCCGAATCGGGAGGCCTTGCAGCAGCGGAATCGCCAGACCCGAGACGTCCACCTGGGCGGCGATGCTGGTCCTGAACTCGGAAGGGTCGAAAAGCGTGAGCGGCCCGATGCCGCTCTCTCCCGCCACCAGTCGTCGCCACGTCGTCTCTCGGTCTGGCCCCAGGGCGGTGACCAGCCCGATGCCAGTGATCCACGCCTCGCGCATGCGGCGGGAGTATAGCGGAGGCACCGCCGTGCCTTCGGCTTGGCTAATCGCCTCGTTGTCGGGGCTCGCCGCGCGTGTCAGCTGGAGTCTCTCGGGCGTCGCGTCGGGTGCGCACCTCCCACGGTCGCACCGAGGCGAGCCCTGGGCGTAGAATGCTCAGAACTCGAGTCGAGGGGGTTCCAATGCTGAAAGAGTTCAAAGAGTTTGCCATGCGGGGCAACGTCCTGGACATGGCGGTGGGCATCATCATCGGTGCGGCCTTCGGGCGCATTGTCACGTCACTGGTGAACGACGTGTTCATGCCCCCGATCGGTCTCCTGATGGGGAAGGTGGACTTCTCCAGCCTGTTCTGGAACCTGTCGGGAACCGGCTACACGTCGCTTGCTGAGGCGAAGAAAGCCGGGGCACCGGTCATCGGCTACGGGGCCTTCCTCAATACGATCCTCGACTTCATTCTGGTGGCGCTCGTGATCTTCCTGCTGATCAAGCAGGTCAACCGGTTCAAGAAGGAGCCCGCGCCGGCCGCCCCCAACACGAAGGACTGCCCGTACTGTCTGTCGGCGGTCCCGATCAAGGCGACCCGCTGCGCCCACTGCACATCCCAGTTGCCGGTCGTGTAAGCCCGCGTTTCCTGGCGCGGCCGTCCTGCTCCGCCGCAGTACGGGGTGTGTCCGGCCGATTCGGAGGCGGGGCGGGCATGCCTGCCGGCCGCCGTCGTCGCTCTGACCATGACCGCGTGTCCGTTGGCGCTAGGGCCATCCCGTTCGGATAGGGCCTTTCGGAGGCTCTTCGCACGTATCGGGGGTGCCGGGAGACGCCTCAGGCTCTGTCAGAGCCCCGAAATGAAACCCGTCGGATGGGCACGGCGTATGCGGTCTAGGTTACCTACCGATCGGTAGTTAATTGACAGTGATGATCCGGCCTGTATACTTACCGGTAGGTAGACACGGAGCCTCTGAAGGCTCGACGCTTTTGCCCGGCATGGAGGCAGGAATGGAGAGGATCCCGAAGATTCCGGCGCGCCCCGAGGACAGCGTGCGCGCTCGGCTCGTGACGGCAGCAATCGGCCTTTTCGCGCGCAAGGGATATTCGGCCACCACCGTGCGCGAGATCGTCGAGTCGGCAGGCGTGACAAAGCCGGTTCTTTACTACCACTTCGGAAGCAAGGAAGGGCTCTTCCTCGCGATGATGACCGACGCGCTCGGCGAGTTCGAGGCGACGGCGCGCACCGCGCTCACCGCCGACGGAACGGCCACCGAGCGGATCATGTGCTTCCTCGACCGCATGTTCGCGCTCATCCTGGAGCACCTCGACGTCATGCGGGTGCTGGACGGCTTCTACTACGGCCCTCCCCAGGGCGCCCCGTTCTTTGACTTCGAGGCGATTCATCAACGTTTCATCGAGATGCTGACGGGCCTCGTCCGCGAGGGCATGGCATCGGGCGAGTTCCGTCAGGGCGATCCCGAAGATCTCGCGTGGGCGCTCGTCGGCCCGTTCGAGGTCGCGCGCGGGATGAGCCTCTGCCATCCAGAGACGGAATTCGGGCGCGAGAGGCTCGCTCGGTTGTTGCAGGTCGTCTTCAACGGCATCCGCGCCAATAGCGCAAAGGAGTTCGGGCGATGACAACGACAACAAGGACGATTGCGGCGGCGGTGCTGGGTTTGACTCTCCTGTCACTTGGCTGCTCCGCCAAGGGCGAAGGAAGAGATCGGCAGAGCGCGAAGCCTGCGGTGGCGGTCGAGGTGACGCCGGCAACCGCGACGGCGTTGGATCTCGCGATCGAGGTGGTGGGCACCCTGGAGCCGAAATTTTTCGCTGACGTCAAGTCGGAGTTCACGGCGGTGGTGGAGGAGGTCTACGTGACCCAGTGGGTTCACGTGGACAAGGGCACGCCGCTCGCCAAGCTCGACACGCGCGAGGCGGACGCGACGCTGCAGGCGGCGAAGGCCACCGCGCTGCAGGTCGAGGTCAACGCGACGCGCGCGCGGCGTGAGCTCGAACGCGCCGTCAACCTCAAGGAGAGCGGCCTCCTCACGCAGCAGAGCCTCGACGACGCCCGCTCGGCGGATGAGGCCGCCCAGGCAGCTGCGCAGGCGGCCGCAGCCCAGCTTGAGGTCGCCCAGACTCGCTACGCGAAGGCGGTGATCCGGTCGCCGATGGCGGGGATCGTTGCCCTGCGTGCGGTCAACGTCGGCGACCGGGTCGAGAACATGGGCAGCGGCGATCCGATGTTCCGGATCGTCGACAACCGCGTCCTCGAGTTGACCGTTCTCATCCCTTCGGCCCGGTCCGCAGCCTTGCAGGTGGGGCAGGAGCTCGATTTCGCGGTCGATGCGTATCCGGGCAAAACGTTTGCCGGCCGCGTGATGCACATCAACCCGTCGGCCGACCCGGTCTCCCGCTCGGTCAAGGTGATGGCCGACGTGCCCAACCCGGACGGCGACCTGCGGGGTGGCACGTTCGTTAAGGGACGCATCCGCACCGGCAGGCGCGACGGCGTGCTCCAGATCCCGCGGATCGCGCTGGTTTCCTGGGACGTCGAGCACGGCACCGGTGAGGTCTTCGTCGTCACCGGCGACACCGTCGAGCGCCGCACGGTGCGGACCGGCGAGGCCACCGGCGACGCGGTCGAGGTCGTCTCGGGCGTGGCCGCGGGCGAGAAGGTGGTGACCCGCGGGGGGTTCAACGTCCGGCCCGGCGACAGGGTCCAGGTCGCTCCGGCGCAGGGGGTCTAGCCCATGTTCCTCTCCAACCTCTCGATCAAGCGGCCCGTCTTCGCCACCGTGATGATGCTGGCGCTGGTGACGCTCGGCGCGTTCTCGTTCCGGAGGCTCGCCATCGACATGATGCCCGACGTCGAGATCCCGGTGCTGTCGATCACGACCGAGTTCCCCGGCGCTTCCCCGGAAACCGTCGAGCGCGAGGTCACCAAGCGCATCGAGGAGGCCGTCAATCCGATCTCGGGCGTCAAGCACGTCCAGTCGGTCTCCCGCGAAGGCCTCTCGAGCGTGACCGTCGAGTTTCAGCTCGAGGTCAAGATCAACGAAGTGTCCCAGGAGGCCCGCGCCAAGATCAACGCGATCAGGCGCGAGCTTCCGGAAGGAATGAAGGAACCGGTCATCCAGAAGTTCGACTTCAGCGCCATGCCGATCGTCTCGCTCGCGGTGCGCTCGAACATCCTCAACCCCCGAGATCTGAGCACGCTCGCAGACCGCAAGATCAAGCGCCGGCTCGAAAGCATTGCGGGTGTCGCCAAGGCCAAGCTCGTCGGGTCGTCCAAACGCGAGGTTGCCGTGAACCTCGACCCAGAACGTCTCGACGCTCTCGGCATGGGCGTGAACGAGGTCGTGGTCGGTCTGCAGTCGGAGAACGTCAACACGCCGCTTGGACGCCTCAACCGGGGCAACAGCGAGATGCCGCTGCGGGTGTCGGGAAAGCCCGTGAACGTCGACGAGTACCCCGCGATGGTGATCGCCCACCGCGGCACGCAGCCGATCTCCCTCGGCGACGTCGCCACCGTGGTGGACGGCGTCGAGGAGCAGCGCACCCTCGCCCTCATCAACGGCGAGCCGGCCGTTGCGCTCGACATCACCAAGCAGACCAAGGCCAACACGGTCGAGGTCGTGGACGCCGTCAAGAAGGCGGTTGCCGAGCTCGGAAAGGAGATGCCGGCGGGTACCGAGATCCAGATCGTGAGAGACAGCTCGGTGTTCATCCGCGACTCCGTGAGGGACGTCCAGACCACGCTCGTGCTGGGCGGTCTGCTCACCATCCTGATCGTGTTCTGCTTCCTGAACTCGTGGCGCTCGACCGTGATCACCGGCCTCACGCTGCCGATCTCCGTGATCTCGTCGTTTATCGTCATGTATTTCCTCAACATGACGCTGAACACGCTGACGCTGATGGCGCTATCTCTCGCGATCGGATTGCTCATCGACGACGCGATTGTCGTGCGGGAGAACATCGTGCGCCACCTCGAGCACGGCGAGGACCACCTCACGGCCGCGCGCGAGGGCACGAGCGAGATCGGGCTCGCGGTGCTCGCGACCTCGATGTCGATCATCGCCGTGTTCGTCCCGGTCGCGTTCATGAAGGGGATCATCGGACGGTTCTTTTTCCAGTTTGGCCTCACGGTGGCGTTTGCCGTGCTGGTTTCGCTGTTCGTCTCGTTCACGCTCGACCCGATGCTCTCCTCGCGCTGGTACGACCCCGACATCGAGCGCACGGGCGCTCGTAACTTCCTGCAGCGTTGGTTGGATGGCTTCAACTCCTGGTTCGAGCGCACCGCCGACCGCTACAAGCGATTGGTTGGGTGGGCGCTCGACCACCGCGCCATCGTGGTCGGAGCGGCTGCCCTGACGTTTGCCGCCGGCCTCGCGGTATTCGCCGTCTTGCAGACCGAGTTCATGACGCCCATGGACCAGGGCGAGTTCGTGGTTCGCTTCAAGACCGCGCCGGGGTCCTCGATCGCCGAAACGCGCTCCCGCCTCGAGCAGGTGCTCAAGGCGCTCGGCGAGCGAAAAGAGGTGAAGTACACCTACGCCACCATCGGTGCCGGCGACGCGGACACCGTCCGCAACGCGATGGTCTTCGTCAAGCTCGTGGACCGGAGCAAGCGAAAGGTCGGCCTCAGACAGTTTCTTTCCGAGGAGCGGGGGCGCCTCGAAGAGATCCCCGGCATCGAGCTGTCGGTGCAGGAAGATCCCGATGCGTTCCAGAAGCCTCTCCAGATCGGGATCCGCGGCGACGACATCCCGACCCTGAAGAAGTACGCGGGCGAGATCAAGCGCGAGCTTTACACCGTGCGCGGCATCGTGGACCTCGAGGCTTCGATGGAGCAGGACCTGCCGGAGTACCGCCTTCTGGTGGACCGGCAGCGCGCCGCTGCGACCGGGCTCGACACCAACGCCGTGGCGAGCGCGGTCGGCGTTCTGGTCGGCGGCGAGGCGGTCTCCACCTACGAGGACGAGACCGGGGAAGCGGTCGACGTGCGCCTGCGCCTGCCGGAGAGGCTGCGTCAGGACATCACCCAGGTCGGCGACCTTCGGATCTCGGTGCCGGCAAAGGACGGTCCGGTGCTCGTTCCGCTAGCCGACATCGTCACGTTCGCGCGCGCGACCTCTCCGGCGGAGATCAGCCGGCGGGACCTCGCGCGGCAGGTGGTGATCGACGCCAACCTCGACAACCTCCCGCTCGGCACGGCCGGCGAGAAAGCGATGGCAGTCGCCGCGCGCGTCACGCTCGCTCCGGGCTACAAGCTCGTCATGCAGGGCGACACCGAGATGATGGTGGAGTCGTTCGGCTACATGGGCGAGGCGCTCTTCCTTGCGATCGTCTTCGTGTACCTGATCCTCGCGGCGCAGTTCGAGTCGTTCATCGATCCCCTCGCGATCATGCTGTCGCTGCCGCTCGCGATCGTCGGCATGGCCGGGATGCTCTTCATCACCGGTGACACGATCAGCATCATGTCGCTCATCGGCCTCATCATGCTGATGGGCCTCGTGACCAAGAACGCGATCCTCCTGGTGGACTTCACCAAGGTGTTGCGAAGCCGGGGCATGGACCGGCGCGAGGCGCTGATCACCGCCGGGCGGACCCGGCTGCGGCCGATCATGATGACCACCTCGGCCATGATCTTCGGGATGCTGCCGCTGTTCTTCGCGCTCGGCAAGGGCGCCGAGTTCCGCGCGCCGATGGCCCGGGCGGTCGTGGGAGGCCTGATCACCTCCACGCTGCTCACGCTGATCGTCGTTCCGGTCGTCTACGCGATTCTCGACGACTTCGCCGCGTGGCTGCACCGCCGCATGGCCGGGGTCAAGTTCGAGGCGCACGACGCCGCAAAGGGCGCGGCCGCGATTCTCTCCATTGCGATCGCCGGGTTGCTCCTCGTGGCGACCGCCTTCGCGCAGCCGGCCCCGACCTCGACTGCCGGCCCGACGCTGAACGAGGTGCGGTCGGGTGTTGGTGACGGACCACGGACCACGGACCACGGACCCCGAGTTCTCACCCTCCAGCAGGCCCTGGCGATCGCCGCGGAGGAGAACTACGACGTGAAGAAGGCCGAGGAGTACCGGCGCTGGCTCGAGGGGCGCTATGTCGAGGAGCGCGCCGCGGCGTTCCCGCACCTCGGCCTCAACGCGTCGGCGGGGCGGTACTACGACGCCAGCCAGCAGGACTTCTTCAAGGACATCCCCGCGGAGTTTCAGCCACTCATCGCGTTCCAGCAGGACGTTCGGTTGGGCCAGGTCACGCTGAGCCAGGCGCTCTTCACCTGGGGGCAGGTCGGCGCGGCGATCCGCGGCGCCAAGTGGGCGCTCGCCACCGGCGACGACCAGCTCCGGCGCTTCCAGCAAGCCGTCCGGCGCGATGTGACGGCGGCTTTCTACGACGTGCTGCTCGCGAAGGAGTTCGAGGCGATCACGGCGCAGACCGTGGAGCAGAGGCAACGGCACCTGGACGAGACGCAGAAACGGCACGCGCTCGGCACTGCAACCGACTACGACGTCCTCTCGGCTGAGGTCGCGCTGGCCAACGCTAGGCCCGACGCCATCAGCGCCGCCAACGCCGTGCGCACGGCCCGCGAAAGGCTGCGCTTCCTGCTTGCCGAGGAGGACGACGTGGACGCCACCGGCGTGCTCGAGGCCGAGGTGGCGCCGCCACCGAGGTACGAGGACGTCCTCGCGGACGCTTTCGCGCACCGGCCGGAGCTTGCGACGAGCGACCACACCCGCCGCGCCCAGATGGAGCTCGTCAAGATCAACGGCGCCTACGATCGCCCGCGCCTCGACCTCCAGGGCGCGTACGGCGTCAAGAACGTGGAGGTCTTCGATCAGAGCTCGCGCGGAAAGACCTGGAACCTGGGCCTCGTCCTCTCGTTTCCGTTCTTCGACGGGCTCAAAACCCGGGCCAAGGTCGCCCAGGCAAGAAGCGACGTCAGGACGACCGAGCTCGCCGAGAAGCAGCTCCGTGACGGTATCGCGCTCGAAGTCCGCCTCGCGGTCGATCAGGCGGCGAAGTCCGCCGAGATCGTGCGGGCCCTCTCGAGCACGGTGGCCCAGGCGGAAAGGCTCCTGACGATGGCCGAGAAGGGGTATGAGTTTGGGGTCAAGACCAAGCTTGAGGTCGACGACGCCCAGCTCAACCTCCGCACCGCCCGCGGCAACCTAGCCAGTGCCCAACGCGACTACCGGGTCGCCCTCACGAACCTCGACTGGGTCGCCGGCACGCTCGGGGAGACACCGACGGGGTCGTAGAAACAAGGCCCCGGGGTCCGGACACCGGGCACCGGGAAAGACAAAAGCCGGCCCGGAGTTCGCTGCACCCGCCAATCGCGAGTCAAGCGGTGCCCCTCTCGGGCCCTCGGTTGAGGCGAATGGCATCCGCGAAGACTGCGCAACGAAGATAGCGAGGGCGCGGACCGCGTTCGCCCACGCGGGCGAGACGGCACGTCGCACGGGCACCGCGGCCGGCTGGCACGTCTCAACTCGGGCGTCCTCGGATGAGGACAGGGGTGCGTGGAATCCGTCCCTCGGAACCGTCGCGGACGCGGCGAACCGGGCATGGGTCTTGCTGAGCCTAGAGTGACACCGGCCCGCGCCGGGGTGGGAAGGAAGGCAGGCAATGCCAATGACGAAGAACACCTCGAGGCTGGCCGCCGTGATCTTCGCGGCGACACTGGCGATGGCGGCATCGCCGGCAGGCGCGGTCGTGCTGCCGCCGCTGCCACCATTGCCGCCGCTGCTGCCACTCTTGGCGGTACCGCACCTCGTAACGCACCTGCTCGAGTCGCTGGTGCCGCCAGTCGTGGTCGCGCCGGAGGCCTGGTGCAACGACGGGTACTACGGCCACCAGGGTTACTA
>PMLC01000100.1 GCA_003158745.1 Acidobacteriota bacterium
TCGCGGTGGGTCGCATTGCGGTTTGGGCGCCGCGCAGGGCTTCTTGTGGGTATCCTGACCGCGCTTTCGCCATTGGGGATTCGGTACTCGCAAGAGCTACGACCCTATCCCTATCTGATCTTCTTCGTCGTACTCACCTTCTTCACCGTCGACCGGCTGATTGAGGATCTCAGGTGGCGAAGTTGGTTTGTCTTGCTGACAGCGGCTACCGGCGGATTGTATTCCCACTATTTCTATTTCCTTGTCGCCCTGCCTTCCGGCATCCTCCTCGTCGAGAGAAGCCTCTCGCGCGATGTGCTGATGCGAGCGCGCGGCCGGCGCGCTCTCGGGGCCGCCGCGGCGGCCGGCGCGCTTGCCTTGGTTGCCTTTCTTCCGTGGCTCGGGAGACTCTTGAACCTCGGGAGCCACTCTTCGACTGGCGGTGCCCCGATCTGGGACTTCGCGGCGGCCGGGCTACGCTGGCAGTTTCTTACAGTCGGTGCACGCGAAGGAGAACCATTGACGCTCTTGGGGGCCCTCCTCCTCGTCCTGTTTGCTGTTGGTGCAGGCGTGGCGATGACCTCCGCCCGCGGACGCGCAGTGCTTGTCGGCGCGATTGGCGGAACGGTCGGGGCAGAGTTTATGCTGCACCTCGGGCATCACTGGTCCAATGCCCGCTATGACACGGTGGGATGGGTCTTTGTGGTCGTACTTATCGGCATCGGTCTCGCCAAGTGCTGCGTGTTTGTGAACAGGCGGTGGGCTTTCCCCCTCGCGGTCGGGCTCTCGCTCCTCGCTGGCGCCGTAGCGGTTGCCGCCTACGATCAGCGCGGACGCCAACACTGGGATCTGGTTGCGAAGGCCGTTCGTCATCTCCATCGACCTGGTGAACCGGTGTTCACGGAGAACGAATGGACGTACGCCAGCCTTGGCTATTACCTTGTTGGGCCGGATTTTCAAAGCCGGAGTCAGGTTGACCTCCCGCTCGTTGCGGTCAATGGCGACCTTACGCGGTTGCGGGCCCTCTGGCCGGCTGACGGTTGTGCGATCTTTGTCACTGCGGGAGTTCCCCACTTCGACGTCATCCGGCGCGGTTTGCACGAGTTCCCTTTGCTTGCGTCCTACCCCTATACCGACGAGGCGGACATCTTCTTGCTCACGCCGGTGGTCCGTCAAAAGATGCTTGAAGCGGGCATGCGGGAAATCGGGCCGGGAGTAGTTGGAACGAATTCGTGCGGATCGGACCTCCGAGTGTTGCCGTACAGCCTTCGCGGCCCAGACGGAGGTGTGCTCGAAGCCGCTCGAAGAGGTCTTCACGACTGGTACTCCCGAACGCCCGCGGTGTCCGGCTATTGACACCTGAAGTTCGACCGGTGGCACGCGGAGAAAGCTCTTGCCTACGGTTGGTCTGGCTGAGAGAGGACAGCCGGCGGCGTGCCGTTCGTTTGGGCGGAGGGCCGCACTGCGGTTGTGACTGTCGAATGCAAAGAGCGCGCCTTCTCCGAGCTCGTGGCGCACCTCTGGCCTTTCGTCGTCCGCGGCCGACAGCAAGGCCTTACAGTCTCCCTCAACGGCACCGCTTTGGGGCATGTGGTGCTGCGCGAACAGCCGCAGGAGATCATCTTCCCGACAGATGAACGACTGTGGCGGCCTGGCGCAAACTTCCTCCGGTTCGATTTCGACTACGCAGTTTCCCCGCGAGACACAAGCACGACGAGCCGAGATCCGAGGCCGCTGGCGGCGGCATTCGACTGGCTTGACTTACGGCGCCAAGGGACTGCGGGTAGTTGAAGGGGCTCCATCGTCGTCCATTCCAGACCGCGACCGAGACGGGCCAAATCTCGAAACTAGTCGCTCATGACAGTGCCGTGATCACGGAGAACGAAGACTCTGCCCCATATGCGGGACGCGGCACCAAGGGCGCGCTGCTTGGACTGCAGTCTCGGAGTGCAATCACTCGATGGTCCTGTCCTCGTGGCTGCCCGACTCAGTCGAGATTCGAGGCCGGCCCTTGGTGGGCGGCCTGAAGACGGGCACAGGTTGGGAGTCCGAGAATGAGCCCTTGACAACATATTATACTAATACTATGCTATTAGTGATGAATGAAACGGATGCCTACCGCTTGGAGGCGCTGCTGGAGCTCGCAGCCTCGTTTCCCGAGCCCCGGACGGCGGCGCAGATCGCGCGCCGACGGAAGGTGCCGGAGAGGTTCCTGGCACGTCTGCTCGGCGAGCTGGCGCGCGAGGGTCTCGTGACCACCTCGCGCGGCCCACGCGGCGGCGTGAAGTTGCCGGCCAGACCGGAGACGGTCCCGCTGGCTTCCCTCGTGCGCCCCGAGGCTCAACCGGAGACCGGCGGCACGGCCGTGCGCTGGCTCGCGAAACACCTTGCCGAAACCCGCGCCGGCGCCCTCGAGCGGCTCACGCTCGCCGATCTGACGCAGTTGGAACGCAGCACGAACACAGCTGTTGATTTCGACATCTAAGGGGGGACTATGCGCATCGCAGCAGACATCACCAAGCTCGTCGGCAACACACCGCTCGTCCGGCTCAACCGCGTCACCTCGGGATGCGTGGCTACGGTGGCCGCGAAACTCGAGTTCTTCAACCCCGCGCACTCGGTCAAGGACCGCATCGGGGTCGCGATGGTCGAAGCGATGGAACGCGCCGGTAAGTTGAGCCCCGGTAAGTCGGTGATCGTTGAGCCAACTTCGGGCAACACCGGCATCGCGCTCGCCATGGTCGCCGCCGCCAAGGGGTACAGGTGCGTGATCGCGATGCCCGAGAGCGTCTCGCTCGAGCGGCGCAAGGTCCTCAAACTGCTCGGCGCCGAGCTCATCCTCACGCCCGCCTCCGAAGGGATGAAGGGCGCTATCCGGAGGGCGCTCGAGCTGCTCGATGAAATCCCAGGCGCGGTCATGCCGCAGCAGTTCGAGAACCCCGCCAACCCCGAGATCCACGCCACAACGACCGCCGAGGAACTCTGGCGCGACACCGACGGGACGATGGACATCTTCGTTGCGGGTGTCGGCACCGGCGGGACCCTCACCGGAGTCGGTCGAGTGTGGAAGGAGCGCAAGCCCGCTCTGCGCATCGTGGCTGTCGAGCCCTCCGGTTCGCCGGTCATCTCCGGCGGCCAACCCGGCTCGCACAAGATCCAGGGGCTCGGCGCCGGCTTCATACCCGCGAACCTCGACACGAGGTTGATCGACGAGGTGCTTCAGGTCAGCAACGACGAGGCGTTCGCCATGGCGCGCCGGCTCGCCAAAGAGGAGGGGATCCTGGGCGGGATCTCGTCCGGCGCAGCGGTCCAGGCCGCCGTTAAGGTGGCTCTCCGTCCGGAGAACAAGAGCAAGTTGGTGGTATGCGTCGTGCCCTCGACGTCCGAGCGCTACATCTCGACCGACCTCTTTGCCGGGCTTGATTGACCGAGCCCGCTCGAGGGCCGTCGCCCGGTTGACGGCTGCGTCGTCGGCCTCGAAGGCTGTCGCTACGGGAGCTCGAGGTCCGGCCTCGCCGAGGCGAGGCGGTCGAGCGGCTCGAAGTTGACGATCGCGCTCGCCGGTACGCCCCCCTGGACCGCCAGAGCGACAGCCGTCTCCTCGAAGGCGAGGTGCCGGGTGTGGTGCGCGTCGGACGCGAGCAGGAAACGGCACCCGACATCCCGCGCCAACCCAAGCAACGCGGGGTCGAGGTCTTGCCGGCGAGGGAAGCCGTTGATCTCGATCAGCACCCCGGCAGCCGCAGCGGCGCCGAACACGACCTCCCAGTTGGCGCGGATCCCCGACCTTCGGGCGAATAGGCGCCCTCGCGGATGTGCGAGCGCCCACACGGCAGGCTCCTCGATCGCACGGACCAACCTGCCGGTCTGATCCCGTCGCTCCGCGAGGCCCGTGTGGACCGCCGCGATGAGCAGCACGCCGGGCCGGGCGGATCGCGGGAGGTCCAGCCTTCCGTCTTCCAGGATCTCCGCCTCCAGGCCCTGCACAAGCCTCAAGTCGTCGCCGTGGCGGCTGTTCCACGCCCGCACAGACCGCGCCTGCATCGCGACTCCCTCGGCGTCGAGGCCGTTCACGCATGCGAGCCCGCGGGTGTGGTCCGCCACGACTGCCCAGCTCGCCCCGCGCCTCACGCACGCCCTCGCCATCGCCTCCAGGGTCCCCGCGCCATCCGAGGCCCGGGTGTGCCAGTGCGCGGCGCCTCGGATGTGTCGGTGGTTGGGTGCGCCCGGCAAGGTGATCGCGCGCTCGACCTCGGCCGCCGTAAGAAACCCTTGGCGCGAAGGGTTGGCTCGCAAGTGGTTCGGGCCCGCGAGTCGGTGCGCCGCCGCCGAGAGCGCATCCGGGGTCCGGCACGAGCGCAGCATGGCCAGCGCGGGCAGAACCTCAAGCGCTGCCGTCTCCGGGAGCCGGCGCGAGCCCGTAAGCTCGCGCGGATGATCGAAGACGGCATAGGCGGTTCGCAGGAGTGCGAGACGAAGGTCGCCAGCCGGGTGGCTCTCCGCAAGCTGAAAGAGCGTCTCCGCCAGCTCGGCGTTGGTTATCACTTCAGTAGCCTACCCCAACCGGGCACGCGCGATCCCACCCGAAGGGCCGTGACCTCTTTCGAGTGGCCGGGACTCGGGATCCCAACGCTCCCGGACCCCATCCTCGCAAGCCCGGCCCACGTGCTATCGTTCGGACATGCCACGACTTCTGCTGGTGGACGGTCACTCCAACCTCTACCGCGCGTTCTACGCGATTCGTACCGGCCTGTCGGCCCCCGACGGTACACCCACCAACGCGGCGTACGGTTTTCTGCGAATGCAGCACAAGCTGCTGCGCGAGTTCGCGCCCACGCACGTTGCCGTCGCGTTCGACGCCGGCAAGGAGACCTTCCGGACCCGCTTGGACGAGTGCTACAAGGCGCACCGACCGCCGATGCCCGATGACCTCCGGGTGCAGGTTCCGATCACCCAGGAGGCCGTGTCGCTCCTCGGTCTCGCCGTCCTGGCTGAGCCCGATGTCGAGGCCGACGACGTCATCGGCACGCTGGCCGAGCGGGCCGAGGCCGCCGGTTTCGAGGTCGTCATCGCCTCGACCGACAAGGACCTCATGCAGTTGGTCCGGGACCCTCACGTGAAGATGTGGCACACGCGCCTGGAGCGACTGCTCGACGAGCGCGGCGTCGAGGAGGTGTTCGGCGTCCGACCTTCCCGGGTCGGTGAGGTCCTGACCCTCATGGGCGACAGCTCCGACAACATCCCGGGGTGTCCCGGGATCGGCGAGAAGGGTGCCAAGGAGCTCGTCGCGAGATGGGGCACGGTCGATGAGATCTACGCACACCTCGACGAGGTCGCGCCTCCACGCGCCCGCAAGGCGCTCGCCGAGCACCGGGACGAAGTGGAGCTCTCCCGTCAGCTCGTCCGAATTCGCACCGACGTCGCGCTCTCCGAGACCCTCGCGGCGCTCGAGCGACGAGCGCCTGACGCCGACCGGCTCGCGGACCTGTACCAGCGACTCGGATTCACTTCCCTCCTCGCCGAGTTGCGACCGCCCAGGAGCGCGCAAGCGGTGATCGTGACGCCGGCGCGCGAGGTCGGACTCGTAGAGCTCGACGCCCTGCTCCGGGCACCCGGCGCAGCAGTCGCGCTGGCCCCGGATCGGCTCGTGGTGGCAACCGAATCCGGCATCGCTGCCGCCGCCGCCCCGACAGCCCGGCTGTGCGAATCTCTCGCACCTCACCTCGCCGGTGTGTGGTGTCACGACGCGAAGGCCCTGGTCGCTGCGTTCCGAGACGCAGGGGTCGAGCCGCCCGCGGTGCCGCGGGACACGATGCTCGCGGGCTACCTGCTGGCCCCGGGCGAATCCACCGACCTCCTGGCCCTGTGCCGCCGCTACGGCGTCCAACCTCCCGCAGGAGCCGAAGCCGAGGAGTCCGCACGCGCCGTGTGGACCATCGCACCTCAACTCGCGCGACGCCTTGCCGACGAGAAGCTCGAGGAAGTGCTCGCCACCATGGAGCTTCCCCTCGTGCCGGTACTGGAGGCGATGGAGCGTCACGGGATCCGTCTCGACCTCTCCATCCTCGAGGAGCTGAGCGGCCGCCTCGCGAGATCGATCGCCGATCTTGAGCGCGAGATTCATGCCGAGGCCGGCGGCCCGTTCAACATCAACTCCCCACAGCAGCTCGCCGAGGTGATGTTCGAGCGGCGCGGGCTTCCGGTTTTGCACCGCACCGCGAAGACGAAGGCGCCTTCGACCGACGCGGACGTCCTGGCCGAGCTGTCCGCACGCGGTCACCGGTTGCCGGCTCTGCTGCTCGAATACCGGGAGCAGACCAAGCTCAAGTCCACTTACATCGACGCTCTGCCGAAGCAGGTAGCTGCCGACGGACGCGTGCACACCCGATTCAACCAGGCGGTCGCGGCCACCGGCCGACTCTCCTCGTCGGATCCCAACCTCCAGAACATCCCGGTCCGCACCGAAATGGGAAAAGAGGTCCGGCGAGCGTTCGTTGCCGACCCCGGGCAGCTGCTTCTGACGGCCGATTATTCGCAGATCGAACTCAGGGTCCTCGCCCACCTCTCGGAAGACCCCGCGCTGCACGACGCGTTCGCACGAGGCGAGGACATCCACACGGCAACCGCCGCCCTGGTGTTCGCAGTCGCACCGGAGCTCGTGAGCCCGGACCAGCGGCGCGCGGCGAAGACAATCAACTTCGGCCTCATCTATGGGATGGGGGCGTACGCCCTTGCGCGCGAGCTCGGAGTCTCGAACGCGCAGGCGCAGGAGTTCATCGAGGCCTACTTCGGGCGCCTCCCACGCGTGCGTGCGTACCTCGAAGGCACCAAGGAGCAGGCGCGTGCGACCGGCAAGGTGACCACTCTCTTCGGGCGTGTCCGCTGGATCGCCGGCCTCGACTCTAAGAACGCGAAGGTGCGCGGCAACGCCGAGCGCCAGGCGATCAACGCACCGGTTCAGGGGACCGCTGCGGATCTCATGAAGCTCTCGATGATCCGATTGAACGGGAAATTGGCCCGGTTGAACCTGCCCGCGCGGCTCCTTCTCCAGGTGCACGATGAGCTCATTCTGGAGGTTGCCCAGGCGGCTGTTGACGACGTCGCCGCGTTGGCCCGGAGTGTCATGGAGGGGATCACCCGGTTGCGGGTGCCGCTCCGGGTGGACGTCGGAACAGGGACGTCCTGGGCTTCAGCGAAGGGGTAAGATGATCGCATGCGTCGAGCCCTAATTGTCCTGAGCCTGATCGCAAGCGTACCGGCGTCGGCCCAGAAACCCTGGGAAGTTCGCGCGGACCTGCCCGTGCTGGTGCCGGTCGAGCTGCCGGCCGTGCCTCCCACGAACCCTTTCTCTACTCAGCTCGTAACGGCCCCGACGCCTGTCAATACTCCACTACGCGAGAAGTTCTCGGGCGTGTCCACCGTGCTGGCCTCGGTGTACGTTGACGCACAGGGTGGGGTTCGTCGCGTAGTGTTCACCCAGCTGCCGTGGCCGAATCTGGCGGACGCCCTGCGCCCCACGATCGCCGCAACTATCTTCACCCCTGCCCGCTCGTCGGGCGCCGCAGTGCCGGTCTGGTTACCACTCGCAATCGATCTCCACGGTCGAATACAGCAGGGGCGCGTCACCGGAATCCAGGCCACCACCCCCGAGCCGACCACGCCGCCCGCGATTGAGCCGAGCCCGTATCCCACGGCTGAGGCGCGGGACCTCGAGCTACCCGCCACACCGACCGAGCGCGTCGACCAACTGCCGAGCCCGAAACGCTTCCGTGCACGCGTCGACGGCAGGTCGTGGCGACAGGGAATCCACCTCCTCGCCGAGGTCACCGGTGTAGGCCGCTGTCAGCGCGTCGTTTTCCTCATGTGCCCCGATGGGCTGCGGCCGTGGCTGCTCGCGTCCCTGGCCGAGTGGACCTTCCGCCCGGCCACGACGAAGGAAGGGGCCGTGACCGCATGGGTCCAACTGGACGGCGAGATCGAAGTGGAGATGGGAGACCTGTCGTCCGACGCGTTGCGGATCATGCGCCAGGGTTGGTCTCCCCGCGCGGTCGCACCAAGCGCCGGCGGTCTCCCTCCCGCCGCGTGACTCGCTGCGAGTCGAGCCACTCCAAGACGGGGATCGCCAGCTTCCTGGTAAGGCCGAAGCGGGCCTTGAACGCCGACACGTCGAAGCCTTCAACACCCCAATCCCTCAGAGAGGCCACAACCTCGTCGAGGACTTGACGGTGCAGCACCCACTTGCCACCGACTCTCGCGAGGCGTTTCTGGTCCACCAGGAAGCGCACCAGCCCCTCCACCACCCTCGGGTCCGCAGTGAGGGCTCGTGCGACCTCCTGCGGTGAGGGAGCGGCGAAGCCGACTCCCCGGTAGAACTCCGCGACGCGCCCTGCGAGAGCGTCCTCCAGGGGCGATGCGGCGGCGGATAGCACCCTACCTGCCACCTCGCGGGTCAGACCGGCACGCCGAAGGTGATTCAGGTAGAAATCCCGCAGGTGCCGCGCTGCGGGAGGGAGCAACTGCGCGACGAATTCCGCGTGAGGCACCCCCATGGCGCCGGCTGCGCGCAGGAGTTCGGCGGCCTTCGCCCGCACATCGGCGAGCGCGTCGCGGTGCAGGAGCTGCAGGGGGCTTGCCTGAGCAATCACGACGGAGCCCTCGGTCATGAGTTTGCCGAGGGCCGACTCGAGGCCCGCTTCCCATACTCCCATCCGGAGCGAGAGCTCGGCCGCCGCGAGTCCCCGCGGACCGGCGAGACCGACCCACCGATCGATGGTGGCCGCAGCATCGACCCAAGGCCGCGGCAGCGCCGCCAGGCTGTCTGCCTCCCATCGCGCGAGCCGCGGCGGCTGGGTGTCCAGCACCTCGCCACCTCCCACGGTTGTCGCCGGTGAGACCCGGCGCAGGACAACCTTGTCTCCGGGAGCCGCGAACACGGGATAGACAAGCCGCACGATGATGCGGCCCGACTCTCGCGGACCGATCTTCGCAGGGTTCGCCCGTTCGATTCGGGCCAGCCTCCGCGCCGCGAGCAGATGGACCCACACCCGGTCTCCTTCGGCAACCGTGGGAGCGTCTCGCAGCACTCGCACATCCAGCGCGAGACGCTGAGATGGCCTCCAATCGTCGGCGTGGAGCAGTTGCTCGCCGCGTGGAACGTCGGCGACGGTTACGCCGGTCAGACCCAGCGCGATTCGTTCGCCGACTTCCGCTTCGTCGCGGGGCGTGCCGTGGATCTGGATGGCCCTCACACGCGCGCGAGCGCCTCCCGGGAGTGCCATCAACTCGTCGCCAATCCGTACGCGTCCCCAGTTTGCGGTGCCGGTCACCACCGTTCCCACGCCGGTCACTGTGAACGTGCGGTCGACCGCGAGCCGAAAAGGCCGGTGAGGATCCTGCTTCTGAACCACGCCGCGGCTGCACTTGAGCACCGCGTCGCGGACCTCGCCGATGCCCGCCCCGTTCAAGGCGGAGCAGGCGATCACCGGCGCACCCGAGAGCGGACCCCCGCTAAGGTGAGCCGCGACCTCTGCCCGGACGGCGTCAAGTCGTGCGGGTTCGATCGCGTCCGCCTTGGTCAGTGCCACAACGCCGCCGCGGACACCGAGCACCTCGAGCACGTCCAGGTGCTCGCGAGTCTGCGGCATGATTCCCTCGTCAGCCGCCACGACGAGAAGCGCGCGATCGATGCCCGCAGCCCCGGCAATCATCGTGTGAACCAGCCGCTCGTGGCCGGGAACGTCGATGAAGGAGAGTTCAACTTCGCCGAGCGGGTCTGCAAGCGGCGCGAAACCCAGAACGAGCGTGATGCCTCTTCGCTTCTCCTCCGGGAGGCGATCACAGTCCACACCCGTGAGCGCTTTCACGAGGGATGTTTTGCCGTGATCGATGTGGCCGGCTGTGCCGAAGACGACGGCGCGCACCCACCTATACTAGCTGGGTGGGGGTGCGCGTGGTTGAGCAGGAGATGAAGATCCCGGTCGCTGACCTGACCCCGGTATGCGATCACGTGAAGAGACAGGGCGGGCGGCTCCTGACTCCTTTGACGCTGGAGGACAACTGGGTCCTCGACGACGAGCAAGGCACGTTCAGGAAGAGCGGCCGCCTCCTCAGGGTCCGCCAGGCCGGGCATAAGGGTTGGTTGACCCTGAAGGAACCAGGCTCGTTCCACGAAGGGGTGAAGAGCCGGGTCGAGATCGAGACGCCGGTCGAGAGCGCTGAGCGGGTGCTGGTCATCCTGGCCGGGCTCGGGTTCCGGCCAGTTCGTCGCTATCAGAAGCGGCGCGAGATATGGGCTCTCGATCAGATCGTCGTTGCCCTCGACGAGACACCCCTCGGAAGCTTCGTCGAGGTCGAGGGACCGAGCGAGCGACTTGCGGCGGTGGCCACTGACCTGGGCCTCAACCCGCACACTGCTGTTCGTGGTACTTACCTCGACCTCTGGACCGCACACCGCGCGCTCCACCCCACCGCTCCGGCCGACATGGTCTTCTCCGAGTAGGCTTGCGCCCGAGTCGGTATCATTGTGGACGTGAAAGGCATGCTCCTCGCAGCGGGTGACGGACTCCGCATGGAGCCGCTGAGCTCCAGCGTGCCCAAGCCGGCACTCGATGTCTTGGGGCGCCCGCTGCTCTCGAGCGCTCTTGCGAACCTCCGCCGGGCCGGCTGCGCGGAGATCGTGGCGAACCTTCATCGTCACCCGGATCTGGTCGCTGCGGCAGCCCGATCGGCGGGGGGCGGCACGGTCGCGTTCTCATGGGAGCCGGACCTGCTCGGCGGCGCGGGGGGTGTGGCCGCCGCCCGTTCGCTTCTGGGGGATGGTGACGTCCTCGTCGGCAACGCCGATACCTGGGGGGATCTCGACCTCGCACCGGTGCTCGCTGCACGTGCAGACGGCGCCGCGGTGCTCGCCCTGATTCCGCACCCTGATCCGCGGCGCTGGAGCTCGGTGCTCCTCGGCGAAGACGGCCTGGTAACCCGGTTCCTCGCACCCGGATCGGACGACCGGGGAGAGCGGTTTCTATTCACCGGCTTCCAGATCCTGACCCGCGATGTTGTGGCGGCAATCCCGGCCGGGGCGAGCGCGATGGCGTCTCTCTGGGACATCCTGCGCCGCAGCCACCACCTGCGTGGCGCAGTTGTGAGCGGATGCTGGCGCGAAGCCGGCACGCCTGCTTCGTATCGGGAGCTGGTGATCGAATCGCTCGGACGAGATACGTGGATCCATTCCTCCGCAGTAGTCGAGGAGGAAAGTCGAGTCGAACGGAGCGCGGTCGGTGCAGGGTGCAAGGTCGCGAGCGGGGCGACGCTCACGGGTTGCGTCCTGACGGCCGGTGCCTGCGTCGGCGGCGGCAGCGAGCTCCGGAATTGCGTCCTCGCAGGACCGCTGACTGTCACCGGGGAGACGATCACGGACACCCTTGTCGTACCTCAGAAACGCGTTCCACTCCGTTCCCGCGACAATTCCGCGATCAGAGTGTGATCTCGCGCCACTCCTTCCACCCGCGACACCACTGCAACGCGCGAATCCGCCCAAGATCACCGTTGACTCGCACCACCAGCATCCGTTCCCATCCGTCGTTGAAGTAGACGCTCGAAGGCGTTGCACCTCCCGTTCGAGAGAAGCTCATGATCCCGCTGGACCCGACTCTCAGTCCGCGCTCGTCGAGCGTTCCGCCTCCAGATGGGTCCGGCACTTTCCATCCGGAAGGCACGCCGAGGCGAGCGCCTCGACTGAGGAAGTGCACCCACACCTTCGGACCCAACGCCTTGTCGACTCCACGGATGAAATCGGCACGAGAAACCCCGTCGTCGTCGCCGTCCGCGACCATCACGTAGTAGGAACGTTCATCCACATCGCCGAACACCAGCCCGACATTGCGGCAACTTGTGAGCGCCTCCATCCGACAGCGGAGGGCGTCAGCTGCAATCTGACGGGCAAGGCGCACAAGGTCGCTCTTGCGCTGGAACTCCCCTAGGTTCGGTAGCGCGACCGCCAAGGCAAGACCGACCATTGCGAGTACAGCCATCGTCTCGATGAGTGAAAAACCACGCTGCGTCGTCATCATAGCCTCCCATGAACCGGGGGCGGCCGTGTGCCGCCCCCAACCGTCCACGCACCTCTTGTGTTGTTTGCTACATGGAGCCCTTTCGCTTCCGGACCGTCAGCTCTGCGCCTTGGCGGCCGGTTTGGCCGTTCGCGGAGAGCGCACCTTCTCCTTCAAGCTGGTCGCACCGGATGTGGTCACGAAGGACTGCAGCCGGGCGAAGCTCTTCTCACCAACGCCCTTGACGCGCGCGAGTTCCTCGGGCGCCTTGAACGGGCCGTTGGCGGTACGGAAGTCCACGATCCGCTTGGCTAGGGCCGCCCCCACCCGCGGGAGCAGCTGCAGCTCTTGGACGGTCGCCGTATTGATGTTGACCTGCGGGTTGCCTGACGGCTGTGCCGCGAACACGCTGCTCGCGAGGGCGGCCGCCAGAGTCATGCACATCAGAGTCCTGAATGTCATTGCCGATCTC
>PMLC01000049.1:0-152 GCA_003158745.1 Acidobacteriota bacterium
TCCCAGATGACGTTGATGCCGTAGAAGATGGCCACGAAGAGAACGCTTTGCGCGAGGATTCCGGGAGCGATGAAGTCAAGATAGGGAATGTTGCCAGTGTGAATCGCCCCATTGCGTGAGAACACTTCCCCGAAGATGAGCAGCCAAAGCGC
>PMLC01000049.1:190-34601 GCA_003158745.1 Acidobacteriota bacterium
TTGCCCGCATAGTGCACGAAGACCTCGTTCAGCGTGTGGCTGCCGCCGCCAAGCGAGGCCTCGAGTTCTTTGCAGGTGCCGAGCGCAGCTACCTTGCCCAGGTGCATGATCGCGATACGATCACAATGGCTCTCAGCCTCCTCCAGGTAGTGAGTGGTAAAAAACAGGGTCGTGCCGTAGTTTGCCCGCAGATCAACGAGGTGCTTCCAAACAGCGTCGCGGGCAATAGGGTCAAGCCCGACAGTTGGCTCATCGAGGAAGAGCACCCGCNNCGATGCAGCGTGGACTGGGCGATCTCGAGGCGGCGCACCATGCCGCCGGAGTATTGGGCAACGAGGCGGCCGCCGTCGGAAGTCAGACCCATAAACTCCAACGCTTCCCGGATGCGCGCCTGCTGCTCGCNNGCGAAGATGAGCAGGTTCTCGTAGCCTGTGAGCGAACCATCCACGGAGACCGCCTGCGGCACATACCCGATTGCGCGGCGAACGTCGACCGCCTGCGTAGTAATGGAGAAACCAGCTACGCGCGCCTCGCCCGAGGAGGGCNNAGCCGAGCAAGCCGAAGACCTCACGAGCGTTGACCGATAGGGTCAGAGAATCGACGGCCGCAAATGCGCCGAAGCGACGACTAAGAGCCTTGAGTTCCAGAACGACGTCGCTCATATCGAAAGCGTAGCACGCTTATGGCTTGGAGATCACGAAAGAACGCCAAGATCATCCTTGCTGAAACCAATCAGTTCGGAGGAACGCCCTTCGCGGATTTTCTGAGCCCATCCCGCGTCGGCGAGCAGGGGGCGGCCTACTGCCACCAAGTCAAAATCTCCCCGGTCGAAACGTCGGAGGAGTTCATCCAGAGAACTTGGCGTGGAGGTTTCTCCCTGAAAGGCCGCCAAGAAATCTCCTGAAAGCCCGATCGAGCCCACCGTGATGGTCGCTTTGCCAGTCAGTTTCTTGGCCCACCCGGCAAAGTTCAAATCAGAGCCGATAAACTCGGCCTCCCAGAACCGCCGCTGCGAACAGTGGAAGATGTCAACACCCGCCTCCGCCAGCGGAACCAGCCACGTCTCCATCTCGTGGGGCGTAGTGGCGAGCTTCGCGGCAAAGTCCTGAAGTTTCCACTGCGAGATGCGAAGACTGATCGGAAAGCCCGGGCCAACGGCGTTGCGAACGGCCCGAATGAGTTCCACAGCGAATCGGGAGCGCTCCGCCAGACTCTGGCCTCCGTAACCATCTGTGCGTTGATTGGTGGGGTGCCAAAAGAACTGGTCGATCAAATAGCCATGCGCTCCATGGATCTCGACCGCGTTAAATCCAAGTGCTTGTGCATCCGCCGCCGCTTGCGCGAACGCACGGATCGTTTGCGCAATATCCTGTTGGGTCATTGCAACGCCGCCGATTGTTCCGGGCGTGACATAGCCCGAAGGGCCCTCAAACCCAGCGGGCGGCAGCCAACCGGAATTGCCGGGAGTCACGACACCCACATGCCAGAGTTGCGGGGCCATGACGCCGCCCACGGCATGCACCTTGTCAATCACGGCCTTCCATCCACGGAGTGACTTCTCGCCATAGAAATGGGGAATGTTCGGGTCGTGGGAAGAAGCTGGCCGATTGACCACAGTTCCCTCTGAAATAATCAGGCCGACGTCCCGTTCCGCGCGGCGAGCGTAGTAGTCCGCCACATCCGAAGTTGGCACGCCTCCAAGAGAAAACGAGCGTGTCATGGGAGCCATGACAATTCGGTTCTCGAGTTCGAGGGACTTCAAGCGGAATGGCTGAAAGAGCTGATAAGCAGTCATAGTTCTCCTACGCTGAGAATCGCGGCGAGCGCGTGAGGGAATGGAGCGAGATGTCGTTTTGCCTTCATAGATTGCGGGAGTCTCCGAACCTGGGCCGACTCTACTACCGTCTTGCCGGCGTTGTGCCCTCGGAAAACGCTGATGAAGACGCCAAGCGCTTTGTGGAGAGGAACTCCCCTTTTCACCGTGGTCGATGATACGCCTGGAGAGAGGCGAGTCAAGGACCTTGTCGGGTAGAAATGCGGTGGTGGAGTGGGAAACTGCGCCGGAGACGTCGTGCTGAAGGAAGCCGACAGGCCCGCAAAGGCCTGCCCTGAATGTCTGCCAGGAAGGGTGCTAGCGAAGTTCCGTGGTCCGAAAATGTCAGGCGGCGCGCCGATTCGACGGGAGCACGCGATAGGCAGGCGGGCCTCGGCCTTCGGCGCCATTGGGCGTGAGAAGAGCGATGGTCCTGAGGATGACTTTGGGCTCGATGATGAAGGCGGCGATGCACAGCGTCTCGCTGCATCCGGGAAAGAGGAGGGGATTCAGCGCGTCGATGGGGCGGAGAAGCCCGGCGCAGCGTCGGCTCAGCGCTCGGCACTCTGGGTCGCTAACGGCTCGATGCTGAGTCTGATCGAGCCTTGATCGAGGTCGCCTATGTCGAGGTCGCGAGGCTTCGTAAGCGGGCGAATCGCAGGGGCCACGCACTCGTATGGCCTCTTGCGTTGCAGGGGGTGGATTTGTTTCCCCGTAGTCGGTCCGTCGGGCGAGAAGTGCAAGGATACCGTTGGTGGGCTGGACTCGGCGCCGCGGTGCCCGCGTCGGAGTTCGTGCGTCGCGATGAAAGGAAGCCGAGCCTGCCGATGCGCGCATGTCACGATGGCTCTTCCGAACCTCGGGTGTTCGGGTTCGGTGACCACAACTCGATCGCGATCGGAGCACCGGACCGAAGGCCGGAGGAGCGGGCCATGACCGGTGCGGTAGTACACTCTCAAAAAGGTCGAGATGAGAGGTGAGAGCCGTGCATCGCCTCAAGTCGGGTCCGACGCAGACACCAAAGCAGGGCCATCGCGACGCAGGGGCGAGCCGGGGTCGGCGAGCGAAGCGAGCTCCGCGTCGAGGCGGCCGGGGCCCTCGAACGACGAGGGCGAATACAATCGTTGAAAAGTGCTGACGAGACGCTTCGCCCACGGCACCAAGGAAGAGATGGACATTGCGGGGGTGCGAAATGAGCGATAACCGGCGAATTGTTGTGAGATGGCTCGCACCCGGCGCCGCCTTGCTGATTGTTGCTGGGGTCGGCCGCACGGCCGACGCGCCGAAGCCGTGCTGCTTCGCGAACGACCGCTTCGCGGGGGTGTGCGAGGTTGTGCCGGAACAGGAGGAGACGTGCTCGGATGTTCTCAACTACCTGAACAACCCGGCCAGCACGGGGAGGACGTACTGCGGCTCCACGACCGTCCGTGGGGGATGGTCGATGGTGAAGTGCTCCGAGGGGACCCCAACACCCACGACCGAGCCTTCGGGCGGCAAGACGACGGCCGTTGCGGATCGATGGTGAACGGCGCGTCATCGAGGGTTCGCTGACGCGGCCCTTCTTGCCGATACGTATTGGTCCTCGTGCCGTCTTGAATGGGTCGTCGTCAGTCGTCGGAGCTGCTCGCAGGTGCTAGGATATGTTGAGAAGTCCGTTTTCTCGGAGGTCCGGTGTTGAGCCTTCGAACGCCAGCCGTAGGGTGCGGGTTCGTCGTGTTGTTGGTTGCGTGCGCCTTCACGCGCCATGGCACGCTCACGAAGACCCCATCGGAGATGGTCATCCCCATCTCGGTTGTGGTCAGGGAGGACTCCGCGACAATCCGCGGAACCAACCCCGAGAACGGCGAAAGCCTGGAGGGCCTCTTTCACATCGATCGCGAGGAACGTCCGCGAGCTCCGATCGGGTTGCCGGGTCCCCCTCCGCCGGTTGGGGGAGCGGTGAGCCCCGGCGTCGGACCCCGTCCAGCCACGGGCAGGCAGGCGATCCTCGAGATGGCGGGCCGCCTCGAGGGCGACAAGGGCACCAGTCTGCGATGCGCCCTGGAGGTCAGGAAGGGTCTGAGGCTCCGGGGGGAGGGCGTGTGTCGGACTCTCGAAGGTCAAGAGGAGATCACGCTCTACAGAATTCGTTTCTAGGCTGCGACTCTCTCTCCTGCACAGCGAGGCGGGATCAACACCGAGAAGAGCGCCGGGGCACGAGACAGGTCCGTCACGACTGACCGACCGGTTCCGGCGATGTGTCACTCGCCGCACGTCGCATCGCCCCGAGCAGCGTGGCGGCGAGCGCGAGCGCGACGGGCCCGATGAAGATGCCGAGCAGGCCGAAGGCGGCGAGGCCCCCGAAGACGCCGAGGAAGACGACGAGCGTCGAGAGCTCCTCGGCGCCCCGGATCAGCATCGGACGCAGCACGTTGTCGGCGAGGATCGAGGTGACGACCATGCCCCAGGCGAACAGAAACACGGCCGAGCCCAGGTGGTCCGTCGAGAAGAGGTAGATCGGAGAAGAGGTAGATCGCCCCCGGGAAGCTACGCGATCGCGGTCCCCCCGACCGGCAGCAACGACAGGACCGCCATCCCGGCTCCTGCCAGGGCGGGCGACGGAAGGCCGGCTATCCACCATCCGACGGCGCCGGTCAGGCCCTGGGCGAGCGCACACAGCAGGGACCCGCGAAAGATCGCCGCCAGCAGCGACTGCAGCGAGCCAGCGAACCGCTTTCGCCCCAGAATGTCCGTCGGCAGCAGGTCGAAGAGACCGTTGGCCATCTCGTGCCCGTCCTTCAGGAAGAAGAACAGCAGGAAGATCACCAGCACGAAGGTGAGCACGGCGTCAAACACTCCCAGGACCAGCTTGCCGCTCACTCCGGCGGCGGCTGTGGAGGTTTTGGCTACGAAGCCGGCCGCCATCTTCTGGAAGTCTTCGGGCGAGATCCCGAGGCGGTTCTTGACCCCGTCGAGTGCCTCGGCCACCTTGGGGAGCGTGACGACGTCGGAGAACGACCTGACATGGAGATACGACAGCTTCGTCTCGACTCGATTAGCGACATCGATCGCCTGGCTCGCCAGGACCCCGACGAACAGCCCCACCGGCAGGATCACGATGAGCGCGATGCCGATTGCGAACAGCGCTGCAGCGAGGCCTCTTCGCCGCGGTATCCTGCGCTCGATCGCCTGCCACGGCCCCTGGAACGCGACCGCCAGGATGATGCCCACGCGATCGCTGCCAGGAACGGCATCAACACGCGGTAGCAAAGGTAGCCGACCCCAAGCGTCGCGAGCAGGAAGAAAATGAACGTGTATACGCCAGAATGCTCGTTTCGATCCATGACAGCCCTCCGGTGACGACGCGAAGTCCTATCACAGTGAACGGATGACGCCCGCGGAGGAACCGCGCCCACCGGGACGAGGCGCGTTGGTGCGCCGCCGGCTTGCGCGTCGAGCCCACCCGGCGGTCCGCGCGGGCCGGGCTACGGGGCGGCCTGGAACGCTTCGGCGACGAGACGGTCTTGCTCGGCCTGAAACACGCGGTGTGAACCGGTTGCGGGGCTCGGGTTTTCCGGTCGGCCGACGTAGGTGAGCGGCAGGCCCGGCGCGAGCTCGCGCAGGCGCGGCGCCGCGAAACTCCACGCACCCATGTTGGCCGGCTCCTCCTGGACCCAGCGGATCTCCCGCACGGAGGGAAGCGAGCGCAACAGGGCGCCGAGTTCCTCGGCGGGGAACGGGGCGAGGCGTTCCACCCGCGCGATCGCGGTGCGGTCGTCCAGGTTCTTCGCGCGGTGTGCGAGGAGGTCGAACGCGACCTTTCCGCTGCACAGGAGGAGGCGTTCGGGGGCGGCCGGACCATCCGGGCCAGGCAGGACGGGCTGGAAGGACCCTTCGAATTCATCGGCGTGGCTCTTGGCGGCATCGGCGCGCAGCAGGCTCTTGGGGGTCATGACCACCAGGGGAACGATGTGCGGCGCGTGCGCCTGCGCCCGCAAGAGGTGGAAGTACTGCGCCGAGGTGCTCGGCACCGCCACACGGATGTTGCCGCCGGCCGCGAGCTGGAGGAACCGTTCGAGCCGCGCGCTGGAGTGCTCGGGGCCCTGGCCTTCTGAGCCGTGCGGGAGGAGCAGCACCAGCTTGCTGCGCTGCTTCCACTTTTCCTCCGCCGACGCGACGAACTGATCGATGATGATCTGGGCACCGTTGGAGAAGTCGCCGAACTGAGCCTCCCACAGCACGAGGGCGTCGGCTCGGGCCACCGAGTAGCCGTACTCGAATCCGAGCACCGCGTACTCGGAGAGCAGGCTGTCGTAGACCAGGAACGGAGCCTGGGCGGGGTTGACGTGCTGCAGGGGCGTGTACTCCGCGCCGCTGTCCTGATCCACCAGCACGGCGTGGCGCTGCGAGAAGGTGCCCCTGCGGGAATCCTGACCGGACAACCGCACGGGGATCCCCTCGACGAGGAGGGAACCGAACGCGAGAAGCTCGGCGGTCCCCCAGTCCACTTCCGACTGCGCGAGCATCTGCCGTCGCTGGGCGAGTTGTCGCGCGAGCTTCGGGTGGACGTGGAACCCTTCCGGCACCGAAGTGGCGCGCTGCAGGATGCGATCGAGCGTCGGCAGCGGCACCGGCGGGGGCGGCGGCTCGGAGGGCGGTGCCGCGGGCGTCTTGGGCGCCAAAGAAATCGGCGGGAGGCTGCTCTCGTGTGTGGCCGCGAACGCGGCCTCCATGCGGTCCTGGAAGTCCTTCAAGGCCGCTTCGGCCTCCTGCAGGGAGAAGTCGCCGTGGTTGACGAGCCGCTCGGTGTAGAGTTTTCGCACGGAGCGGCGGTCGCGGATCTTGGCGTACATGATCGGTTGCGTGTACGCGGGCTCGTCCGCTTCGTTGTGGCCCCACCGACGGTAGCCGACGACGTCCACCACGACGTCCTTCCTGAACTCGCGCCGGAACGCGAGCGCGAGGTCCATGACGTGGACGCACGCTTCCGGGTCCTCGCCGTTCACGTGGAAGACCGGGGCCTGGACCATCTTGGCGACATCGGTTGCGTACACCGAGGATCGCGCGTCGGCGGGAGAGGTCGTGAAGCCGATGCCGTTGTTGACCACGATGTGGACGGTCCCCCCCGTGCGGTAGCCCGACAGCGCGCTCATGTTGAGGGTCTCGGCGACGACGCCTTGACCGGCGAAAGCTGCATCGCCGTGCACGAGGACCGGCAGCACCTGCTCGTGCCCGGTATCGTTTCGCATGTCCTGCAGCGCTCGCGCCATTCCCTCGACGACCGGGTCCACCGCTTCGAGGTGGCTGGGGTTGGAGGCCAGCGTGATGTGCAGCTGCCCACCGGCGGGACTCGAGTACGTGCCGGTCGCGCCCAAGTGGTACTTGACGTCGCCGGTCCCCTCACGGGAGAGCGGGTCGATGTTCCCTTCGAACTCCCGGAAGATCTTCTCGTAGCTCTTGCCGAGAATGTTGGCCAGAACGTTGAGGCGGCCGCGGTGGGCCGTTCCGAGCACGACCTCTGCGATGCGGGCCTCCACCGAAGCGGAGAGTACGCGATCGAGCATCGGTATCAGGGACTCGAGCCCTTCAAGGGAGAAGCGCTTGTGGCCGACGTACTTGGTGTGAAGAAAACGCTCGAACGCCTCGGCGGCGTTGAGCATCGCGAGCGTACGGCGCTTGCCGGCGGCGTCCAGCCACCCGGCCGGGTCCGCGCCCTCGACCCGCCTCTGGATCCACGCCTTCTGGTCCGGCTCCTGGATGAACATGTACTCGACGCCGAGCGTGCCGCAGTACGCCTCGCGGAGGATGCGCAAGATCTCGCGCAGCGTGGCGCGCTCGTGGCGGCCGACATTGAGGGTGTAGAACTCCCGGTCGAGGTCCCAGAGCGTGAGGCCGTGCCGTTCGAGCTCAAGCTCAGGGTGGGTCGGGATCTCGGTCGAAAGGGGGTTGACGTGGGCCACCAGGTGGCCGCGGACCCGGTACATGTTGATGAGCGCCAACACGCCGGCCTGCTTTCGCACCAGCGCGTCCACCCCGCGGTCGGAGAAGTACGGGTTGACGTCGGTCGCGAGGCGGACAGGCTCGTGGGGCACGGCGAGGGACTCGAAGACTTCCTCGTAGTAGCGCTGCTGGCCGGCGAGCAGCGCCGCGACCCGGCCCAGGAATTCGGCGCTCTCGGCGCCCTGGATCACGCGGTGGTCGTAGGTGCAGGTCAGGCTCAGCACCTTGCTGACTCCGAGGTGGGCGAGAGTCGCGGGGTCCGCGAGCTGGTACTCGGCCGGGTAGCCGATGCTGCCGGCTGCCACGATCAGACTCTGGCCGGCCATCAGTCGAGGAACGGACTGCGTGGTGCCCAACATCCCCGGGTTGGTGAGAGTCACGGTGGTGTCGGCGAAGTCCTCGGGCGTAAGCTGGCCTGCCTGCGAGCGCCGGATCAGCTCGTTGTACGCGGCGAAGAACGTCGCGAACTCGAGCGTCTCGGCGTGCTTGATGCTCGGCACCACGAGACCGCGCGTGCCGTCGCGCCGCTCGATGTCCACCGCGATGCCGAAGTTGACGTGCTCGGCCGTGTAGCGGTGGGGTGCGCCCTCGATCTCCACGAAGAGCGACCTCATGCCCGGCATCCCGCGGAGCGCCTTCACGAGTGCCCACGCCAGCAGGTGCGTGAAGCTCACCTTGCCGCCGGTGAGCTCGGCAAGGTGCTGGTTCATGAGCGACCGGTTCTCCTCCAATAGCCGGACGGAGATCGTCCGGACCGAGGTGGCGGTGGGCACCGATAGGCTGGCCTGCATGTTCTCAACCAGCCGTTTGGCGGGCCCGACGATCGGCACCGTGGTGCGCACCGGCGCGAGCGCCGGACGGCCCGGAGCCTCGACCGGGACGGCCGCGGGAGCCGCGAGCGCCGTCGGCGGTAGTGCGACGCGCCCGGCGGCGGGGCGGTAATCGGAGAAGAACTCGCGCCAGCTCTCGCTGACCGACTCGGGACGCTCCTTAAACTCGCGGAACATCTCGTCGATCAGCCAAACGTTGGGGCCAAACGACACCGAGCTGGTTTTCTCGTCGCTCATGGCGCTATGGTAAATCCTACAGGTCCAGAAAGATTCCCGACTGAGACAGCAATCGAGGTCAAGCTACCTGCATCGCACGCCGACCTCGTGACAGCTGCCGGGGACAAGCGGCGGTGCGAGGAGGTTCCCGTCGACCGGCGCTCCATCCAAGCAAACCGAAGCGCTTGAGCCTTCCGGCAGGTCGGCATCGCGCTCGATGGCGATGTGATAGATCGAGCCCCGGTACGGCCGGGTCATCTCCGCGCTGTTCCAGTCCGGGGGCAGACAGGGATCGAGGCGCAGCCCGTCCCACTCGGGGCGCACGCCGAGCACCCACTCCGCGACGATTCGGTGCAGCCACGCCGCCGAACCGGTGTACCAGGTCCAACCGGCGCGCCCGTGGTGGGGCGAGGCGGGTCCGTCCACATTGCCGGGCAAAACGTACGGCTCCGCCCAGTAGCGGTCGGGATCCTTGATCGCGGGGTTGATGGCCGCGAGGAGGCGGCCGGCGAGCTCGTGGTCCCGGACCTTGCAGGCTGCCGCGATGGCCCACGTCGCAGCGTGGGTGTAGACGCCGCCGTTCTCTCGCAGCCCTGGGGCGTAGCGAGTGATATAGCCGATCTCGGGGATCGCCTCGTCGAACGCTGGGGACAGCAGCAGCGCACCCGCATCGGTCACCAGGTGCTCGCGCAAGGCGGCCATGCACCGCGCGGCGCGTTCCGGGGGCGCGACGTCGGCCAGGATGGCCCACGTCTGAGAGTTGAGGAAGATACGGGCCCGTCGGTTGGACGCGCTGCCGAGAAGCGAACCGTCGTCGAGTGTCGCGCGGAGGTACCACTCGCCATCCCACGCGTGCTCGTTGATCGCAGCGACCAATGCCTCTCGGCGCGCGGCGAGCTTTACCGCGACCGGGCCCCGCCCTGTGCGTTCGCAGACGACCGTCCAGTCGGCCAGCAGCCCAGCCAGGAAATGGGCGAGCCAGACCGATTCGCCGCGCTCCTCGAGCCCCACCGCGGACAGGCCGTCGTTCCAGTCGCCGGCGCCGATGTACGGAAGCCCGCGTGCGCTGGTCCGCACGAAGACCCTCTCGAACGCCCGCATGATGTGGTCGAAGAGCGACTTCGCATCCTCGTCGAGGAACGGGGCCTGGTCTTGGAGGATGTCGAGGCGGCCGGTCTCGCGGATGTAGCTTCCGGTCACGAAGGCGAGCCACAGGAGATCGTCGGTCATCTTCGTGACGTGACCCTGCTCGGAGAGAGGGTGCCACCAGTGGTACACCGAGCCGTCGGCGAACTGGTGGGCCGCATGGAGGTCGATCTGAGCGCGGCACTGCTGGGGGTCGATGGTAAGCCAGACCTGGGAGTCCTGGAGCTGGTCGCGGAAACCGTACGCGCCGCTCTGCTGGTAGTAGCCGCAGCGCCCCCAGAGACGGCTCGAGATCGCCTGGTACCGGAACCAGTCGTTGGTCAGAAAGTTCACGGTCGGATCCGGTGTCCGTACCCGGTGGCCGTTGAGCCTGTCGCGCCAGCCGGCCTGCACCGCCTGGATTGCGCTGTCGATGGCTGCAACCGTGGCTGTGCGTTCCAGTAGCGCCTCGGTGCCGGTGCGGGAGGAGGCGATCGCCAGAGCGTATCCGATGGTGCGGCGCTCACCCGGGCCAAACGCGAGCAACGAGCGGAGCGCCGCGATCGCATCGCCATGCCGCCCGAACTCCGGCGTCCAGACTTCCTGGGTGAGCGCCTGAGGGGCGCGCAGATCACCGTACCGACCCAGGAAGGCAAGCTTGTCTCCGTGGGCCGCGACGACCGGCTCCGTGCAGCCCAGCGCAGAGACGTAGGGGAAATCGGTGTTCCAGTGGCCGAAGCGCTTCGAGGGCACCTCCCACATGTGGCTCGCGGCGAAAACCGCCCGCCGGGAGGCGTCGTAGTGGGTCTCCAGGAAGAGCCGCGTGAACTCCCGGCGCGGCGAGGGGGCGACGCCGCAGTTCCACTCCACGTACGCGCAGATCTCGAGCCTCCGGGGACGCTTCGTGAGGTTGGCGATCTCGACGCGCCAGAGTTCCACCGTCTCCTCGGCGTGGCACGCGAGCGTCCAACGCGCCGCGATCCCTTCGAACTCGGTCTCGAACGAGGTCGTCCCGATGCCGTGCCGGCACGCGAAGCGCGCGAAAGGTGCCCACACGGGCGCGGGCGAGAGCGACCACACGGTGCCCATGTCGACGTCCCGCAGGTAGAGGAACTTGCCGGAGGCGTCCTGGGTCAGGTCCTGCTGCCAGCGGGTGATTACGCCGAGCTGGGAGTTGTCGATCCAGGTGAAGCCGCTGCCGGTCTGGCTCACGACGAGACCCAGACGCGGGCTGGCGATTACGTTGACCCACGGTCGCGGGGTCTTCGGGTCGGTGATGACGTACTCGGTTCCGTCTTCCGAGAAGTGACCGTAGCGGTTCGGGGGACCGGCCGGGTGGGGCGTCTCGGGGGAGTGCCCGGTCCATTTCGTGGCGTTCATGCCGCGGTGTCCTCCACGCGTTGGCACGACCATCGAGCCTCGGCGTCGGGTCGGTGTAAACGGTTACATTACAGCGCATGTGGCCCGCGAAAGTCAACTGCTGAAGCCTTTTGCGCTGGAGGAATCGGCCCGTGCTATGGTGACCGCGGACGCCTCGCCCGAACCACCTTTTTTTGGGGGTGCCTTCGACATGACTTCGTTCTCCGGCCCGGCCGATTCGCACCCCTTCCCGGATGGTTTCGTGTGGGGCGCGGCCACCTCGGCGTACCAGATCGAGGGCTCTCCGCTGGCCGACGGCGCCGGCCCTTCGACCTGGCACCGCTTCACCCACACGCCGGGACGCGTCCTCACCGGCGAAACCGGCGACGTCGCGTGCGATCACTACCGGAGATGGCGCACCGACATCGCCTTGATGCGAGAGTTAGGACTCGGCGCTTATCGTCTCAGCATCTCATGGAGTCGTGTGCTTCCCGAGGGGACCGGGCGAATCAACGCCAAAGGGCTGGACTTCTATAAGCGTCTGGTGGACGGGCTGCGCGAGGCCGGCATCGCCCCGATGGTGACGCTTTTCCACTGGGACCTGCCGGCGGCGCTCGACGATCGCGGAGGGTGGCTCAACCGCGACATTGCCGGGTGGTTTGCGGAGTACGCCGAGGTGCTCTTTCGTGCCCTCGACGACCGCGTCGCGTGGTGGGCGACACTCAACGAACCGTGGGTGGTCTCGGACGGAGGCTACCTCCACGGCACGCTCGCGCCTGGGCACGCGAGCCCGTTCGAGGCGCCGATCGCAGCCCACAACCTGCTCCGCGCCCACGCAGCCGCGGTCCAGGCGTACCGCACGGTCGGGAGACGCGAGATCGGCCTCGTGGTGAACCTCGAACCGAAGTTCCCGGCGTCACAGAGCAGCGACGACGTCACAGCGACGGCCCGCTCCGACGCCTACATGAACCGCCAGTTCCTCGACCCAGTGTTCCTGGCGTCGTACCCGCCGGAGCTCCCGGGGATGTTCGGCGAGGCGTGGCCGGTGTTCCCGGCCTCGGACCTCGACGCAATCAGGCAAAGAGTCGACTTCGTGGGTGTCAACTACTACTCGCGCGGCGTCATGCAGCTCGATCCGTCCGTGCCTCCGGAGTGCGCCGTGCGGGTGCCGCAGCCCGGCTCCGTCTACACCGAGATGAACTGGGAGGTGTATCCACGTGGGCTTTCGGACACGCTGCTCTGGATCAAGGAACGCTACGGCGACGTCCCGCTCTTCATCACGGAGAACGGCGCCGCAGTCGCGGACCAGGCGTTGCCGGGGGGCGGGTTCAGTGACCCGCTGCGAGTTGCGTACCTGCGCGACCACCTGCGGGCCGCGCGGAGTGCCATCGCGGCAGGAGTGGATCTCCGCGGCTATTTCGTGTGGTCGCTGCTCGACAACCTGGAGTGGAATCACGGGACCTCCAAGCGCTTCGGTATCGTGCACGTGAACTTCACGACGCAGCGCCGCACGCTCAAGGACAGCGCGCACTTTTACGCTGAGGTGATTCGAACGAACGGCGCCGTCCTCGCGGACGATGTCGCTCGGCCCGAAGGGGCGTGCTGAACGCAACCAGCGGGGACGGGAAATCGCCGAGCCGCCCTGGTTGAGGCGTCGCCGAGCGATCAGTGGGCGCCGCTCGAGGGTGGCGGTCCCTTGCGCTGGGCAAGGAGCCAGCCGGGCAGCTCCGTGTCGCCGTATGCACGCTCCCAGCAGCCGTGCCCGACGCCGGGGTAGAACGTCGCGCGCGGTTTCGACCCTGCCGCCTTCAACGCCTCGACCATGGCACGGGTCTCTTCGACGGGCACGACGTCGTCGGCCTCGCCGTGAAACGCCCACACGGGAAGGGCCTTGATTTTGCCCGCCAGCTCCGCGTGCGTGCCGTTGAAGACACCTGGTTGGTTCTGGCGCGCGGGACCGTACCCGCAGACCGACACGACCGCGGCCCACAGCTCCGGGTGGCGGGCGCCCAGCACCCACGCGCCGTGCCCGCCCTGGGAGAGCCCGGTGAGCACGAGGCGCGCCGGATCGACCGAGTACTCCTGCCTCACCTGCGCGAGGATCGTCATCAGCTCGGGCTCGTACTGTTCCCATTCCGCGTCCTGGGAGGGCTTCTGCGGGATGATCACGATGAACGGCCACAAGTCGGAGTTCCACACAAGCTCATGCGGCAGGCCCTGAGCGAGCTGACGGCTGCCGTCGGTGCCGCTTTCGCCGCTGCCGTGGAGGAACAGGATGAGTGGCCACGCTCGTGAGGGATCGTACGCACGCGGCACGTAGACCGTGTACTTGATCTCGCGGCCATCGAGCTTCAGCGAGGAGAAGAGAAACCCTGTAGACACCTGCGGTCCTCCCGTTGCAGCCCAACCCGACAATCCGCCGGTCACCACCAACGAGGCCAGAGCCGCCGTCGTCTTTCCTATCATCGTCTCTCCTTGCCGTCGCGGTCTTTGCCGCCGTCATGCGAACCGGCGCTTCCCGTAGGCTTGGCGTCCTCCGGCGCGATCAGGACGTCGGCGGGGAGTGACCGCACCACGACCTCTCCGGTCGGGGAAACCTCGACTGGCGCTTCGTTCACAGTCACCACGAGCCGGCCGGGAGGCAATGGCGGCCGCAGCACGATGCCTCCCGGCGGCACACGCGGTCCCGATTCGACTCGAACGTGAACGGCGCAGGCTTCGTTTTGCATCGTGAACGAGAGGGCTCCGTACTGCGTGCGCAGGCCGCGGACCGCGATGCCGTCGCCCGCGAGCCACTCGAGCGGCACTCCGGCACCGAGCACGAGCGCTCCGTCGGCCGGACGCTCGTACGCGAGCATATCGAGGAACGAGCGGATGAAGTCCGATCCGACCCACGCGTGCGGCAGGTCGCCGAGGTACGCGGCCTTCGTCGGGTTCTCGTGGACCACCTCGGGCCACTGGTTCCACCCGATCGGCATTCTGTCGGCCATCAGCCAACGCGCGAGCGCGACCGCCCGCTCCCGGTGGGCGAGGCGCACGAGCGAGGAAACGCTGCGCCACTCGTACGGCGTGTACCCCTCCCATGCGGCCCGCCCCGAGAAGCGCGCCTCGGCCTCGCGCCAGTACCGCTCCCAGGTGGCCTCGACCGCCGCGCGGGGGAGCTTTGCGTCGGCGCCCGCGGGCCAGAGCGCGACGGTGGAAGAGGTCGCGTCGAAGTCGCCCATCTCCGCGCACCCCGGGAGCCAAGCGATCCCCTTCTCGGCGCGCACCCGTGCGATCGAGGCCAGGACGTCGCGCTCGAACTCGGCGCGCGCCGCGCTCCAGCGCGAGGCGTCGGCGACGTGCCCGAGCGTTGCCGCCATCCAGGCGGCGTCCTCGAGCCCCTTGAGCGCCCAGAAGTCGTCCCAGTACGAGTGCATCGGCTTCGCGGAGTACCCCTCGTGCGAGATCGACTCGGGGAGCAGACCGAAGAACGCGAGCGTGTCCGGCGCGCGGTACGCGTCGGTGCGCCGTTTCTGCCGCAGCTCCTCGATGTACCCGGCCGCGGCGGCGAGGTGCGGCCACACCTCCCGCACGGTGGCGGCGTCCCCGGTGTAGCGCAGGTACTCCGCGGCGAGGAACAGCAACTCGCCGTGCGAGTCGTTCTCCGGGACAGGGTCGGCGCCGCGGAGGTCGACGACGCAGGGGACCTGGCCGCTGGCGAACTGGTGCGGCGCGTACCAGCGCAGGTACTCGCGCACCTCCTCGGGGTGGCCGAGCCGGAGGAGAGCGGCCGCCATCATCGTGCCGTCGCGGATCCACGAACGCGCATAGTTGCGCGTCCCCGGCTGCAGCGCGGCCCGGTCGCGGCTGGCGAGGATGTACGCGAGGTTGGACCTCGCCGCGGCCGCGAACGCCTCCACCTCCGGCCCGCCGGCGATGCCGGCGCGCCGGACCGCCTGCGCCCACGCACCCGCCTCGGCGGCGCGACGCTCCTCGGGGAGCGGTGTCGCGGCGCTCGCGGCGAGGGAGGCGCCGTCCTGCCGCGCCACCCGCACCCACGCCTCGGCGGACGGCGCCGCCGCGAGGCCGATCGCGAGCGCGCCGGAGGCCCACCCGGACGGATCGCGCGCGTCGCCGCCCTCGGGCAGCTCCCCTCGCGCGAGCCACGACACCACGTCGCCGTCGTCGAACGGGGCGGCGCCCGCCGACGCGTCGGCGGCCAGAGCCTCGACGGCGAAACCGGCAGCCACGAGCGTACGGCCGCTCGCCCGCACGAGTGCGAGCTGCGCCGCGCCGCCGGCGAGGTTGAGGAACTGCGCAGGCGGGTTGACCTGCAGCGGGCGCACCGCGAGGAACAGGCGCGGCGCGCGGGAGCGCCCGGTCCGGTCCGTGAGCCGGTAGCGCAGCAACGTGGCGTCGCCGCCGGACAGGTCGCGCGACGCCGCGATTTCAAGGTCGAACGACGGGTGGCACCACGTTACTGACGGGAGCGGGAGGTCGCCGCCGGCGAGCGCCTGACCGCTCGCGACGTCCGCCCAGGTGACGAGCTTGCCATCGAGCCAGACGAACGGCTCGACCGTGAACGTCCGCGGCGCGGGCTCGAATGCGCCGTCCGCGCCCAGCAGGGCGGAGGGCCGGCTCGGGGCGAGGTCCCCGACTAGCGTCCACGACGTCATCTCGCCCAGGAAAGCGCGCGGGTACAGCCCACGCCGCGAGACCTCCGCGACCGAGGCGATGAACGCGTTCGGAATCGCGCCGAACTCCGGCGGCTCGACCGTCAGCCTCGCGACGGCGACGCCGTCGGGCGCGGCGCCGGAGGCGAGGACCCGAACGAAGCGGCACGCCGCCTCGGGGAGCCGCACGAACGAGCGGCTGCCGTGGACCGCCCTCTTCGGCCACCCGGTCGCCCATGCCGCACCGTCGTCCGAGGTGAGCACCTCGAACGCGGGGGCGCTCCGGTTCCACTCAATCGCGAGGCCGCCGAGCTCGCGGCGCTCGCCGAAGTCGAGCTGCAGCCAGGCGTCGCCCGCCGCGCCGGGGTCGCTGTGCCAGCCGCCGTTCTGACCCGAGAGCGCCTGCGCCGGCCCGCGGCCGGGAAGCGAGGACGACGCGCTTGCGACCGGGGTGCCGGCGTAGGGACGGTCGGGCGGGAGCGGCGTCAGCGCGAAGTCGGAGATCCACACCGAGCCGCGCCCTCCGGAGCCCGCGGTGACCGCGATCTCGATCGACGCCGCCCGCTTGAGCTCGCCGCCGCCGGCAGGCCCCCAGGCGAACGAGACCTGACGCTTCCGGACCCGCAGCGTGGTCCACTCGTGCGGGAACGAAAAGTCGCGCCGCGGCGACCACCACACGTTGTCGCCGCTCGCGTCCACGAGCTTGAACTCGAGGTTCTCGGTCGGGGCCTCGCCGCGGATGCGGAAGGTGAACTCGTAGTTGTCGGGCAGCTCGAGGTCGACGGTCTTGCGCACGGCCGCCCAACCGCCGTGTCCCTGGAAGTCGAAGTCGAGACGCATCGCCGGACCGCCCGGCCCGGCCTCGCCCGCGACCGCGAGCGTCACCCCTTCCGATGGCGCGGCCTTCCACCCCGCGACGTTCGCAAAGTCGTCCAGCACCCTCGTCTGCGCCCCGCCACCCGCAGCAACGGCGAAGCTGAATAGGCAGAGTGCGGCTTTTCGGACCACGGACCACGGACCACGGACCGCGTCTCTCATTCTTTGAGTCCCCCCATCGTGATCCCCTCGACGTACGTGCGCTGCAGCACGAGGAAGAGCAGCAGCACCGGCAGGACGGTGAGAACGGAGCCGGCCATCATCAGCTCGATATCCTCGGCGTGCTCGCCGATGAGGTTGGCGAGTGCCACCGGCAGGGTGTACCGGCGCTCGTCGGTGAGCACGATCAGGGGCCACATGAAGTCGTTCCAGGCGCCGATGAAGCTGAACACCCCGAAGGTAACCAGGATCGGCCTCAGCATCGGGAAGATGAGCTTCCGGTAGATTGCGAATTCGCCTGCGCCATCTACGCGCGCGGCGTCGATCAATTCGTCCGGGAGCGAGAGCGCGTACTGGCGCACCATGAAGATGCCGAAGACCGGCGCCAGGGCCGGGATGATCACGCCCCAGTATGTGTTCACCAGGCCGAAGGTCCGCAACAGCAGGAACATCGGCAGCATCGCGACCTGGGCCGGGATCACCATCGCGGTGAGGAGCACGCGGTATACCTGCGATCGCCCGGGGAAGCGGAGCTTCGCGAACGCATACCCGGCCAGCGAGACGATAAGAAGCGCCCCGACGGTGGACACGGTCGCCACGAAGGCGCTGTTGAGGAAGCAGCGCCCGAGATCGAGCCGCTCGAAGAGCGCACGGTAGTTGGCGAGCGTTGCCTGGCTCGGCAGGAACCTCGGCGGCCACTTGCTCGCCTCGCCTGCCTGCATGAGGGACGCGGAGAGCATCCACGCGAACGGCAGCAGCGTCGCGACAGCCCCGATCGCGAGGACCAGATAGAGCGCGGTGGCGACGGCGAGCTTCCTCACTCGCGCTCCCGCTGGAACCTGAGCTGCACCAGCGTGCCGGCGAGGATGATCAGGAAGAGCACGAACGCGACGGCGGCGCCGAACCCGATGTTCCACCAGCGGAATCCCTGTTTGTACATGTACATCACCAGCGACAGTGTGGCGTTGAGGGGGCCGCCGGTGCCGCCGGTCAGAACGTAGGGCTCGGTGAAGAGTTGGAAGTAGCCGATCATCGTGATGATGCCGACGAACACCAGCATCGGACGCAGCGCCGGCAGCGTGATGTGCCGGAACTGCTGCCATGGCCCGGCGCCGTCCACTCGGGCGGCCTCGTAAAGCGTCCCCGGGATGCTCTGCAGCCCGGCGACGAAGATGATCATGTTGTAGCCGAAGTTCTTCCACACCGACATCAGGATGATCGCCGGCATTGCCCAGCGCGGGTCGCCGAGCCAGTTGACCCCTCCGATCCCCACCGCACCCAGCAACTGGTTCAGAAGGCCGAAACGGGGGTGGTACAGGTAGCGCCACACCGTGGCGACCGCCACCATGGTTGTCACGACGGGCGCGAAGTAGACGGTCCGGAAGAGCCCCTTGAAGCGCACCACGCGGACGTTGAGGAGCATGGCGGCGCCGAGCGACACCGCGACCGAGAGCGGGCCTCCGACGAGGACGAAGTAGAACGTGTTGAGGAGCGCTTTCCAGAACACCGGGTCGCGGAGGAGGGCCGCGAAGTTGGCAAGACCTACGAAGCGAGCCGTTGCGAGGTCGCCGATCGCGTAAATGTCGAAGTCAGTGGCGGCGAGCAGGAAGCCCGCCGCTACGGGGACCACGAAGAACACGACGATGAGCCCGAGGGCGGGGGCGACGAACGCCAGGCCGGCACGGCCCTCGCGGCGAGCGCGCCCGGTGCGGGCGCTCACGGGTTCGCTCCCCTCGCGCGCCTGTCGAGGAGGAAGCGCCGTTTCTCGAGCATGCGGTCGACCTCGGTCTGGAGCCGGTCGAGCGACTGGTCCTCCGTCTGCTGGCCGAGGATGACGCGCTCGGTCGCCTCTGCGATCGCCCAGGCGATGTGCTCCCACTCCGGCACGCGAGGCATCGGCGTCACGTGGTGGAGTTGCTCCCGAAACGCCAGCAGGTGTGATTCGCCGGTCAGCACCGGGTCGTTCCACGCCGCCAACCGAGCCGGAAGGTCGCCGGTGAGCCGGTAGAACGCGAGCTGCTGCTTCGGCTCGGCCAGAAACTCGATCAGGCGGAAGGCCGAATCCTTCTTCTTCGAAGGGCTGAAGATCACGATGCTCGATCCGCCCGCGAGCGAGACGCCCGGGTAGTCGGCCTCCTCAACCGCCGCGAGCGGCGCGGTCGCCCAGTCGCCCTGCCGCTCGGGGGGGAGACGCAGGTGGAACTTCTCCAGGTTCCACGGTCCCGTGATCACGGACGCGAAGTACCCGTCGGCAAACTGCTGGTAGAGGTTGGCGACCTGCGCGTTGCCAAGCGGGGGAGCGAGGCGCTCCGCGAACAGCGACACGTAGAACTGGAACGCCTGGCGGAAGCGCGGCTCCTTGAAGTCGGCGCGCCGCCCGCCATCGCGCAACAGGTCGGCGCCGGCCTGGAGGGCGAGGATGACCGGCTGTGCCCACTCGTCGGTCGGCATCAGCATTGCGTAGTGGTCCCCGCCCGGCAGCGCCTTGATCCGGCGCATGTCGTCGCGCCACTCCTCCCAGCTTCGTGGGGGCCGGGCGACGCCTGCGCGGGCGAACAGGTCGCTGCGGTAGAAGAGCACGCGCGTGTCAACGTACCAGGGCACGCCGTACGGCTCACCGCCGATCTCATTCGTGGCCCAGATCCCCGGGAAGAACTCGGCCGGGGCGAGCGCGGACACGCGGACGCGCGCGCCCAGCGGCTCGAGCGCACCCAGCGCGACCAGCTCCGGGATCCAGGTGTTGCCGAGCTGAGCGAGGTCCGGGGTGGAGCCGCCGACGAAGGCGGTGAGCAGCTTCTCGTGCGCGGCGGTCCACGGGATCTGCTGGACCTGGACGTGCACGCCCGGGTTCGCGCGCTCGAACTCCGGGAGCAGCAACTGCACCACCTCGCCCTCACGGCCGAGCGCCCAGAATCGCAGCGTCGAGCCGCTCCCCGAGCCGCTGCAGGCCGCCAGGAGCATGGTAGCCAACGCCAGCAACGCGCCGCCGACCCCTGCGTGGCCGGCCATCGACAGGCCATTGGTTTCGAGGCGGGTGGAGTGTGTTCTGAGGGTCATGCTCAGGGCGCGCTGTCGAGCCAGCCGCCCGCAAACCCGGCGCGCCGGAGCCCGGCCACGATGTAGGGGTTCTTCCTCATGAGCGTCCAGACGAATCCGTTGCGGTAGTTCTCGATCATGGCCACGATCGGTCCCTGGTCGAGGCCCAGGTAGTCGGTGTCGAACCAGCCCTTGCCAGGGACAACGCGTCCCGCGGTCGCTCTGCCTGTGAACGTGAAGCTCGGGTTGAACGCATCGAGGAAGCCGTACGTCGAGTAGAGGTCATCGCCCCAGCGGTCGCGCATCGCCTTGACGGCGGTCACCGCGATCTCCGGCGCGAACGCGATCGATGCGGCCGCCCCGGTCGGCGCGATCGTGCCGTCGTCGAGCGTGAACGTCGCGCCGGCCCCGCGTCCGGCGTACGTCCAGAACCTCGTGGGCGTGCCGTTGTACGTGAGCGTCACATCAGCCGGCCCGTCGCAGGCCGTGACGCCCCAGGTGTCGGCGCCGTACCCGGCCCATCCTTCGGGGTTGGCGATGGAGTACGCGCGTTGGGCGTACGCGGCGCGGCGGGTGTTCTCGAAGTAGTCGATCCCCTTGCCCCGCATGTACGCGTCCTGGATCCCGCGGCAGTCGAGCCACACCTGCGTGTACTGGTGCCCAAACAGCGGGGAGAACGCGACGTACTCCTGGCCGTACCAGCTCGCCCAGACGTACGTCTTCGTGAACTCGCTCCACGCCGAGGCGTCCGGGCTCGGCGGGTGGGTCGGGGAGCCGAGCGCCAGGATGTAGAGGATCATCGCCTCGTCGTACCCGCGCCAGTCGAGAGGGTGGAGCCCGCGGTCGGGGTACCACCCCATGCATACCAGGGGCGGGCGCGGCTGGAGGAAGTTCCAGTCGGCGGCGCGGTAGAGCGCGTCGGCCAGGGTCCGGATCTCCACCTCGCCGGGATCGGCGCCGTCGAAGTAGCTCTGGCACGCGAGCGCGCCCGCCAATAGGAGCGCGGTGTCGATGCTGGAGAGCTCGACGTCGCTCCCGTAGCGCGTCCCCGTGCTCGAGTTCAGGAAGTGGTAGTAGAACCCCTTGTACCCGGCCCGCCCGCTCGCCTCGGGCCCCTGCGGCGCGCTCGCGAAGAAGCGCAGCGTGGCGAGCACGCGGTCGCGAGCGTCGGCGCGCGACACGAGGCCGCGCTCGACACCGATCGGATACGCGGTGAGGCCGAACCCGACGGCGGCGATCGACGCGAAGTCCGGAAGTGCGCCGTCCGGCCAACGGTCCGGCACGAGCCCGTTCGCGGGGTTCGCGAGGTCCCAGAAGTACCGGAACGTGCGCGCCTGGAGCTCATCGAAAAACGGGTCGAAGCGCTCGGTGAGGAGCTTCCGGCGCACCTTGTGCGACTGCGAGTCGGCTGCTTCGGCGGCTCCCCACGATCGGGACGAACTCGCGTCGCCGTGCGGCGAGGCAGCACAGGAGACAAGCGCGACGGCTGCGAGAATGGCGCTCAGCGCGAAGCGAATCAGATGCGGCGCGCGATCTTGCGGCAGGATGCGAACGTACGGTCCCAACATCGGTGACCTTCGCCCTTTCGTGCTCCAGCCTACACCGCCGGCGGGCGGCGAGGCGGAACAAGAGGCGCGGCACGGGTCGTACCGTTCCCCGTGCCGCGCCGATCGATGCGATATGTCGGTCGAACCTCCCTAGAAGTTGACCTTGGCGCCCACCTGGAAGCGCCGCGTGTTGTACTGGCAGCCCGGATTGCCGAAGTTGGCGTTGAGGCTTCCGGGTCCTCCCGTGTTGCTGTCGAAGCAGCTGTTGTTGGCGAAGTTGAAGACGTTAAACGCCTCACCGATGAGGCCGAGGTGGAAGTCACCACCCACCTTGGCGTCCCACTCGGCGCGTAGGTCCACGCTGCGGTAAGCGAACTGCTTGATGCCGAGGAAGCTCTGCTTCTGAGGATCCATCGCCGCGGTAAAGCACTTGTCATAGCCGGCCCTGCAGTCGTTGTAGTAGAAGGGCAGGCCCGAGGTGAGGGTGATGATGCTGGAGAGCTTGAACCCCGCCGGCAGGCCGACTGTGCCGCTCATGACGAGCTTCTGCTTCTCGATGAAGATGGATTGGAACGTCGCGAAGTTGGGCGGCAGGGAGTCGAACGCGAAAGCGACGCCATCGTCGGTCGAAGCCTGCTGTTTGGCATCCGAGTAGGTGTAGGCCAGGTTGAAACCCCAGTTCGAGTCGTTGGTGTAAGGCTTGTCGAGGGTGAGGATGTACCCGTCGTACCAGCTCTTGCGTGTGTCGTAGCTGCGCATGACGAAGCCGTACCCCGGGATCGAAATCGAGTCGCCCCAGCGGTCGTTGAACGGTGTCCCGGGCGGCAGGGTGCCGAAGCTCCACACCATCCCGTTGTAACCGCGCGAGTTCGCATAGGTGAGCCCGGCGAGCCAGTTGCCCAGTTGCTGCCGCACGCCGAGATTCCACTGGGTGGAGCGTGGCGGGTGCGTGTTGTTGTCGAGGAGGAAGACCTGCGGGCCCGGCGCAACGCCGCTCGCAATCAAGCCCTTGAGCCCCGCGGCGGACTGATACGAGGGGTTCCAGAGGACCGCCGGGGCGCTGCAGTTTGGGATGTAGGTTCCGACCTTGGTCGGGTCGTTCGTGAAGCAGAAGTCGTAAATCTGCCAGGTGTGTCGGAACTCTTCGTCCATGATGTCGTTGAGCGGGATGCGGTCGTAGTAGAGGCCCCAGCCGCCGATAACGACCGTCTTCCCGTTGCCGTTGGGATCCCAGCTGAAGCCCAGGCGGGGTTGGATCATGCCTTTGTAGGACTTCCGGTTGCTGCCGGTCGAGATGTAGTCGGAGGGGTTGAAGATCTGCGGGATGCACCACGTGGTCTGGCCGCCGATCGGCTGTCCGTACGTGCGGCAGGAGGACTCGAGGCCCGAAACCACGTTGGCGGGCGTGACCCAGTTGTTGTTCAGCATGTTGGTCTCGTAGTCCCAGCGAACGCCCGCGTTGATCGTGATGTTGTTGGCGAGTTTCCAATCGTCCTGTGCGTAGAGCCCGTACTGGTTGTTGTCGTAGGCGAGCGCTGGATTTCCGTAGCCGATGACGGCATGGTACGGGTACTGCCAGTTCTGGTCTCCGCTGAAATCGAACTCCGGATTCCCGCTCTGGTCCTTGACCATGTCGTACTTCATGAAATTGACCGTGAAGCCGGCCTTCATCGTGTGACTGCCGTGCCACTCGGCGAAGTAGCTCAGATCGTCGCGGAGCCCGATCTTCTTCTGCGTCAGGTCCTGGGTAGTGGTCGAACCGCCGACTTGGAGCAACCCGTAGTAGTTCAGCTCTGGCGCAGCTGAGGCAGCCGCACCCTGGATCCACTCCATCTTCTGCCATGTGAGGCTGCCCTCGTTAAGGGTGTCGTTGCCGGCCATCCACTGATGCCGCAGGACGGCAGCGTCGGTTTTGACGCCGAAGTCTTGAGCCCCATCCTTGGTGGTCTGTCCGCCAAATCCGCGGACATCGCTCTCATCGCGGCTATTGTAGGAAAAATCCATCGTCTGGGACGTGGACGGCTGCCATGAGAGCTTTCCGAAGTACAGCTTCGAAGTGAACGGAGATGACAGGGCGCCGGTCGGATACGGCTCGAGGATGGCAAGGACGTTTGCTGGCGCTTGGGCCCAGTTTCCGCCGTGGTAGACGGAGCTGACAACGTCGCGGTTGTTCTGCTCGGCCGAGACGAAGAAGTTCAGCGTGTCCTTCATAATCGGGCCGCCCAGCGAGAGGGCATACTGATTTCGCGTATACGGCGGCTTGGTGTCGCCGCGCGCCTTGGCGAAGTCGTCCTGCTCGACCATGTTCTTGTTCTGGTAGAGGTACGTGAAGTCACCGTGGAAGTCGTTGCCGCCCGACTTGGTGACGGCCGTGATCACCGCCGCCGTCGCCTGTTCGTACTCGGCCTTGTAGTTCTGCGTCATCACCTGGTACTCCTGCACCGCGTTCTGCGGGAACGGGTTGCCACGGACGGAGTCCTGCATGAAGGCGCCACCCTTGATGAGATCGTTCTTGTATGAAAGGCCGTCGATGAAGACGTTGACCTGCTCGGGCTTGGCGCCTGCGCTGCCGAAGTACTGCCCCTCGGCGTCCGTGTCCTGCGTGAACGTGATTCCGGGGGCGAGGCCGGCAAACGCGAGGAAGTTGCGGTTGTTGAGCGGCAGACTGTCCATCTGCTGCGGCGTGATGTTGGTGGCCACGACCGACGAGCGGGTGTCGACGAGCACCTTGGTCGTCTCGCCGACCACCGTCGTCTCGCCGACGAAGACCTTTTCCGGGGAAAGCTCGAAGTTGACCTTGTTGGCCTGCCCGAGCAGCACCGTTACGGTTTCGGTCTTCGCCTTGTAGGCTTCGGAGTAGACCGTGATCTCGTATGTGCCGGGGGGGAGGCCGCCCAACAGGAACGTCCCGTCGTCGCCGGCGGTCACTTTGTAGACGAACGCGGTCTGGGTATTCTTCGCGGCAATTGTGGCTCCAGGGAGCGGTCCCCTCTTGTCGCTGACCGTGCCGCCGATGCTTGCCGTCGTGCCCTGCGCGCCGGCCTGGTTGCAGACCAAGAGCGTGAGCAGCAGGAGCGCCGGCAACACCACGAGCCAGTGCTTCTTCACGTTGCGTTGCATTTCCCCTTCCTCCTTTCGAGAGATGGTTCGAGTTTGGGATTCCTCAAAGGTCTCTTCTCGCGTGGCGCCTCTCGCCGCCGCGAGGCCAAGCGTGCGGGTCCGGCTCCGGGCAATGGTGCTCACGACGCCCTCCGGGAAGGGCCGCTAGGGCGCCCGGTCCCTCTGCCGTTCCGCTTTGGACCCCCTTCGGTCGGTTCGTCTGCCGTTCGGGGTTTTCCTGTTGTCGCCGGTTTTCGATCGTTTCCGTGCAGGCTGGCTGCAAATGGGCGCTCGTCGTCGGGAGCGGCCGCGATCTTGCGGTTCGGGCCGACGCGTGGCGAGGCGCACGACTGCCGGAGCACCGGCGTCGTGGCCAGCGTCACGTGCAGACGGTCGTGCCGGTTCTGCATGTCGATGGTGTGCAACAAGCGCGCGATCGCGTGGGCGCCCAGGTCTGCAATCGGGACCCGCACCGATGACAGCGTGGGTGCGGTGAAGCGGCTGATTGGGATGTCATCAAACCCGGCGAGGGAGATGTCCTCGGGCACGTGGAGGCCTGCGTCGCGCAGTGCCGAGAGCACACCAATCGCCATCCCGTCGTTGGCGGCGAAGACCGCCGTGGGCCGGCCCTTCAGCTCGAGGATCAAGGTCCCTGCGAGGTACCCCGCCTCCTCGCTGAAGTCGCCGTCGAACTCGAGGTCCTCCGACCAACCGCCTGGCAGCTCGTGCAGCGCGTCGCGGTAACCGCGCTGCCGCTCGCTGGCATCGAAGTTCCCGGCCGGGCCCTTGACGAGCGCGATGCGCCGGTGGCCGAGCTCGGCGAGATACCTCACCATCGCGTAGGCCCCGCCGTGGTTGTCGATGGTGATCGAGTCGAACCACGCCCCGTCGTTGCGGCAGTTCAGCAACACGATTGGCAGCGTCTCGGGGAGGTTGGCCTGGAGCGTCTGGGTGTCGAGATCGGGGGACATGACGATGAGGCCGTCCACCCGCCCCCGCGTCGCGCGCAGCACGGCCTCGAGCTCGCGGCGGTCGCCGTGCGAGCTCGAGACGACGAGGTGATAGCCGCATCTCCGCGAGGCAAGGTCGATACCACGGATGAGTTCGGAGAAGAACTCGCCGTAGATGTCCGGGAGCAGCACCCCGATCGCGGCAGTCTTGTTCGTGATCAGGCTGCGCGCGGCGCCGTGGGGCGAGTAGCGGAGGCGCTCGGCTACCTCTCGGATCCGGTTACGGGTCGCCTCGCTGACAGGCCCCTTCTCATTGAAAACCCGGGATACCGTTGCCACCGAGACGCCGGCCTCGTGCGCAACGTGCTTGATCGTGATGTTCGCGGGACGCGTACCCCGGGGACCGGCAGGGGGGAGAGGCTTTGGGGGGCGCGGTGGCACGGACGAACCTCCACGGGACGATGTAAACGTTTACACTCAACCAATCTAAGTTGGTCCGGGCTCGATGTCAAGAAGGTGTAACGAGAAGCCTCGGCCAGCCTCGGCAAACCGTAACGGCAATGCGAAGATAATGATGGTCAGGACCTTAGCAGAACATCCTTCTCTTGAGTGTAGGCACGACGGCCGTCTCCGGAAGCCCGTTCGTCTTCAAAGCAGCAGACGCCGTACAATAACGGGCCAATGAGCGACATATTCATCGTCCTGGTTGGGGCAGTGGCGGTGGGGACCCTGGCGATTGGCAGGCTCTTGCGCTCCCAGGTTGTGCGGCGTGTGGCCGGCGGCCTCGCTTTCCTGGCGGTCGCCGCGGCGGCACAGTGGGTCGTGCGGACGGCGCGTGCCGGGGGGCACTGGGATGAGTGGGCAGCCGCCATCGTACTTCTCGCCCTCGGTTACCTGGTGATGCGGCTGGTGCTGCTCCTGGTCTTCGAATGGCTGCTCATCCGCCGCTTCGACCTCAAGGTACCCCGTCTCGCCCGCGACCTCGTCGGGCTTGTCCTGTACCTCCTGCTCGCTGCGGCGATCCTGCGAGCCGCCCTCGGCCTGGAGGTCGGCACCCTCCTCAACTCCGCCGCCCTGCTGACGGTCGTCGTCGGCTTCGCCCTGCAGGAGACGCTCGGGACGCTGCTTTCGGGGCTTGCCCTTACCTGGGAGCAGAAGCTGGTCGCCGGCTCTTGGATCGAGATCGACGGAATCGTCGGCGAGGTGCAGGAGCTGGGGTGGCGCTCGCTCGTGCTGCGCACGACGCTGGGAGAGCGGGTGATGTTCTCGAACTCCCAGGTGGCGCGGACGCGCGTTCGCATCCTCGGGGAGGGGGACCTTGCCGTAGCGGTCCCGGTGCGCATCGGGGTCACGCACGAGGCCGCCCCGCACGCCGTTAAGGAAGTCCTCGGCCAGGTGGCCGCCGACCTGCCGCTGGTCCTCGCGCACCCGGCCCCCAGGATCCTCGTGCACGAGTTCGCTGACAGCGCCGTCGTCTACGAGTGCCGGCTGTGGACGAGGGAGCCGTGGCGCGCGGCCGACGTGACCGACGAGTTTCTGACCCGCGCGCACGCCGCTCTCGCTCGTGCGGACATGGAGATCCCGTTCCCGCAGCGGAATATTCGCATGGTCGAAGCGAAGGCCGGCGAGGACCGTGTCGCGATGGGTCTGGAGGCACTGGAAAGTTGCGATCTATTCGCGGGATTGCCCGAAAGTGCGCTGAAGCTGCTGGCGGGAACCGCGCGCTGGCAGGAGTTCGCACCGGGCGAGGCCGTGGTGCGCGAGGGCGACGCATCGCGCGCCCTGTTCGTGATCGCTCGCGGCGGGGCCGTGGTCCAGCGGGGGGGCCAGGAGATCGCACGCGTTGGAGCGGGAGAGGTCTTCGGAGAGATGGCGTTCCTCTCGGGCGAGCCGCGCACCGCGACGGTTCGCGCCGACTCCGCTCTCGCTGTGGTCGAGGTGGACAGCCAGGCCCTGGGCGCGCTGCTGTTTCACCAGAACGAGCTCGCTGTGGAGCTCGCCGACCGGATGGCCGTGCGCCAGCAGGAGCTCGCGGCCCATGAGGCTCGCGCCGGCGGAGCCTCGGAGCGCAAGAGCCTCACCGGTTTCCTGCTGGAGCGCCTCCAGCGTCTCGTGGTCGGGTAGCGAGCTCTTGCCGCCTCTGGCCCGTCACGTCCAGCATGGTGGCTGTGCGTAGCGCTCGGGGATGAAGACCTCGGCGCCGTTGGTTACACTGCACGACGATGGATGCCGTTGACCGCCTGATCGCTCACCTGAAGCCGCTCGAAAGCGCGCTCGTCGCCTTCTCGGGCGGTGCCGACTCCACGCTGGTGGCGTGGGCCGCGCGCTCGGCGCTGGGTGGCCGCGCGCTCGCGGTGACGGCTCGCTCGGAGAGCCTATTGGAGGCCGACGCGAAGGCGGCACGGGAGTTGGCGCGCCAAATCGGGATCCGCTACGAGGAGGTCGCGTACTCCGAGTTGGCGATTCCAGGGTATGCGGACAACACCCCGGAGCGTTGCTACCTGTGCAAGGGGGAGCTGTTCCGGCGGTTGGCCGCGATCGCCCAAGAGAAGTGTCTGGCCGCGGTGCTCGACGGGACCAACGCCGACGACCTCACTGACTACCGCCCCGGTCGCCGCGCGGCCGAGCAGCTCGCGGTGCGATCGCCGCTCGTCGAGCTGGGGTGGGGCAAGGCCGCTATTCGCGAGACTCTGAAGGCGCTCGATCTGCCGGTGTGGGACAAGCCGTCGAGCCCGTGCCTCTCCTCCCGGGTACCGTACGGCGAGCCAATCACGCGCGAGAAGCTGGAGCAGATCGGGCGCGCCGAAGCCGCGCTCAGGGATCTCGGGTTTCGGGAGCTGCGGGTGCGCCACCACGGCAGCACGGCGCGGATCGAGCTGCCGAAAGCTGAGATCCCGCGGGTGCTCTCCGCCGGCGTCGCGGATGAGATCGTGGCGCGGGTGCGAAGCGCCGGGTTCGCGTTCGTCGCGCTCGACCTCGAAGGGCTCCGCTCCGGTTCGCTGAACCGGCTGCTGCCCACCGCAAAGTCGACAGTTGACAGTTGACAGTTCACAGTCAGAAGCTGAAAGCTACCAGTCAACAGCATCCATCCCTGATGCGGCTTCTTTTGGGTGGGTGGGGGAACTGTCAACTGTGAACTGGGTGGTTGGGTGGGGGAGAGCTGTCGCGAGAGACTGATGCTCAAAGTTCCTTGAGTTGGTTGACTTTGTGAAGCATGACGCTATCATGACGGACCGGGGAGGGGGGAGTGAACCAGTACATACCCGTCCTGCTTTTCGCCGTCATCGCCATCGCATTTCCGATCGTGACGCTCGCCATCGCCAAGCTGGTCAGCGCTGGGCGGTACGACCCTGTCAAGCTCGAGCCGTACGAGTGCGGGAACCCTGTCACGAGCGAGGCCCGTGACCACCGTTTCTCGGTTCGCTTCTACCTGATCGCGGTGCTGTTCGTGGTGTTCGACGTGGAGACCGTGTTCCTGTTCCCGTGGGCGGTGATGTTCCGGAAGCTCGCGCTCTTCGGGTTCGTGGAGATGCTGGTTTTCCTGGGCATCCTCGTGGTTGGGTATGTCTACGCCTGGCGGCGGGGAGCGTTGCAATGGGTCTGATTGAGAACCGCTTCGAACCCAACATCCTGGTCACAGGCTACGACACCGTAATCAACTGGGCACGGCGCGGCTCGGTGTGGCCGCTGCAGTTCGGCCTCGCGTGCTGCGCGATTGAGATGATGGCGGCGATGGACCCGCGGTTTGACCTGGCCCGATTCGGGATGGAGGTCTTCCGCGGCACGCCCCGTCAGGCCGACCTGATGCTCGTCGCGGGCACCGTGACCGAGAAGATGGCGCCGATTGTCACCCGCCTCTATCACCAGATGGCGGAACCCAAATGGGTCCTTGCCATGGGATCGTGCGCGACCTGCGGCGGCCCGTATAAGACCTATGCGGTGACCCAGGGCGTTGACAGGCTCATTCCCGTGGACGTGTACGTGCCGGGGTGCCCGCCACGGCCCGAGGCCCTCATCTACGGTCTGATGCAGCTCCAGCGCAAGATCGACCGCATGACCATCGCCAAGAAGGCGGTCTGAGCGCGATGCGCCGGGTGGGGTCGCGGATCTCTGAGCACCTAGCGGGGCAAGTTGACAGTCAACAGTTGGCAGTTGACAGTCAACTACTCTCATTTGAGCGGCTCCCCGATCGGGTTCTGGTCTTTCCTGTCAACTGTGGACTGTTAACTGTCGACTTGCACTTCAGGAGGCGGCTTTGACTGAACAGGACAATCCGACGGCCCCGGCGGAAACCCCGCCCCAGGCCCCCGCAGCGCCCAAAGCGCCCTGGGAGGAGAAGCCCGTCACGCCCGTCCTGCGGGACGCGCGCGACCACGCCCTCGTGAAGGAGATTGCCGCAGTTCTTCCTGGCGTCGTTCTCGAGGCGGTCGAGTTCGCCGGCCAAGTCACAGCGACCGTCGCGTGCGCGCGGATCGCCGAGGTGTGCCGCACATGCAAGGAGCGTCTCGGATACTCGTTCCTCGTCGACCTCACGGCCGTCGACTGGCAGGAGCGGCCCCAGGGTCGTTTCGACGTCATCTACTGGATGCACCGGTTCTCGGACTCAAGGCGCCTCCGGCTCAAGGTAAACGTCGCCGATGGGGTGGAAGTCCCCTCCGTCACGGGTGTGTGGAAGGTCGCCAATTGGATGGAGCGCGAGGTGTTCGACATGTTCGGCATCTACTTCTCGGGCCACCCGAACCTCGAGCGCATCCTGACCTGGGAGGGGTTCAACGGCCACCCGCTGCGGAAGGACTTTCCCATCGAGGGGATCGACACCGGCGCCGCGGTCTACCCGGACGTCTACCCGCCCGGCGGCGGTCCGGTGGCCGGCGGGGAGGGGGAGTGATGGGCGACATTGAGGCGGTCAAGCCCTTTCCCGACAGCGAGGAGATGGAAATTTCGTTCGGCCCTCAGCACCCCGCCACCCACGGTGTGCTGCGGGTGATGGTCAAGCTCGACGGCGAGCGGATCGTCGACGCCAAGCCGATCATCGGGTACCTGCACCGCGGGACCGAGAAGATCTTCGAGCGCGAGACGTACAACGGCGCCATCCCGCACACCGACCGCATGGACTACACCGCAGCCGCCACGAACAACCAGGGACTCGTGGGCGCTGTGGAGAGGATGATGGGGATCACTGTGCCGCCGCGCGCGTCGTACATCCGGATGATCCTGGCGGAGCTGCAACGCATCGCGTCCCACATCATCTGGCTCGGCACCCACGCGCTCGACATCGGAGCGCAGTCGCCGTTCTTCTACACCTTCGAGGAGCGCGAGAAGATCCTCGACCTCTACGAGGAGTACTGCGGCGCGCGCCTGACGCTGAACGCGATGAGGGTCGGCGGTCAGCCGTACGATCTCCCGGAGGGGTGGGCCGCGCGCTGCAAGACGTTCGTGGACCAGTTCCCAGCGCGCATCGCCGAGTGGGAACGCCTGCTCACCACCAACCGCATCTGGAAGCTGCGCACGGTCGGCGTCGGCGTGATCTCCGCCGAGAGCGCGATCGAGTGGGGGCTGACCGGGCCGCCGTTGCGCGGTTCGGGCGTCAACTGGGATATCCGCAAGGTATTCCCCTACGATCACTACGACGAGGTCGAGTTCGAGATCCCGATCGGCGCCCACGGCGACACGTACGACCGCTACCTCGTGCGCATGGAGGAGATGCGCCAGTCGGTGCGGATCGTCCAGCAATGCCTGGCCAGGCTGCCCGAGGGCCCGGTCATGGCCAAGGTCCCGAAGGTCATCAAGCCGCCCAAGGGCGAGATCTACTTCTCGGTCGAGGGCCCCAAGGGTGAGCTCGGCTACTACGTCGTGTCCGACGGCGGCGCCAACCCGTACCGCCTGCACGTGCGTCCGTCCTGTTTCATCAACCTGCAGGCTCTCCCCGAGATGGTGCGAGGGCAGCTCGTGGCCGACCTGATCGCGGTAATCGGCACCCTCGACATCGTCCTCGGCGAGATCGATCGGTAGGGAGCGGCGATGGCGAATCCCTGGGTTCTCTTCCTGCTCGTGCCGCTGGTGAAAATCGTCGTCATCCTTGGCGTGGTCATCCTGCTCGCGGCCTACTTGAGCTTCTTCGAGCGTAAGATCCTCGCCTATATGCAGATCCGCATTGGCCCCAACCGCGTGGGACCGCGCGGGTGGCTGCAGCCGATCGCCGACGCCCTCAAACTGTTCGTGAAGGAGGACATCCTTCCATCTCGCGCCGAGAAGTTCGTCTACATGCTCGGTCCAGTGCTGGTCACCGCCCCGGCGCTCGTGGTGTTCTCGGTGATCCCGTTCGGGACAGGGTTTAAGTTGTTCGGCGCCGAGGTGACGCCATACCTCACCGACGTCAACATCGGGATCCTGTTCATCCTGGGCGTCTCCTCGGTTGGGGTGTACGGCATCATCCTGGGCGGCTGGGCGTCCAACAACAAGTTCTCGCTCATGGGCGGCCTTCGGTCGGCCGCGCAGCTCGTGTCGTACGAGGTTCCGATGGGGTTGTCGGTGGTGACCGTGCTTCTGATGGCGAGCTCGCTCTCGCTCGTGAAGATCGTCGAGGCACAAAGGAACAGCGGGGTGTGGTTCGTCTTTCCGGGGTTCATCGCGTTCTTCATCTACTTCGTGTGCGGCGTCGCGGAGACCAACCGCAACCCGTTCGATCTCCCGGAGGCCGAGTCGGAGCTGGTCGCAGGGTTCCATACCGAGTACTCCGGGATGAAGTTCGCCTTCTACTTCCTGGCCGAGTACGCCAATATGGTCGTGATCTCCTCGATCGCGACCGTGCTGTTCCTCGGAGGATGGCTGCCGCCCTTCCCAAACTGGCTCGCCGGCGTGTGGGCGGCGCCGGTTTTCACCTGGATTCCCACTGTCATCTGGAATGCGGGCTGGTTCCTGGTCAAGATGTTCGCCTTCCTTTTCGTGTACATCTGGTTTCGCGGTACGTTCCCGCGCTACCGCTTCGACCAACTCATGGCGCTCGGCTGGAAGGTGTTCATCCCGGTGAGCCTGGTCAACCTCATGGCGGTGGCCTTCGGCGTTCTGCTGATCGGAGGCTCGCGATGAGCTTCTGGGGTTTTCTCGCGTCGGTCGTGCCCGTCGAGCTCGCCCAGGGGTTGGGCGTCACGGGGCGGTTCTTTTTCAAGCGCAAGGCGACGATCCAGTACCCCGAGGTGAAGCTGCTCCCCAAGGAACGCTTCCGCGGGATGTTCGGCTTCTCTGAGGAGCGCTGCATCGTCTGCCACTCGTGCGCAAAGGCGTGCCCGATCGACATCATCCACATCGCGGATCACTTCGAGGAGGTCGAGGTCGAGGGCAAGAAGCGGAAGAAGAAGGTCCTCGACCGGTACGACATCGATGTGAAGCGCTGCATGTTCTGCGGCCTATGCGAGGAGGCGTGTCCGACCAAGCCCGTCGCGATCTGGCTCACGACCAGGAGCTACGAGACGGCCGCCTACGAACGCAACGAGCATCTGTACTTCAACAAGGAGCGGCTGCAGAGCTGGGACGGCGTGCGCGCCTATCCGGGTGTCGTGACCCCGGCAAAGGGGCAGATGCCCAACGACCCCACCGGGGGGTCGGGGGAGCCCGAGCGATGACCTGGTTTCTTGTTCACTTCGCGCAAGTTGTCTTCTACTGCCTAGCCGCGTGCGCCGTCGCCGGTGCCGTCGGGGTCATTGCGTTCCGGAGCCCCGTCCACGCGGCGCTGTCGCTCCTCGCAACGTTCCTCGCGGTGGCCGGTCTGTTCGTGCTGATGGAGGCCGAGTTCCTCGCCGCGGTCCAGATCCTCGTCTACGCGGGCGGCGTGATGGTGCTCTTCCTCTTCGTGATCATGCTGGTGAATGCCCGGACGATCCCGCAGGAGCCGCAGTACCTCGGCCGGCTGGCTCCTGCCGCGGTGGGCCTCGGCGCCCTCCTCGCGGTGCTGGTGGGGGTTGGGCTCTGGGCGGCGGCTCACGGTAATCCTGGTGACGCCTCGTCACTGCGGCAGGTGCAAGGCGTTCCCCTCGGCAACACTGAGGCGGTCGGGTGGAGCCTCTACCGCGACTACCTGCTGCCGTTCGAGGTGGTCTCCATCGTGCTCCTCGTCGCGATGATCGGCGCGATCGTGATGGGCCGCAAGGAGACGGGAAAGGAGGGTGGCGCGTGATCACCACCACGCATTACCTCATGCTCTCGCTCGTGCTCTTCACGCTCGGCGTAATCGGGATGGCGGTCCGCCGCAACTTCATTACGGTCTTGATGTGCGTGGAGCTGATCCTCAACGCCACCAACATCAACCTCGTCGCGTTCTCCCGCCAGCTCGGTGACCTCACCGGGCAGGTGTTCGCCGTGTTCGTGATCACGATCGCCGCGGCGGAGGCCGCCATCGGCCTCGGCATCATCATCGCACTCGTGCGCCTGAAGCAGACGACCAACCTCGACCAGGTCAACGTGATGGAGGGTTAGCCGATATGAAGGACCTGCTCTGGCTGATCCCTCTCTTCCCGCTGCTGGGCGCGGTCGCCAACGGCCTTATCGGGAACCGGCGCGGTTGGGGGCACAAGGCCACTTCGGTGGTCGCCCTGTTGGGATCCGGGCTCGCGATGCTCGCCGCCTTCGCGGCAATCTACGACTGGGCCACTTCGGTGGGCCCCCACGCGGTGCATATCAACCGTGTCTTCACCTGGATCCCGGCCGGACTGGGGCTCACCTCGAACGGCCTCCTCGCGAAACTGAACATCGATTTCTCGTTCCGTCTGGA
>PMLC01000109.1 GCA_003158745.1 Acidobacteriota bacterium
CACCTTGCACCGAGGCGGGCCGGTCGAGTGATCGGCCCGCCTCCTTCTCAACGCCAAATGCCTACGGCGCACCTGGATACATCAGAGGGTGAGGTTAGAGCTAGGTCGCACTGTCTACTTTATCGGGGGCAGCTTCCCGGATCCGGAAAGGGGGCTTGAAAGTGCTCCCGAAGGTGGTAACTTGGCAGCAGACCGGGTGGGATTGTCCATGGTGGTGGCGCGGCGAAGTTCATATGGGAAATGTCGGGTGAGAGCGCAACACGGGCGCGCAGACGCTCGAGATCGAGGGCTGGGGTGTGACCGGCGCTCGTCGCCGCCAGCGATAGGGCGCCTGTCGGCCTCTCGCGCTTCCCGAAGGAAGTCCCCTGCGCCCAGGGGGACATTGAACGCTGAGACTCGGAGAGGATTCAGACCATGAAAGGGCTGCAACGGAGCACGCTGGTTGTCGGGGTCGACGAACAGACGTTCGAGAAGGTCTCCAAGGTCCTGAGCGCGGTCAAGTTCTTCGCGGACTACGCCGAGAACGGGGCCACCGCTCTCGAATCCACGTCGTTTCTGCCGTTCGACGCCATCGTCACCGGATATCCCTTGCCCGACATGCAGATGCAGCCTTTTCTTGACGCCGTTCGCAAGAAGGACTCGCGCTGTCGGCGGCTTGGGCTCGTGATTTTGGCGCTGCGGGGGATGCTTCCCGAGGCCGAAACGTTCGTTGGGAAAGGGGCGAACCGCGCACTCGCCCTCGAGGACTTCCCCGATGAGCTCCCCCAAGCGCTCTTCCGCCTGCTGGAGGTGCCGCCCCGTTTCGCGATGCGGGCGATCTCTTGTCTCAACGTCCAGCTCACCTGGGGCAACAGCCGGACGATCTGTCAGACCGAGAACATCTCCGCCCACGGAATGCTGATCAAGACCGACCACCCGTACCCGGTCGGCACTCAGATGGCATTCGAGTTCGCGATTCCGGGCGAGAGTACCTCCGTCCGCGGATCTGCGGTGGTCGTTCGCCAGACTCAGGAAAGGCGCGAGAGGGTTACCGGCCTGGGTGTGCGCTTCAACTCGTTCCAGCGAGAAGACCAGAACCGCCTCGCGGCCACGCTCACCGAACTGGCAGTCTGAGCGGCCCCTCGATCAGAACTTGAGGGCAGCCAGAGCCTCTTCCGAAAGGCCTAAATGCTTCCGGAACGAACACGGGCCTGGCTAGATCGACGTGCTCGCCTTGGCGGCGAATGCATCAGCCGGCGCTGTTGCCACGCTGCGAGGAACTTGCAGGGCGAAGACCGGCGGGGCATGAGAGGGGAGTAGGAAACTCTGCCCCGCAGGGCCTCGCTCTTTCCGATCGGTGGCACTCTGCCTTTCGTGGTCCCGCGGCGCGAGGGCATCTCCGGGTGCACACGAGGCAATCGCATGGCAACTGTCGGGTAGATCCTACCTAATTTGCGGCTCCGATCCCGGGTAAGAAATACGCTATTCCATACAACACCAACGGATTAGATTCATAGGAGCCCGAGAAGGAAGACGCTACGAGAATCGTGAAAAGTCGTTTCCTCGCTGGGAAATGTCGGCTGAGCCTGGTGGCATCCTCGGCGGGCATGAACATCGGCCCGGCAGAGACACCCCCGAGCCATGGCGCCGGGTCACCATGAAGCGGCTGGTAATCCTGGAACGGGCTGCGTGGGGCGTGGGCCTCCTCCTCATCGTGGTCTTCACAATCGCGAAGTTGCACGGTGTGCTCTCGAGCCGGTCGGAGCTCGCGAGGTTCGCGGCCGCCCGTAGTACCGCGCACCAGCAGGCGACGCAACCAGGCTCGGGCCCACCTACCCCCCTGCCCGTGCCGACCGGCGTGGACTTCACCCTGTGGTCCGAGGGCCGCGTCTGCGCGTACCAGGAAAGCCAGAATGAAGAAGGGCGTCAGCCGCACGCGCTCGCGGTGCTCGAGATCCCCCGCCTCGGCCTCAAAGCGCCCGTCCTGGAGGGCACCGACGAAATCACCCTCAACCGGGGCGTCGGGTACGTCGAGGACACCGCCCTCCCGGGCGAGCGCGGAAACGTCGGCATCGCCGGCCACCGGGACGGCTTCTTTCGCGTCCTGAAGGACGTGACACGCGGAGACATGATCCGGCTTGTAACCCTCGCGGAGACCCTGGACTACACCGTGGAGGACATTCGGGTCGTGGGGCCGGAGGATGTCCAGGTCCTGGCCCCCACGAGCACGCCGGTCCTCACGCTCGTCACCTGCTACCCGTTCTATTACGTTGGCAACGCGCCCCAACGCTACATCGTGCGGGCCGGTCTGACGTCCGAGGGTCACTGATGGCAACGGTCAACTACGTACGGGAAGGGGCTCAGCGAGTGAGGCGCGGAAAGGGGGTGGATTTTCGCACAGCACAACGATCTTCAGGCCGTAGCAACACCGTGTCGAGACCGAGAAACCACTTTGTCTAGAACAACCGTACGAAAGGAAGGATGTCGAAATGTCGAGAAAGCTCATGGTTCTTTCAGTGCTGGCCGTGTTGGCGCTTACGTTCGCCGTGACCGCCCAGGCCCAGACCCTCGTCAAGCAGGAAATCACCCAGGCCACCGTGGTGAGCGT
>PMLC01000147.1:0-17455 GCA_003158745.1 Acidobacteriota bacterium
TGCGGCAACGGCAACTTCTGCCCCAACCTGTCCACAACCAGAGCGGAGGAGTCCGTGTTCATCGAGAAGGCATGGGCCATCCCGATGTGCTCAGCGCCAACGCAGCCCGTCAAGAAGTAAGCAGCCAACCGTCGGGCGGGAACCTCCCGCCCGGCATGACCTCGGACCGGGCCTTCGGGCCCGGTCCTCTTTTTTCTTCCCTTCGGCACGAACTCCGGTCCCCTGCCAAGAACCCCGGAAAGAGAGGTGCTTCAGTGACTCTCTGGCGCCCAGCCTACAAGGTTGATTGTTGAGTGCTGCGAGGACTACCATGACCATCAACACCGCGAGTGGGGACGGCCAAGAGCACGACAAGGTCTTCCCCGCAGCAGTGGGGCAGGCATGGCAATTTGTCTTAGGAAACGTGCAGTCGCGCGACTGGAACGATGACCAGTACCGCTCTTCGTTCGAACGTAGCGTTTTCGCTTTCATTGCGAGGCCCACGAGCGCAACAAGGGGGCCGTGGCGATCTCGTCAAGATCGACGGGATCGCTTCGTCGTCCCGCTGGAGGCGGAACTCCTCTCAATGACGGCAATTCCTCGACGACGGACGGTTTACCTGCATCAGGGCACACGCACAGCCCAAACGGCTCGGGGCATCGCACCGTTGCCCGGCGCCGCCACGCGGAGCGCCCGGTGAGTGTGCTGTGGCTTGGCTTGTTTGCCGTTCCGCCGGTGGCGGACACCCTTGTTCGCGCAGCCATGGCGTCCCTGGCTCATCGCTTCAAGACCGCAACCGGGCGCCCAGGCGGCGAACTGCGCTGGCTCGTGCTGATTCCCAGCCACTCCGAGGGAGAAGCCGTGGGGCCGACGTTACGCTCCGTGATCGCGGCCACGAGGGCGGCATCGGTGCGCACCGTGGTGGTGCTCGACGGGCCCGATCCCCACTCTCAAACCGTCTGCGACCTCCTCGGCGTCGAGACACTGACAAAGAAACCTGCCGGTCCCACCAAGGGTGATGTCCTGGGGTGGGTCGCGAAGCACCTCAGCTCGGAGTTGGCCGAGGTGGACGCAGTGATGCTTCTCGATGTGGGATCCAGCGTCGTGCCCGATTTCTTCGCCAGTATCATGTGGCCAGAAGGCGTTGCCGGCGTTCAGGCCATTCTCGCCGGCAACGGCGAAGGGGCGGGCGCTGCGGCGGCCTACTCCGAGCATTCGTCCCAGCAGTGGGACGACCGCGGGCGCGAGACGTTGGGCTGGGCGGTGCGGTTGCGCGGCACCGGGACCGCCCTGACCCCTGAGGCCTTCTTCCAGATTGCCCAGCGGTTGCGGACCCGGGTCGAGGACCACGAGGCTACGCTGCTGCTCGCCTCGGCCGGGAAGAGGATTGTGCTCGGGCCGCCGGAAGCGGTAGTTCGCGACGAGAAACCTGCCGGTGTGCGCGCCGCCGCGCGCCAGCGCGCTCGCTGGCTGGCGGGCAGGTACGCCATCCTGTTGCGCCAGCCCGGGGCGCTGTTTCGGCTGATTCGCCGGCGACCCATGGAAGGCATCGCCTTTCTCATCGAGATCATGTCCCGCCCCTTTTCGCTCACGGCCATTCTGCGCGTTGCGATTGCAGGCGTGCTCATGGCAGCTGCTTGGCAGACTGGGAACCTCGACGCGGCGGTAGTGGCCGCCGTGGTGCTCGCGAGCATCGCTGCGGACGCGGCCCTTGTCTTCCGCGGGGGCGGCGTTCCCTGGCGGGGAATCGTGCGCCTGGCGCTCGCCTGGATAGGCGCATTGCCGCTGCTCCCTCACGCCATCTTCCACTGGCTAGGAGCGCGCCAATGGAGAGGCCAGGCACCTGAGCCCCCTGCCCCGGCGGCGCCCTCGTCCGTCAGCGGGCATCCGCCCGCAGCAACACCCAAGGTGGATGGGCCAACACCCGACGAATAGCGCCTGGCGTCAGGCCCCGGACACGAAACCGCACATCCGACGGACAGCAGGCATGCGCATAGACGCTGCCTCCCAGGTACGAAGAAGCCCGGCCAGAGACGTTGAGCCTGCGACCGTACCAATTCCCGGCAACCGCGTCTGGTATCATGCGCCGCACGCAGGGAAGGAGAACCGGCACGTCTGATGGTCTCTCAGGAACCTGAATTTGAGGCAGCCCTGCCTCGGCCAGTAATGCGAAACGCCGCCGGCCTCCGTCCGTCGGTGCTGGAGGAGGCACGCGACGTTGCCGCGTTCAGCCACCTGCTCGCCAACCTCGTGCGTCGTGACCTCACGGTGCGGTACAAGAGATCCGTCCTGGGCTTCTTCTGGACGATGCTCAACCCGCTCCTATTGATGATCATTCTCTCGGTGGTTTTCTCCACGGTCTTCCGCTTCGCCGTCAAGCACTTCGAGGTCTACTTCCTCTCCGCGTACCTTGGCTGGACGTTCTTCGCCCAGACCACGACCGGCGCGATGTCGAGCCTCGCCTGGAACGGCGCGTTGATGAAGCGGGTGCGAGTCCCAAAGGTCATCTTCGCCTTTTCGACCGTGCTGTCTGGTCTGGCCAATCTTGGCCTCTCTTGCGTCCCCCTCTTTGCCATCATGTTCATTGTCGGGGCGCCGTTGACTCCGGCGCTGCTGTTTCTGCCGGTGAGCTTCCTCATCCTCGCCGTGTTCGTCTTCGGTGTCTCGCTCGGGATGTCTGCAGCTGCGGTCTACTTCGACGACGTCGCCCAGATGTACGGCGTCGCTCTGATGGGACTCATGTACCTGACGCCGATCTTCTACCCGATCGAGATCATTCCGCAGAAGTACCTTTGGCTCATCCGTCTCAACCCCCTCGTCTACCTCTTCGAACTGGCGCGAGCGCCAATCTACAAGGGGTGCATGCCGTCGTTGCACGACGTTGTGATCTCGGCGGCGTGCGCCGTGGTGGCCATGGTTGTCGGGACCACCGTGTTTCGCCGGCTGGCGCCCGGGTTTTACCGGCACCTGTGAGCCCGTCATGACGACCTCGCCCGCCATCGAGTTCTGCAACGTGACGATGCGCTACCGGCTGCCTGACAGACGCATCCCGACGCTCAAGGAGTGGGCAATCCAGCGGCTCACCGCCAAGCTCAGGTACAACGACTTTCTCGCCTTGCAAGACGTCACGTTCACTGCAGACGGAGGAGAGACGTTGGGCATCATCGGGGCCAACGGCGCCGGCAAGTCCACCCTCCTACGGGTCGCGGCCGGCATCCTCGCGCCCTCCGCAGGCGAGGCCGTCGTGCGAGGGCGCGTGGCGCCCATCATCGAGCTCGGGACCGGGTTCGACCCCGAGCTGTCGGGACGGGAAAACATCTTCTTCAACGGGGCCCTCCTCGGCCGCTCGCGCGCCGAGATGCGCCGGCGTTTCGACGAGATCGTGGAGTTCTCGGCGCTGGCGAACTTCATCGACATGCCGCTCCGCACCTACTCGACCGGTATGGTCGCAAGGCTCGCCTTCTCCGTGGCCACGACCGTGGACGCGGACATCTATCTGCTCGACGAGGTCCTCTCCGTGGGGGACGAGTCGTTCGGGATGCGCTGCCAGGAGCGGATCGAGCGGTTCCGGCGCGATGGCGGAACGATCCTGCTCGTTTCCCACAACCTTCCAACGGTCGAGCGGCTCTGCCGACAGGCCCTCTGGCTGCACGAGGGCCGGGTGATGGCGAGGGGTCCCGCGCCCGAGGTGGTCGGCCAGTACCATGCGGGAGCGTTTTCGCCCTCGTTCGCCGGTCGCTTCGAGGGAGGGTGAGCGGCGGTGGGACCGCGGATACTGCTGGTGTCGGGCGCCGTCGACCCCGGTCCGAGCGCAGACGGTGCCTTCGGCTGCAGCCTCCCGAGCCACCTTGAGAGATTTGTCCCGGCTGAGAGCGTTCGAATGCTCCCTCCCGGCCGGACCGAACCCAAGGCAACTTCCGTACCGAACGGCGATCCCGATCGGGATCTCGATGACGCGGTGGCTTGGGCCGACCTCGTGCTGATCCATGGCAGCGCCGGCCTCGGCGAACCGGCAGTGCGCGCGGCCACGTGCGCCGCCCATATGGCGAAGGCACTCGTTGTCTGCCACTACCTCCCCGCCGAGCGCGAACGGGCCGCCGTGAACTGGGTGTTGGAGAGCGCCGACGCCGTCCTGGTCCCCGACGACGCCGGCGTTGCGCGCCTTCAGGCGCTCGCCCCGCGGGCACATGCCGTAGTGGCCGCACCGGGTGAGGAGGCCGAGCGGGCGATCGAGGTATGGGGCTCGAGCCGAACGAGCGGCGGGCGGGTCGAATCGCCCGCCGTTGCGCCGACGGCTCGGAGCGAACCGTCCGGCATGACCGTCGCCGCTTTCGAGCAGCGGATTCGTGACCTCGAGCGCAGCCTGGAGAGCGCGCTTGGCGAGCTCGCCAGGATCCACGGCTCGCGCCTCTGGCGCGTCGGAGAGTTCTACTGGAAGGTACTCCCGGCGATGCTGCTCGTGTGGCGCCGACTCACCCATCCGGTCGAGGCGATCCGGGTCGCCGCGCCCCGCTTCCTTCCGGTGCGACTGCGGTCCCGGCTGGTGCAGGCGCTACGGGCGGGGAGACGCCAGCCGCCCGCATCGGCCCCGGACCCGAGTCGGACCGGCGCGGCACTGAACCGCCTGACCAGCACCCCCGAGTCGCACCCGACCCTGCTCTTCCTGCCGATCATCGAGTGGGAGTTTCGCCACCAGCGCCCGCAGCAGCTCGCCACCGCTCTGGCCGCCAGGGGATGGCCTGTGCTCTATGCCTCCTGCAAGTTCGAGGTCGGCGCCCGGGCGGTGAGCGTCTCGCCGGAGCCCGTCGCGGACGGCGTCTGGGGCTTGCGCCTGCCGAGCGCTCGCCACCTGGACGTCTACCGGGACACCATCGATCCGCGCAGCCTGGAGCGGATGCTCGAAGCGATCGGGACGTTCCGCAGCCAGGCCGGGCTCCAGGAGGCTGTCGTCCTCTGCCAGCTCCCGTTCTGGCGGCCGCTCGCGCAACGGCTGCATCAGACGCTCGGCTGGCCGGTCGTGTACGACCTGCTCGACGACCACTCCGGCTTCACGACCAACTCGAAGGCCATGCTGCGAGAGGAGGGTGAGCTGATGGCCGAGGCCGACCTCGTGCTCGCCTCCTCCCAACAACTGGAGGATTCCGCACGACGGGTCAACCTGCATACGATCCGCGTTTCCAACGGGTGCGACTGGTTGCGCTGGTCCCAACCGACGGGGCCAGGACTCCCTGCCGACCTGCCGCGGCCGGTCATCGGCTACTTCGGGGCGATATCGGAGTGGTTCGACACGCGGCTGGTCGCCCAGCTGGCGGCGGCCCGCCCCCAGTGGTCGTTCGTGCTGGTCGGCTCGACCTATGGCGCCGACGTCGGCAGGCTGGCGCTGCCGAACATCCACCTCCTGGGGGAGCGCCCCTACGTCACCCTTCCCGGGCTTGCCAAGGAGTTCGACGCCGGCATCATCCCGTTCCGTCGCACGCCGCTGACTGAGGCCACCGACCCGGTGAAGCTCTACGAGATGATGGCGCTCGGCCTCGAGGTCGTGGCCACCCCGCTCCCCGAGTTGGCCGCCCGTGGCGACCTGGTACGCCTCGCTTCAACGCCTGAGGAGTTCCTCACCGCCCTCGACCAGGCCGTGCTGCGGCCCCGCGACCCCGCGCTGGTCGAGCGACGTCGGCAGTTCGCCTACGCGAACCGCTGGGAGACTCGCGCTGAGGCCGTCATCGCGGCGATCCCCAACCTCTACCCGCTGGCGTCGATCGTGATGGTGACCCACAACAACCTGGCGTTTTCGAGAGGGTGCCTCGAGAGCATCCGGAGGAACACCAGGTATCCGAACTACGAAATCATCGTCGTGGACAACGGTTCCACGGACGGCACGCGCGAACTGCTTGAGGCCATGGCTCGGTCTCGCCCAGCGCTGACGGTCGTCTGCAACGACAGCAACCGTGGCTTCGCGGCGGCGTGCAACCAGGGGCTCCGCCTGGCGCAGGGCTGGGTCCTTTGCCTCCTCAACAACGACACGGTGGTGGCGCCGGGCTGGCTGTCCGGAATGGTGCGAGCGCTGCGGACCGACCGGCGGGCCGGGCTGGTCGGCCCGGTGAGCAACGCGGTCGGAAACGAGGCGCGTGTCCAGGTCGGGTACACGGACGTCGAGGAGATGCCGGAGTGGGCAGCGAAGTGGGCCGCGGAGCACGAGGGCGACGTGCTCGAGCTGCCGATGCTCGCCCTGTTTTGCGCGGCGATGCGGCGCGAGGTCTGGGAGCAGGTCGGGGACCTCGACGAGCGCTTCGAGGTCGGCATGTTCGAGGACGACGACTACTGCCGGCGCATCCGGCAGGCCGGATACAAGCTCTTCTGCCTGCGCGACGCCTTCGTCCACCACTGGCAGCGCGCCACCTTCCGGCTCCTCGGCGAAGAGGAGTTCCAGCGGATCTACGAGCGCAACCGCGAGGCATATCAGGCGAAGTGGCAAGACCGAACCGATGAGCGTTGAGGCTCGCCCGCCGGCCGCAGATCCGATGGCGGACGAGTTCGACATTGCTGGGCGACCGGATGCGCGCCTCGGCCGTGCAGGGCGCATTGCCGGCTCCGGCTGGTGGGTGGCGGTCGCGGTGGTTGTGTTCCTGTCTTTATCGCTCGCACAGATCGTACAGTCCCCGGGCATGCACTACGACGAAGCGATCTTGGTGCAAGGCGCCGTCCGAATGCTCACCAGTCCGGACAAGCCGACATTTGCTCACGACGCCGGATCGTGGATTCCACTTGGCAAGCGCTGGTGGCCGCTGATGACGATGCCGTACGTGGGCGCGGTCAAGTCCTATCTGATGCTGCTGCCATTTGCGGTCTTCGGAACTCGTTTGAGCGTCGCGCGCGTGGTCGCGGCGCTGCTCGCGGCGTTCGGGATCTTCGGCATCGCCTCACTGCTGCGCCGGCACGTCTCGGGCGCGGCAGGCGCCGCATTCGCCTTGATCCTTGCGATCCACCCCGCCTTCGTCGACCTGAACGCGTTCGACCAGGGCAGCGTACCCTTGTGGATGGCAACTCTCGGCCTGATCTGCTTGGCGGTCGTTCGCTACGAGCGGCAACCCACCCGGGGGGCTGCGCTGCTCGTCGGGCTCGCGACCGGCGTCGCCGTCTGGGCACGGCTGAACTTCGTGTGGTTCCTCCTCGCCGTTGCGGCCGGAGCGCTCCTTTCGGAGGGACGGAGGGTCGTTCCGCCGCTGCAGAACCTGCGAGCTTTCCTCTGTGGTGGGCTGGTCGGCGCGGCCCCGCTCCTGGTCTTCGAAGGAACCTCACGTCTGGTCACACTAGATTTCATTCGTGCCGTCTCCCTCCGCGATCCTCTGATCGCCCTGCTGCGACAACGCTGGCACGATCTCTCCGAGATCTTCGTCTCCGACGGGCAGCTGAGGGCGATGTGGGCCGGTCCCCCGGTGCCCACCTGGGAGCGCTACGCGATCGCGCTCGTGGTCGGGTTCCTGCTCGTCGTCGGCCTCGCGCGATCGCGCAACGAGCAAGCGGGCGGCGACCGGTGGGGCCGGCCGGCCGGCCTCGCATTGCTCTTCTACGTCGCGATCGTGCTCACGTCCCGTTTGCCCATCCACCAGCACCACCTCGTGACCACGCTGCCGCTGGTCGCCCTCGTGTGCGTGCTCGGCTTTTGCCGGCTGTTCCGGCGAAGCCGGCGGTGGCGGCCTGTCGCCGTCGCCGTGGGCGGCGGCTACCTGGTCCTCGCGCTCTGGTGGAACGTGGCCGCGATCCGCGGCCTCCACCGGACCGGGGGCGTCGAGCTGTGGTCCGATGCCTTGACCCGCATGACCGAGTACCTGGAGGCACGCCACTCCGGCGACCAAGTCGAGGTCTTGGATTGGGGCTTTGCGAACAGTGTTAACTTCCTCAGCAACGGGAGGACCCGCCTCAACGAGGTCTTTGGGGGCGCGACGCTTGCCACGACTGCCGCCGGCCAGCCGTGGTCGAGCATCGTCGCCGCAGGCGGCGTCTTCCTCGCCTTCGACGAGAGGGCCGCGGATCTCAAGTACTTCCCCGCGGCCACCGCGGGGTTTCGAGCTGCGCTGGCCGCCGCCGGGGCAAGGTACACGCGCACGCCGTTCTTCGAGCGGCGCGGTCGGCCCTGCGTCGAGGTGCTCGAGGTCGAGCCGGCGGCCAAGGCTCCGGTGTCGCCGTGACAGTCGTTGGTTCGGTCCACCAGGCGCCTGCGCCCGGGCGACCGCGCCCACGGCGAAGAGGAGGTCTCCACGAAGGTCTGCGCCTCTCTCGGACCGCCCAGGACGCGGTCCGGCATATTCGCCAAGCAAGGGTTTGCTGATAAACTGAGCGGGCACCGCTCGGTAGCGAAGCGGACGCAACATTACTACGAGATTGCCAGAGGGCGGCGCGCTTACGTCGTCGCATATCAGCGCCCGCTCCCTCAGGAGGTCGAGAGCAAATGAGCGACCATGAAAGGCACGTATGCGCCCAGACCTCCGCGCAGCCAAGCGTTGGCGAAAATGGCAATACGACCCCGCCATGCGAGAGGCCGCCCGTTCCGGGACGCGTCGGGCGCGTGGTGGTCCTGGTGCTGCTCGGTTTGATCCTCACCTATCAGTTGCTCATTCCACCCGTCGTCGGGCAGGGAGATCAGGGCGACTTTGGCAGGCTCTTCCAACGGTTCGGAATCCAGTCTGACATCTCCGACTACAACCGCCGCTACTTCGGCTACTTCATCCGTACCTGGAAGATCGAAGAGAACACAGCATCAGGAACTGGCTTCCTGTCCCCCGATGTGCTCCTGGTGGCAGCGTCCCTTTCTCTCAACTCGCTGCTCTCGAAGACGGGACTGTACGACATCCGCTGCCTGGCGCTCGTGCGCATGGCTCTCTTCCTGGCCGCTGCGGCGCTGATTCTGCAATTGGCATGGCGTCGAGGGCTGCTGGTTCGCTGCGTGGCAGTCTTCGCCCTGGTGGTCGTGTTCGCGGATGTCGGGTACGTTGCATACTTCAACTCGGCGTACAGCGAGCCGTCCTCCTTCCTCTTCGGCCTGCTGGCCATCGCGTTCTACCTCCGACTGGCGGCTTCCGAGGGGAATCTCTGGACCAACCTGGCCGGCTTCGTCTCCTGTGGCACCCTGCTTGTCTGGAGCAAACCACAGAATATCCTCGTCGGGTTTGTCCTCGGGTTTGCCGCGCTCCGGCTCGCACAGGCAGCTCAGACCCGGCGCTGGAGAGTCGGAACTCGCCTCGCGGCCATCGGTCTGGTGGCTTGCTCGGTCCTCTACCGCGCTATTCCGCCCCCCAATTGGTACAGAGAACACATTCGCTACATCGCTGTTTTCACCAGAATACTCCCCTCGTCACCGGACCCGCGCAAAGACCTGCAAGAACTCGGCCTGGATCCCAGCCTGGTGACGCTGGCAGGGACGTACCCCTGGGACAGGGAATCCACGGACCGCAAAGAGCAGCTCCGGCAACTCTTCTACCCTCGAATCAGCGACGGGGCGGTGGTGCGCTTCTACCTGCGCCACCCCGAACGCATCTGGGGGCTTCTGCGGGTCTCCGGTCCCGAGGCGCTTTGGCTTCGGACCGGACTGGGAAACTTCGAGGAATCCACTGGGTTCAAGCCCTTTACCTACGCTCGGTCGTTTGCCCTCCGGAGCGATTTCGTCCGCCGTCATGGACCCAACCACGTGGCCTGGTTCGCTGCCTGGCTGGCAGGAGCATTCTGTCTGGCGTCGGTCTTCTGGCTGCGGGCGCGGACGCCGGGTCGCCGTCTCGCATGCGAGGGAGTTGCCTTCCTTGCCGTGGCTGCGCTCACACAGTACGCTCCGGTCGTCTTCCTCCAGGGGCCCCATGGCATACCGAAACAGATGTTCCTGTTCGCGTTCTTCTTTGACTGCTGCCTGGTGGCCACGCTGGCTCTCGCCGCCGACCAAGCAGATGGCCTCCTGAAGCGTTGGCAAGAGCGGGGCGGATTTCACCCCAGCACGAAGGCCCCGGGCCGAGACCCACTCGCTAGCAACTGAGATTCTGATACCCGGCCCAACGATCCAGCACCCAGGTCAGGAATGCAGCCCTTGGGTTCCGCCACGGTCCCGACGGTGGCGGACGAACGTGCGAACGGACCCGACCAGACCAGCGAAAACGGCCGCCGCAAACGGTACCAGGAGGTCTTCCACAGGCCAGCGGTAGCGAGCCAACATGATGAAGATCGGAATCAGGAAGACCTGGTACGCAGCAGCACCGGCGATTACAACGGTCGTGACGTCAGACAACCCGGGTTGACGCCGTGCGAGGGCCTTGGGGAGCAGCCAGATAAGGCCACCACCTGCCGCAAGCAGGAGCACCCACGACGGAAGCTCAAGAGTTCGCTTTACCGCCAGAACGTGACGGTTGAGAACGTGTTCACCTGGCAGAACCTGGCTGTTCGGGGAGGGCGGAGCGGCACCGCCGAAGATCGCCCAGCCCGCCGCGTAGGCGTCGTGGGCGAACAGGTCGCCGAACCGGCGCACGTAACCGGCCATGGCCTTCCCTGGGTGAGCGCGAATCCAGCGGAGCGACTCGCGGAACACGAGCGAGTCCAGATCGTGCGGGCTGAGTTGCATCGCCCCCGGCACCTGGGCCTCAATGATGCGCTGCCAGTCGAACCACTGCCCGGTCGCGGCGTCGCTATTCGCTTCGAGGAGTGCGACGGCACCAATCGAAGTCGCAAAGGTGAATTTACCCTGCCACTTCAGATTCCAAAACGCCCATGGAAGCAGGATCGCATGCTGCACGCCTATCAGAATGACGGCCTCAAGCGCGAGCGCGCGGAGTGGGCGTCGGCGCAGTGCGAGTGCCGAGATGGGCCAGAGCAGGCCGAGGTAGCGCGCGACAATACGAGCGGCGGTGAGCATACCGAGAATCACACCGGCGCCGGCACAGATCGCTAGAGCGCGTGGTTTGGCCAGCCCACTCGCCACCGACAGAACGAAGACCAGCAGAAGGGGCGTGAAGAGGTTCTCGGACGCGATCAGGCAGCACTCGAGGATCGAACGTGGGTAGAGCGCGAGGATGAACGCAGCGAGGGCGCCGGTCCGCTCCCCACCCAGACGTCGGCCGAGCAGGCCCACCAAGACCACCGACATTACGCCTAGCAGGCAGTTGACCGCCTTTGCCGCGACCACGTAGTTGTCAGTGAAGGCGAAGCTCGCGGCCAGAACGAGGGGGTAGCCAGGTGGGAAGAAAGCGTTGGCGTGGCCGGGCCAGACTTCGTACCGGCCTCGCTCGCGAATGTTGATGCCACGCTGGAGGTAGGACGAGAAGTCCGAACGAGGTACGGTAGGAATGGCGGCGATCGCCCAGACCCGAAGCGCGCCACCGAGGATCGCGGCCACAACCATGAGCACCAGGAAGCTCTTGGGCCGCTGGCTGCCCTCGCGTGGCGAACTCTCTCCCAATGGGCGTCCAAGCACTGGCTCAGAGGCGGTACCGAGTGAGCGGCTCACGATGGCGGAGTCTAGCATCGGATACTCGATCACCCTGCGCGCCACTCCGCCGTAGCGCGAGCAGTCTCTACCACACGGCTTCCCGGTAACCGCAACGGAGCGCTTCACTCGCGGGGAACCTCGCCAAGTACACGCAGGGCCGGCTTCGGCGAGCCATCGAGACGGCACAGGCCGTAGTGGGCCTCCTCTAGTGAGCGCAACGTAGGCGTCGGGGAGTAGTCTCTCCACATCAGAATGTTGATGCTGACCCGACGCCGCCGCGCCCAGTCAGCGATCGAACGAAACCACTCCGCCTGTTCGGCCTCGCTATGTCGTTGTGTGTCCATCCCAACCTCTGGGACGAACACCTCCACGCCTGGATAGGCCGCGACGAGCTTCTGATAGGCGGCTTCGGCGAGCTCGGCGCTTGAGATCACCATGTCGCGGTAGACGCCAAATCCGACATAGTCAAGGGAGCATGGCTTCGGTATCCCTGAGTCACCCCACTTGTACACGAAGGCGTAGTCCTCATACCCGACCTTGGCGAGGGGATTCGCGCTCTTGATGACCTCAGCCAACCTCGGCAGCCGCGACCGGATCACTGATGCGAGCCAGTCGAAATATTCCCTGTGGCCGTATACCGCGTCGGCGTAAATCGACCGCCAGGAAGGAAACGACGTACCCCAACTCCGGTTCCATTTGGCGAGGTCGGGGTCTTGCGCCCGCGCCCAGGATGCGACTGCCTCCGAGGCGGGCGGATAGGGTTTGAGGTGAAAGCGTTTTCCCGCGGGGTCGTAGGTTGCAAAGAAGTCGAAAAGCTCGTTCGTGAAGAAGAATGTTACGGGGTGTCCTCGAGTGGCCGCGGCGAGCTGACGAGTCATCTCCAGATACGAGCGAAACCGTTCCGGCTCAACGATGCGTGCCCCTCCGGAGTACGCCGGGTCAAGACTGCCGTTCGTGTACCACAATATCAGGATGATCTTGACACGATTCTTCTCAGCCAGTCTGATAGCGGAGACCAGCTTGCTGATGTTGGTTCGCTTCAAGACGGGAGAAGGTCCGGCTTCATCGACGAAATCCTTCACCTGGATATCGAAGGTCACCGTGTCCAGGTTGCCGTCCCGAAAATGGCGAATGTCGTTCGCAAAGACCCTGAGGTCGAAGGCGTCCCAGAACCACCAGTGTGCCGCTTGGGGCTGGTAACAGAACGCGCCGCGTTGGCGAGGCTCAGGGGAACCTCCGCCTGATGCGGCTGGACCGTTCACGAGGGCTGCGTTGTCAACTCGCAGTTCCACGACCGGTGCAAAGTGGAAGACCTCGAAGACCGGCTGCCCCTTTGAGTCGCTGATTGTTGCGTCGATGCTCGGCTGAAAGCCGTGGCGGGCGGCTACCGAGTCCAGTCTCTGGCGGACACCGGTGAAGATCTCGTGCCCTCGGCTGTGGACGACAAACCGGCAGTCACGATCCGTGAACCAACCTACGAGCCGGTTCTCTGTGTCGGCGCTCACTGGATCGCTCATGAGAGCGTCGCTTCCCATGACCAGCGGCAGGCGGCCCCTAGAAAGGAGTCGAAGGGAGGCTAAGATGCCCCAGTCCATGACGAACACTTGTCGGGGTGCGGGGCGCGCCAGCGACGCGGCGAGGGGACCGATCGCATCGGTCCATATCGGGGGCGAGCCTGCCAGGGAGAAAAGGGCGAGGTATGTCGTCGTCACCAAGAGATTCGAACCAGCAAGCAGTCCGCCGACCCCAGCGAGCAGACCGCTCGCCACTCTACGGAGCTGACGAACACCGCCGCCAAAGCAAAGAGCGACGAACGCATGGGGGGCGGGATCGAGCAACACGACATGATGGGCGGACGTTCCAGCGCCCCCGGTCAAGAACATCTGGAGGTAATTCGCTACGCAGAAGAGCAGCGCCACCAGCGCCGGGTCGCGTAGTGGCGAGCGCCAGAGGAAGGGCAGAAGCAGAAGGCTGCCCGCGATTGCGAACGGGAACAGGGTGCGCCGGGGATAGCTCAGTGCGGCCGACAGGCGCGCCGCGAGGGTCGGGGTCGGTGTCCCACCACGTGCCGAGCTTGCGGGATTCAGGTTGACGATGTATCCGAACAGTGCCGAGCCATCCAGCGTTGTCCGGAGGATACCCAGCTTAGGCCAAGCCACGTCGGTCGCGACGTGGACGTTCTGAGTGAGGGTGACGGCGTGGTTATGCAGGTTGTACGCGATCAGCGGTAGCGCTCCAAGCACCAATGCGGAGACCGCGACCGCTATGGCCCTGAGGCCGAGTGCATGGACGACCCGACGCGGAAAGACGATCAACATCGCGACCATGAGCCCGACGAGCGACCACACGAAGATCGCCTTGTTCCAGAGAGCAAGGCCGGCGAGGAAGGCCGCAATGGCCAACGACCAGCGATTCGGTTGCTGAATGTACCGCACCAGGAGAAAGACGGCACCGGTGAACAGCAGGATCTGCAGCGCCACGGGTCCCCAATCGAACGTAGTGCAAAGGAGAAACGTCGGGTCCGTGGCTAGAAGTGCCGCGCTCAAGAGAGCGATCGCCGGTCCAGCCAGTCGGTTCATAAGGACGAAGAGGAGCCAAACGGTCGTTGCTCCGGCTAATACCATAGGGAGGCGGATCGCGTAGACCGTCGGCCCAAACACTCTCAGGATGGGCACATACAGCAGACTCTTGACGGAACCAAGGTAGGTCATGAGCATCAACGGCAAGGTATGGCCCGCGACCCTGACCGAACTGACTTCCCAACGAGGCGCGTAGATCCCCCCAGCGAAGAGTGCCTCGTCGTTCTGGATTCCAGGGTATGGCAGGACCGCCAAGCCTTGCGCTACGAACAACGCACAACACGCCAGCGCCCCCCAGGCCCACGGCGTCCGGAGCAGATGAACACGGGGAGCGATTGGCGCCGATTCGAGTTCACCCACAACCACCTCCTCGCAGGGATGATTCTCTCATCCTCGTGGGTTGGGGGCCAGGGAAACCAGACCACTCGGGAAACGCATGCCCACCGGCGGGCGACGCGGACCTGCGGTTAACAGCAGCAGCCGGCCTCGCCCAAACCCCCGGACGCGCGCTAGGGGGCGAGCGAAGCAAGCCGCGGGAGCGATACGCTGCGGGCCGCGGCGGCCCGGTGTAGCGCCCCATCAGCCTCTCGAACTGCCGCTGGCGTCAGCGCCGCTCCGGTGCAGGGCAAAGCGAGCGAGCACCCAGAGGATGGCAAATCCGTAGCGCGTGCTCTGCATGAAGGAAGCCGAGGACGCCTACGGGAAGTAGCGCGGCGGCACCGGCACCTCAGCGATGCGCGCGCCGAGCTCCTCGAACTGGGCGACTATTTCCTGGTCGAAGATAAAGTCGTCGGAGTTCATCGCGAAGTTGACCGCCTCGAGCACCCCGCGCCGGTGGGCGCAATATCCCTTGTGGTACTCGGCGCAGGTCATGCGCAGGGTCTCCGCCGTTTTGTTGGCGGGCATGACCACGACGACTTTGGGACTTCCAGTCACTGGCACTTCTACGGCGGCAGGTGCTCAAGACAAATGAGACCCCGGAGGTTGATTCCTGAGGGCGGTATTGCTCCGCGCCCGGAAAACTGTGCCAACGACAGGTCGAGAACCGGGACCTCGGAGGACTTCCGTTGCCGGTCCGGCCGGTGCCGTCCGTGTCGCCCTTACCGGCGCCTTTACCGGCTGCCAAAGACGTTCTCTAGAACCTATCCTGGAAGACTGAGGCCTGTTCGTCTGCGACATCCCGTGCATCCGGCTCACCACCTGACTCACGGGCGCCATGGCGGGTCAAGGGCGCTTTAACATGACGTGCTGACTGCGGCTGCCAGTCGACGGACGCACGACCTCAACTCCTAAGGTGCGACGTCCGGTCATGCTGGCTTCGTCGACTGCAAAGGTAAGCCAACCCGCGTTGCCGAACGCCGTCGTCGGCCGTGTGTTTCCATCGATCACGATGACATCGCCGATGCGAAACCCCGCACCGGTAACCCAACCTGTGACCTTGCCGCCAGAAGGCCAGTTGGCGCCGCCGCCCTCGACCCGAGGGGGCGAACTATCTGCGTGGGTAGGCGGTACTTCGCTCTTCTCAACAACGAAGAGCTCGTATCTCGGGTCCAGCCCGTCGAAAGAAATGACTTCACTCCTCCAGCGAAGCCCACTCGCCCGCAGGGTTGCCGTCAAGATATCCGTCCGCAGAAGCGCGCGCTCCGGGATTCTCCTCTCACGCTCGCTTGGAAAGCCGACAAAAACGACACGCTGGGCAGGACTCGAAAGCGCCTGCCGCACCGCGGTTTCAAACCCCTGGTCGTCCCCCCACTTCAAGATATCCTTCCCGCAGAGCCTGCCGCGTGATCCCCACACGGCCTCCTGGTAGAGACCGATGTTCGTGAAGTAGAGTGCGTCGTTCCGATAGGGTTCCAGCCGCGAGACGAGCAGAGCAGGGTCGGAGTGGTTGAGCAAGGTGTCACCGACGTTTGCGTTGCGCCTCCAGTCCGCAAGGTCGGACCGACACACAGCGACGTTGGCGATCAGGACACCACCCAGGAGAACGAGGCCGATACCCCGCAGCCTGGTGGGCACCGCCGCGGCCGCTTCCGCCACCACAGCCACGACGAGAAGCATCAAGGGCAAGAGGTGATGCTCTCGCGGGCCCCGGTTGCAGAACACCGAGAGAGGAAGGACGATCGCGAGGGCGAAGAGTGGAAAGGTCACGCGGCGTCGTTTGACCCACAGCGCGAGTACGACAGCACACGAGGCCGCAAACGCAACCAGGACAATCCATTCCCCGGACCGCGTGACGTACTGCCCCCAATTGTCCAGCAGGTTAAAGTTGACGAACTGCGCCAGGCGAATTCTGAAGATTTGTGCCGCGTTCAGGCCGCTGGCAGTCATCCCTGCCCCACCCAAAAGGAAGGCAACAAGGCCGTATCGAGGATGGACCACGTTGTACGCCGTGGTCGGCGCGGCCCCGACGAGAAATGCCGGCGCGGAAAGAAGCAGCAGTCGTCCCCTATTCCCGGTCGCGCGCCACCACGCAGTCAGTTCCTTCCGGCGGAAGAACGCCCCAAACGCCACGAGCGCGGCGACCGGCCAGATGAGCGCTTCAGCCCGGGTCCACAGGGCCACGCCGGCGAGGGCCGCCGTCGCCCAGAACCAACCCGGCCTCTTCGTCTCGAGATAGAGGACAAACGCCAAGGTGGCACAAAGAATCCCGAAGCCCACCGCGAGGTGATGCTGGAGATCGCCGATAGAGCACAACACATTGATGGGCAGCGTGACGAAGACGAGAGCCGCCAGAAACGCGGGCGCGGAACCGAGGAAACGCCTCAGCACAGCAAAAAAAAGGAACGATGACAGCGCAAGGACGACGATCCCTTTGTACCTATAAAGGTACAGATCAGAGGTCACTCCGGAGTACCAGAGGTAGGCCGCCGGAATGTCAAGGTACGTCATCAACGGTCCCTGGTACGCAACGACCGCCAACGGGATGTACCTCTGGCCGACCCGCAGTGCACCCAACGGAGCTGTACACGGCCTACCGATTGCGCCGGCGAGCTGGTCTAGGTACTCAGGCATACCTTCGACCCACAAGGGCAAAATGCCATGCAACGGAGCCACGACGGCCACGAACAGCGCCAACAGGAGCCCCAAGGCCATACTGAAATCTAACCCGCGTTTCCTCGCTCTCATCGGTGCGGATCGTACACCACCGCCGAGCGAGGACGCAGGGGGCGGCGCTGCCGGAACGCGTCAGCCACTGTGAACCGGCGATCACGCGCCCTCCCGCGGACGTTTCCCCTGACTGACTGGCTCGCGCCAACCAACGCCTCACCACGGGTGACGACCCCGGCAACACTGCACCAGTTTCTCCCGCACCGTCGGGGTGGACGTTACGCGCCCCGGTGTCAGTGATACGGCTCGCCACCTCCATCCGCGTCGGCGTGCTAAGCTTTTTCGATGATTGCAGAATTGACGGGCCCAGGTGAAGGGGACCATATCC
>PMLC01000147.1:17571-24546 GCA_003158745.1 Acidobacteriota bacterium
GTCGCCCTCTGGCTGCAGGCGAACGTCGTCGCCTGGAGGTACGGTCAGCTCGACGGTTCTGAAATCGACTGGGGAGCCACCGGGTGGAGGGGTTGGGTCGACGCCGCAGTTTGGGCCGTTGTCATCCTGATCTGCATCGTCGGGCGACGTTGGATCGCCCGTAATGCGGTGACCGTCGCGGTCGCGCTTTTGTCGGTTCAACTCGCGTCCGCGATCGTCCTCGCCGTGACCCGAGACGAGGACCCCTGGTACCTGCGCAACCACTTCGACTTCTCGAAGGAGTACCGTTTCTCCTCGCAGCGGAACGTGATCGTGCTCCTGCTCGATGGCCTGATGACGAGCGAGTTCGCGCGAGTGACGGCCGAAGACCCCGAACTTGCCGCTGCGTTCGACGGCTTCATCTACTTCAGGAACGCGGTGGCGGACTTTTCGCTCACGCAGGGTTCGCTCCCGGCGATGCTGACCGCCCAGCGCTACGACGACTCGCGACCGTACCTCGCGTTCGTGAAGGCGGCCTATACTTCACGGTCCTCGCTGCCGAAGATGCTCAAGGAACACGGTTACATCGTCGACGTGTTCGGACTGTGCCGGTCTGTCTGGGCAGATCCCTCGGTGATGTCGAACCTGGTGTCGGACCCCCAACGCTTCAAAGAGGTAGGCGGCAACATCGCCTTTCTCGCCGATCTGGGTTTGTTCCGGAGCGTGCCGCACACGCTCAAGCGCCTCGTCTACCGGCACCAGTCCTGGCTCCTCAGCGCGGTCGCCCGCAGACTCGGCCTAAGAAACGACAGGTTTATCGTGACGTTGAACGGGATCGAGCAGAACGTGGCGTTCAAGGGAGGGCTCGCTCGAGCGGGGACCGAGGTCCCACTTGAAAGCAGCCCGGTCTTCAAGTTCTTCCACCTTCAGGGCCCGCATCCGCCGCTCACCATCGACGAGAACGTGCAGAGGGCAAATCTCCCGTTCACAGCCGAGAACTACCGGCGCACCGTCCACGGGAGTCTCAAGGTGGCGGCGTCGCTGCTCGACTTCCTGAGGAAGCGAGGACTCTACGACAACTCCCTGCTCCTGATCGTGTCGGACCACGGCCTCGACCTCCCCGTGGTCCTGCCTCACGACCTCGAGGCGGCCGCCGGAACCCAGGGACCAGCCCGCCAGACGCGCGCGCTGCCGCTCGTTCTCGTCAAGCCGCTCGGCGCGCACGGGCCACTTCACGTATCGAACGCGCCGGTCCAGCTCAGCGACATCCCGCGCACGGTTCTGGCGCAGCTCAGGATCGACGCGACCGGCGTCCCCGGGGCCGACATGTTCGGACTTTCCCCAGACTCTCCGCGACCGCGAACGTTCTTCTCGGTCGTCGACCAGAACTGGCGTACGACCCGCTACATGTCGGCGATGACGGAGTTCGTCGCCTCCGGTTTCAGCTGGTTCGAGCGCAGCTGGCGCCCGACCGGCAGAGTCTTGGGGAACTACCAGGACACCCTGTCGGCGTACCGGGCTGCGGCGCGCGTTCATTTCCTTGGCACTCCCCAGGCGTCCTCGAGCTCCGGCGATGAGCCGGTCACGGTCGCGAGCAACGACAGGCGGTTACTGCTGCTCTTCCCGACCTCCCAGCTCGATCCCAAGCGTGGCGACTGGGCTGCGGTCGTGCTCCCCTTCGAGGGCCTCACGCGCGACACCGCGTATACGATCTCGTTCGACATCAAGGATGACTACGCCAACGACCGCCCGGACCATCTCGTGCAGATGGTGTGGTTCGACGATCGGCTCGTCTACCAGCACGACCTGGGGGCCGGGACGTTCACGGGTGTGACGCCGGTCGAGTGGCGGTTCCGCGCGGCATCCAGCCGGGCAACGCTGCGTCTCGAAGTCCGTTACGTCGGTGACCTCGAGCCGAACTCGAACTGGGGCCTTTGCGCCTCGCTGGCTCTCGGGAACCTGCGTCTCGAGCCTGTCGCCGCAGGCTCGGCCCCGGCCGGCTCGTGACATGCTAGAGTGACGAGGCCGCAAGGCAGGTCCGGCATGACTCGCGGGCAGAGGAGCGCAATGAAGGGAACGATGAAGCCGACCCTCGTCGCCGTCGCCGCCGCGCTACTGCTCGCCGCGAGGCCCGCCTACGCCTACCTCGACCCGGCCGCGGGGAGCGTCATGCTGCAGCTGCTCCTCGGCGGCGTTGCCGCGTTCGCGGTGGCGCTCAAGCTCTTCTGGCACTCGATCCTGCGCGCGTTGCACCTCCGCACCGAGGCGGAGGATGACGAGAAGTAACCCTGGGACCGGCCCCGCCGGCCCCCACCCGGAGGGCGGCTCTTTCCGCGACCGGACGGCGCGGGTGTTCCTCGAGGGTGAGCGCGTCTTGCGCGCTCTCGGGCCCCGCGCGCTCGCCGCGTGGGAGGCATACTCCCGGGCCGCGTTCTTCCAGAAGCTGAGCGCGGAGGGGGCGGTCGTCGGCACACGGCGCCTGACCGGCCCGGGTTGTCCCGCCATCGGGGAGGGCTGGGTCGCTATCCTCGAGCACGACCGGGTGCCGTTCGTCTCCTACCCCTACGAGTGGTCTTTCTCGATGCTCAAGGAGGCGGCGCTGCTCCAGCTCGACGTGCTCCTCGGAGCGCTCGCCGAAGGCTTCACCCTCAAGGACGCCACGCCCTACAACATCCAGTGGCGCGGCACGCGCCCGCAATTCATCGACGTCGCCTCGATCGAGCCCTACCGCGAGGGCGAGCCGTGGGTCGGCTATCGCCAGTTCTGCCAGCTGTTCCTCTTCCCGCTCCTGCTCCAGTCGGCACGCGGGCTGCCGGGGCCGATGCTCCTCCGCGCGCGGCTCGACGGCATCGACCCCCAAACCTGCCGCTCGATGCTCCGGGCTCGTGATCTGCTGCGGCGCGGCGTGCTCACGCACGTCTGGCTCCACGCGATGGCGCAAGGGCGCTTCGCCGATGCGGAGGTGAGCTCCGTCGATCTCATGGCGCGTGCAGGGTTCAAGCGGTCCATGGTCGAGCGGACGGTGCGGGGCATGCGGCGCGTCGTGGCACGCCTGCAGGCTCGGCGCCGGCGGTCGACGTGGACCGAGTACCGTCACGAGCACAGCTACCAGGCGACCGACCTCCAGGCCAAGCGCGAGTTCGTCGAACACTTCGTCGCCGCGCGGCGTCCCGGAATGGTCTGGGACATCGGCGCGAACACGGGGGACTTCTCCCGGATCGCGGCTCGCCACGCCCCTCTGGTCGTGGCGCTCGAGCAGGAGGAGACGACGGTCGACCGCCTGTTCTCCGAGCTCAAGGTGGAAGGCGGCGACCGCATCCTGCCCCTGGTCGTGGACGTCACCGACCCTTCGCCAGGTATGGGCTGGCGCTGCGCGGAGCGCCGCACGCTCTGGGACCGGGGGCGGCCCGACCTCGCGCTCTGCCTCGCGCTCATCCATCACGTGGTCATCGCGGGAAACGTCCCGCTGCCCGAGTTCGTCGGCTGGCTGGCGGAGCTCGGCTGCGATCTCGTGATCGAGTTCGTGGGGAAGGACGACCCGATGGTGCGGCGTCTGCTGCTCAACAAGCGCGACGACTACGCCGACTACGACCAGACCGTCTTCGAGGCGTGCCTGGGTCGAGCCTTCGCCGTCGAGTCACGCATGCCGCTTGAAAGCGGGACGCGCACCCTCTACGCCTGCCGCGCCCTCGGCCGGCAGTGATCCCATCCGCCGGTGTCAACCCCGCACGCTGCCCCGTCGTGCGCTGCGTCCCGGCCTTCCAGAAACTGGCGCAGTAGCGTCGCATGGACCGCATCACTTCCTGACGACGTAGCGCGGCGTCGAGTAGTCCGCCGTTGGACGTCGTCAGGCAGTTCGCCGGTCATGCCGTTGCCCTTGTCTGTCTCGTCCATGACAGCCTCCCGTACAGGGCCAAACCGCAAGCCTGCATGAGACAGCACGCGAGACAGACTCGACTACTCGTTTGGTGGCGCCATGGCGAGACGCTTGGCCACCACATCGACCCTCTTCGCCCACGAATTCTCCCGGCCGATCGCGCGCAGCCGCTCCACGAACGCCGGGTCGACCGCCTCGGCGCGGGTGGCGTCGAGGGCCGCCGAGAACTCATTGGCGTCTCGAACGACGTGGACCTCGGAGAACGCCTCGCACTCGGGCATGGGCGGCGCGATGACCGGCTTGCCGGCCGCGAAGTATTCGTACATCTTGATGGGCGACGTGGCGCGGGTGATCGTGTTGAGGACGAATGGGATCATCGCCACCGTGAAGCGTGCCAGGTAGTCGGGCAAGGCGGCGTACGGTTGGGCGTCGAGGACGAGCGCGTTGGGCAGGCTCGCGAAGGAGTCGAGGGGAGGCGCGCCGGAGAGGCGTTTGCCGATCAGGATGAAGTTCCAGTCGGGCCGCTGTCCGGCCACGGCGGCCAGCATCGTGACGTCGAGCCAGGAAGCGATCGCTCCGTAGTAGCCGACGGTCGGACGGCCGTTGCCGGCCAGCTTCAGGAAGCGGGCATCGAGGGCGGTCCTCCCGGGCGGCCTGGCGAACGCCTCGTATTCCACACCGTTGGGCAGGTAGAGCGCGTCGCGACGGGTCTTGGTGGCCTGTTCGAGCAAGGGCCGAGCCACGCACAGCACAAGGTCCGCTTCGGCCAGCATGCGTTGGTGGTTCTTCGCGAGCTTGTCGCCGTGGTACGGAAACACCGACAGGTCGTCGATCCAGTCGTACACGACCCGACGCCGTTCCCAACGGTCGGTTAGTGGGGCGTTGTAGGGCAGCGCCCAGAGAATCGGCCTGTCGAGCGTCTCCAGCACGTCCCGGGGGCCCTTGTAGAGGACGAGGTTGCGCTCGACCGGAACAAAGTCGGCAAAGTCGTCGATGAGGCTGCCCGAGCAGTCAAACACCACCAGGTGGCCGCACCGTGCCAGCGCCCGGGCGAGTTGCTGTGGGCGCTGTACGAGCGGCGTGTTCCAGCCGATCGAGGGGAGGAAAACCACGACGCGCTCGGGTGGCACTCCCGCCTCGGCGACGATCTCAGCGAGCCGCCGACGCAGGCCCGGGATGCGCCGCCGGTCGATGTCGTCGAGGTGGGGCTGCCACATCTCGCCCCACTTTTCCTGGTAGAGCGCGCGGTTGTGCTCGAAGACCTCCAGATATCTCTTGTCGCCGAGCAGCTTGAAGGAAGCCCTGCCGGCGTGGTGAACGAAGCAGTCGTCGGCGCATTTGAGTTCGAGCCCGGCCTCGCGGACGCGCCGGCAGTAGTCATCGTCCTCGAACATGCCGATGCCGAAGCGCTCGTCGAGCTCCCCGACGCGTTCGAATACGTCGCGCCGCATCGCCAGGCAGAACATGGCGAGCATCGGGATCGGCCGCGTGAGGCCGTCGTTCTTCCTGACGAACGTCGCGGCCCAGGCCGGCATGTCCTCGGGACTCGAATAGCCGATCTCGACCTTGGCCTCGTTCCCGACCTCGTTGGTGACGGGGCCGATGAGGCCGAGCTTGGGATCCGCGTGGAGGTGCCGGATCAGAGTCGAGAGCCACCCTCGGGTGACCACGGTGTCGTTGTTGAGCAGGACGAGGTAGTCGCCACGCGCCTGGCGCAGCCCGATGTTGTTGCCCGCCGCGAAGCCCCAGTTCTTCTCGTTGAGCACCACGGCGAGGTTGGGGAAGCGCGCCGGGGCATCCTTGAGGTAACGACGCGTCCCGTCGGAGGAGGCGTTATCCACGACGATGACCTCGAAGCGCGGCCACTCGGTGCGCTCGTAGATGCTCTCCAGGCACGCGCGCGTGAGGTCGACGTTCTGGTAGGTCACAACCACGACGGAGGCGAGCGGAAAGCTCTCGGCAACGATGGCCTCGAAGTGGACAAAGCGCTCCTCCCATGTGTTCTCGCGGGCGAACGCCTGGCGCTTCGCGGCCACCGCCGCGCCCCGTTCCGCCAGCGCCGCGGCGATCTCGCTCTCGAACTCCTCGACGGTGGAGGCCAGCCGCACGTGGGGCGCCATCGCCGCGACCTCCGGGATCGGCACCGCGACGAGCGGCTTGCCGGAGGCGAGCATCTCGTACGCCTTCACCGGGTTGGTGGCCTCGGTGAGGGGGATGCGCTTGAACGGCATGATCGCCACGTCGAAGCGCGCGAGCCACGACGGGATCTCGGCGTACGGCTTTTCGCCGGGCAGCGAGACGTTGGCGAGCTTGCCGAGGCGGCTCGTGTCGGCCGTGAACGTCGATCCCACCAGGACGAAGTCCCAGTCCCCGCGGCGCTCGGCCAGGTCCGCGACGAGGTCCGCATCGAACCAGTCGGCAATGGCGCCGTAGTAGCCGACCACCGGACGCGGGTTGGAGATCTTGGTGGCCGCAGCGGCGAAGTGCTCGAACTCACAGCCGTTGCGCACCAGCGCCACGTTCGGGTTGTGGCGGCGCGCCTGCTCCTCGAGCAGTGCGGACGACACGACGACCAGGTCCGCGCCGACGAGGAGTTCGTCCTCCTGCACGATCATCTCGGGCCGGTTGGTGGAGAAACCGGCGTGGTAGTCCATGCAGTCGTAGGTGACGGGCCACGCGAAGGCGTCGCGAGCCCGTTTCGCCAGCGGCCACCAGAACGGCAGCTCGACGATCACTGCGGTGGCACCCAGCTGGAAGTCGCGGCGGAGGGCGTCCAGCGAGGAGAACAGCGCGGCGAGCGCTTCCTGATTCATCTCGTCCTGGTAGACGTTGCGCTGCGGGCCTCGGAGCGAGACCTCGAAAACGTTCGGGCGCTTCTCCTCCACGGTGCAGGCCGGGCCGTCGGCGCGGAAGTTCTGCGCCACGTAGAAGACGCGATGACCGGCGGCGGCGAAGCGCGAGGCGATCTGCTGCGGCCGCTGCCAACGGAAGCCCCAGTCGATGATGGGCAGGCAGACCACGTCATGCTTGGCCGCGAGCGTCGCCGCGGCCACGAATGGCTGCGAGACGGTTTCGTCCTCGCTCTCGGAGGCCGGCGCGGCACCCGCGGTGCGAGCCCG
>PMLC01000119.1 GCA_003158745.1 Acidobacteriota bacterium
GTTCGAATCGCGCCGGGCGCACCAGTCAAGAAAGCCATCTTCAGGCCGCTCGTGGGTGGCTACACTTGTCCCAGAACCGGGTTTGCGGCCCATTTTGCGCCCTCCCCAAATCGCAGCCTTGGCGGGAGTTGGGGAGTAGAATTCCGCCGAGAGCGACCAGCGGAGAGGCAACATGACCCTTCAAGGACTCCGGGTGAGGAGCCTAGCGCTGGCGGTGGAACGCGAGCGTGGTGATGCGGTCTGACGAAGCCCTGTTCGTCATCGTCAGTGAGAGCGCGGGGGGTGCCGCCGAGGCCCGCATCGCCGCGCGCCTTGCGGAGATGTTCCGCACCAATGGCATCGAGGCCCGCATCGCGATCGCCCGCGACGGCGCGGGGATCGTCGCGGAGGCGCGGGGGGCCATGGCGCTTCGCCCCGGTTGCATCGTCGCGGGAGGTGGCGACGGCACGGTCAACGCGGTCGCCGCCCACGTCGTGGGCACGTCCACACGGCTCGGCGTGCTGCCAATGGGCACTCTCAACCATTTCGCCCGTGACGCGGGCATCCCGTCAAATCTCGGGTCGGCGATCGCGTGCATCGCGGTGGGGCACACTCGGGCCGTTGACGTCGCGCGTGTGAATGATCAGATCTTCCTCAACAACTCGAGTCTGGGGCTCTATCCCACGATCGTGAAGATGCGCGATGAGCAGCAGCAGCGCCTCGGCCGCGGCAAGTGGCCGGCGTTCCTCTGGGCGCTCGTAATGGCGCTGCGGCGCTTCGCGTTCGTCACCGTGGAGATCGAAGTCGGCGGGACGCGCGAGGTGCGGCGCACCCCGCTTGTTTTCGTCGGCAATAACGAGTACCTCGTGACCGGTCTTGCGATCGGGCGGCGCGCCCGTCTGGACGGTGGACGGCTCGCACTGTACGTGCCGCCGGCGCTCGATCGCCTTGATCTCCTGCTGCTCGCGCTACGAGCTTTCACCTCCCGCGGAGCCCACGACCCGGATCTAGAGGCCATCACGGCGACGGCGATCACGGTTCGGTCCCGCCGGCATTCGATGCAAGTGTCGCTCGACGGAGAGGTCGTGCGACTTCGTACGCCGCTCCATTACGCGATCATGCCAGGTGCGCTGCAACTGATCGTGCCCGCGCCAGATGAGGAGGTCGCTGCGCCCTAACCCAATGCGCACCATCGTCCACCTATCCGACCTGCACTTCGGCGATGCCGAACCTGCGCTCGTCGCGCCCCTGATCGCGAGCGTCCAGGATTGCGCCCCGAACCTCGTGGCGATTTCCGGCGATCTCACCCAGCGTGCCCGCCGCGCGCAGTTCCGCATGGCACGTGCCTTCCTCGACCGTCTGCCCGCTCCGGTGATCGTGGTCCCGGGCAACCACGACGTGCCGCTCTACAATGTCGTCGCCCGCTTCCTGCACCCCCTTGCGAACTATGAGTGCGCCATCGGACCGGACCTGGAGCCGCTCTACGCCGACGATGAGATCGCGGTGCTCGGCATCAATACGGCACGCTCCCTCACGTTCAAGAGCGGCCGCATCAATGAGGAACAGGTGGCGCGGGCGCGCGGACGGCTGTGCGCCCTGCCCGCACACGTCCTCAAGGTCGTGGTCACCCACCATCCCTTTGACCTCCCGGAAGACGCCGCTGCCAGGGAGCTGGTTGGGCGCGCCGCGATGGCAATGCGCGGCCTCGCGGCCTGCGGTGTACACATCATTCTCTCGGGCCATCTCCATACCGGACGAGTGGGCACCACGCGCGCGCGTTTCGCCATCGAGGGGCACTCAGCGCTAGTCGTCCAGGCTGGCACCGCTCTGTCACGACGACGGCGGGGCGAAGCGAACGCGTTCAACGTGCTGCGAACGGCGTGCGAGTGCGTGACGGTCGAGAACCGCGTTTGGAGCGATCCTGAGAACGCGTTCATTTGCCGGACGCGGCAAGGCTTTCGCCTCCGGGACGGACAGTGGCTGCGCGCTGCAGGATAATCGTCAAGGTGCGCCAAACATGAGGACTTCGGCAGGAGACTCAGCTGCAAGCGCTGATTGCAGCGCTACCAGTTCGGAGATCGACTTGCGAGACTCTTCCGAGCAGCCGGTTGGCAACGCCAGTGGTAATAATTGCCCGAAGGTATTGTCGTGATCCATGGGAACCTAGCCTGGATCATGGGTATCCCCTTGACTCAGGTTGTCTCAGGAGAAGTTAGTGCTTCGGCAAAGTGGTGCCCGTTCAGGTCGGGCCATGGAGGCGAACGAAACACTTGTAACTGCTTGCAGAAGTTTGTCATGGGCGCAGGCTGCGACGGCGGCAATGATGGGACCAGGAGCGTTGAGGTTCTCGTGGAGGTGCTTTCCGGGCGGCGTTCTGTAGCACGCGACAAGGAACCTCTCATCTCATGCGCGACAGGTAAAGTCCATTCTCATATTGGGCTCCTAATGAGTGCTGACCTGAGCGAAGGGGATACCCATGGGCCAGGCTAGTCGCGCGCTGGGCGCGGTGCGGGTCGGCTTCCAGGGCGGCGAGGCCGGTGAAGAGCTGGTCTTCGACGCCTTCGTCGCGGCGGCTTGCACCTGGCCCCCCGCGGCGCTCGTAGCGAGACCGCACCCGACTACTCGGACAAGCTCCTAGACCACGAACATCGCGATCCCCGCCGCGAACATCGCGAGCGTCGTGAGGCCCACGACCACGCGCCCCAGCCACGAACTCGGCTGGCCACACATGACGTTGCGATCCGAAGCGGCGTGAAGGATGCCGACCAGCAGGAACGGCGCCAGGAGGCCGTTGATCACCGCCGTCCAGTAAAGCGCCTTCACCGCGCTGATCCCCGCGAAATCCATCGCGACACCGATCGCGATCGAAACTCCGATGACGGCATAGAAGGCACGGGCTCGCGTGAACTTCTGGTCTATTCCCTGCCGCCAGTTGAACGTCTCTGCGAACGCGTACGCGGCGGAACCCGCGAGCGTCGGAATGGCAAGCAATCCGGTCCCCACGATGCCGATCGTGTAGAGCAGCATCGCGAAGGGGCCCGCCAGCGGACGGAGCGCGGCCGCTACGTCGGCCGACGTTGCCAGCTTTGTCTGGCCGTGCGCGTGTAGTGTGCTTGCCGTCGTCACGATGATGAAGAACATTGCGACGTTTGAAAAGAGCGTGCCAAGCCCGATGTCGATCTTCCGGTCGCCGATCTCCGTTGCAGTCGCTCCCTGCCGCGCCTTGATTGTGAGCTGACCGGCTGCCTTTTCTTCCTCGACCTCCTGCGACGCCTGCCAGAAGAACAGGTACGGACTGATCGTCGTTCCGAGGATCGCGACGAGCGTCGCCCACGCGTCGCGACCGTGCGGCAGATTCGGCACGACCGTCGCATGCAGCACGGCTCCCCAGTCGGGGTGGACATCGATGGCGGCGACGACGTACACCGCAAGGATCAGCGCCAGCCACTTGAGCGTTTTCGCGATCGCCGCGTATTGCAGCCGGATCGTCGCGATCGTGATCCCGATGCCGCACGCGAGCACCCAGACGAACGCCGGCACGCCGGTGAGCAGGTGCCCCGCGTCCGCCATCCCGCCAAGATCGGCGCCGACGTTGATGGTGTTGGCGATGAACAACGCGCCGGCCGCGGTGGCGAGCAGCCACCGCGGGTACTTCTGCCGCAGCGCTCCGGCCAGCCCTTGGCCGGTGACCAACCCGATCCTCGCGCACATCATTTGCACTGCCGCCATCAATGGCCAGAGAACCGGTGCGGTCCAGAGAAACCGGGTGCCGAATTGCGCGCCGGTGATGGAATATGTCGCGATCCCTGAAGGATCGTCGTCGGCGGCGCCGGTGATGACGCCTGGTCCCAGCGCGGCCGCGATGCGGCGCAGGGCGGAGACTTTGAGTGGGGTCTTTGAGGGTGCGGGCACTTCGCGTAGTGTAGTCCCGGCCGTTGGCGATACTGACTTCAGGTCCCTAGGGTCGCGGGCCGCCAGGGCGGCACGGGCGGAGAGGATCTTCGCAGCAACGCTTCGGACGGCAGGTGTAATCTTAAGTTTGTGACGATTGCCGGCCTCCGACGCTCAAAATCGCTGTGTCTTTTTGGGGTCGTCCTCATTTCGTTCGCAGCGGGCTTCGTGTTCGCCATTGCCGTCGCGAAGTCGAGCGCGCCGAAGCAGACAATCTACGAGCTGCCTCACGGTTTCACGGTGAGCGCGCCGACGTTTCTGCCGTCGGCGCTACCGGGCCCGACGATGACGTCCGGAAACCGACTCGAGCTTCTCGAGAACGGCGACGCGATCTTCCCGGCCATGCTTGCCGCCATCTCGTCCGCTCGGGAGACCGTGAACTTCGAGGCATACATCTTCTGGTCCGGTGAGGTGGGCACACGCTTCCGCGACGCGCTCGCCGACAGGGCCGCGCACGGCGTCGCGGTACGCGTCCTGCTCGACGCGGTCGGCTCTCCGCGCGGGAGCCTGAAGGCGAGCGACGTCGACACCCTGCGCCGCGCCGGCTGCCGCGTGGAGTTCTTCCACTCGACGAAACCGTGGATGCTCTGGGTGGTGAACCATCGCAACCATCGGCGGGTTCTCGTGGTGGATGGCACGGTCGGCTTCACGGGTGGCGTTGGGTTCGCCGACCAGTGGCGAGGCGACGCGGATTCCCGCGAGCACTGGCGCGACACGCAGGTGTGTGTGGAAGGACCTGCGGTCCGTGGCCTCCAGCGGGCGTTCCAGGAGAACTGGTCGGAGGCGACGGGCGAGCCCCTCGTCGGCGCCGAGTTCTTCCCCGCTCTCCCGCAGATCGCCTCGACGTCCGTCGCAGTCGTGCCCTCGTCACCGCTCGCGGCGATGTCGGGCGCGGGACGCGTCTACGCGATCTCGCTCGCCGCGGCCGTGAAGGAGATCTGGATCGCGAACTCCTACTTCCTTCCGGACGAAACGACGGCCGGTCTGCTCATCGCTGCTGTGAAGAGGGGCGTGGACGTGCGGGTGATGATCCCGTCGGACGAGCAGGACGACGTTCCCGCGACGAAGGCGGCGGGCCGCTCATCCTTCGGGCCTCTGCTCGAAGGCGGCGTGAAGTTCTTCGAATACCAGCCGACGATGTTCCACCTAAAGACGATGGTCGTGGATGGGATCTTCTCCACGGTGGGATCGGCGAACTTCGACGACCGCTCGTTCCATCTGAACGAGGAGGTCAATCTCTTCGTGTACGACGCCGCGTTCGCCGGTTTGATGAAGGAACGCTACCTGCGGGACGAATCGCGCTGCCGCCCGTACACGACCGCGACGTGGAAGGCACGCTCGCTGAGGAAGCGGGTGACGGAGTGGCTCGTGGGGCCCTTCCGGTCCGAGCTCTAGCTAGCTCAGCCCGAGTCTACTCAACAGCGAACAATCACCATATGGGCGGCAATTTGGAGGCCCGCCGCTTCCCCTCGGGGGTCTTCGCCCCGGCAGACTTGAGGGGCGTTCCTCTGGTGGGAGACGGCCTTCTTCGCAGAGGTCACGGGGAGGTTTTCTCCACGGGAGTCGTTGGCGTGGCTGGAGGTTCTACCGGGGGGGCGCGACGGATTCCAGGAATACACTTCCCTCGAGTGCCTTGATCCCCAGCTCTTTGCACTTCTCGCCGGCACCCATCCTGAATTCCAGCCTCCACTTGCGCGTGATTCCCTCGACTGGGATGCAGGCCGTCTCGGACGTGAGCCACCCTGAAGTCTTACTCGCAGTGCATTCCCAGTAGAAGAACTCCAGGTTCTCCTCCTTGACCCAGGTGGTTTTCTCCTCCCCCCCATTGTTGTTCGCAAAGAAGGCCACGCGATAGAACCCGTTCTTTTCCTTGTGTTCGCCCCATCCCCCCGTGAAAGTGAAGAACCCGAAAATGGTCCCCGCCTTGAGGTGGTACTCCACCTTGCCCCCAGTGGCAGAGGTGTAGGTTTCGACGTCCTTCGCCAAGACCGCGCCGACTCCTTTGTCGGCCCACGCGGAGACTGAAAAGAGGAGAGTCGCGAACACCACCGAGATCTTCACCCTGTTCCCCTTTCTGCGTCCTCCTGGCAGAAGAGGCAACCAACCAAAGTGCCGTTTCCTCCACGTAGGCGCACTTCAAGTTGATAGGAACCGGCGCCGATAGGGCAAGTGGGGGCCGGGGCGTCCCGAAGGCGCCGCCTATTTCAGGTGCTTGCTGACCAGCTTTGTCATCTCGAACATCGACACCTGCTTCTTGCTGCCGAACACGCCGGAGAGATTAGCGTCGGCATTGATCATGCGCCTGTTCTTTGGGTCTTGCAGGTTGTTCTTCTTGATGTACGCCCACAGCTTCTTCGTGACTTCGGTTCGCGGTAGCGCCTTCGATCCGACGACCGCAGCGAGTGACGCGCTCGGCGTCATCGGCTTCATGAAGGCTGCACTCGGCTTGCGCTTCGCAGCTACCTTTTTCGTTGTCGCTTTCTTCGTGGCCATCATTTTTGCTCCTTTCTGACCGATCTTCCATAGGAGAGTGCTCCAGGGAAAACCGCTTGTCAATCTCCCCTCCAGCCTCTCAATGGAGGGTGCGGCAGGGATGGCGGAAGGAAGCGCGCCTCTCTCTCATGACGAAGCTGAGAATTCTCTCAATGGGTGCGTCCTGATTGCGCAGGAAGCAGCAGGGCCTGAGCCACGAAACGTCCATCGACTCATCGGCGTGCTTGGTGGGCTCCGAGGACATATCTACAGGGACGCACAGACCCGGCAACACCCGGCCGCCCTCCTCGGTGAGTGGTCCTGTGCGACCCCAGTTGCGCCGAAGGAGTAATCTAGAATCAAGGTGTTCACCGGAAAGGAACCCCATGCCCAACATTGCGAAGGTCCTGAAAGACGAGATCTCCCGCGTCGCTCGCCGGGAAACCAAGAAGGCTGTCGCCTCGGTCAGCAGGCCGGCCGCCGGGCTACGGCGCACGGCTGCCGACCTGAAGCGGAGGGTCACCCAGTTGGAAAAGGAGCTGCACTTACTCTGGAAAACGATCGAGGGCCTCACCAAGGCTCACCCGTCGTCGGTTCCCGAGACGACCGACAAAGCGCGCATCACCGCCAAGGGCATGCGCAGCCTGCGGCGGAGGCTCCGACTGAGCGGGCAGCAATTCGCTAGGCTCCTGGGTATCACGCCGCAGATCGTCTACGGGTGGGACAAGACAAGCGGCGCCCTGAGAATGAGGGCAACGACTCGAGCCGCCATTCTCGCCATCCGGGAGATCGGGGCGCGCGAGGCCCGAAAGAAGCTTGAGGAGATGAAGGGCACGAAGAAGCCGGGCAAGACGGCACCGAGGCGAAGACGCCGCCTGCCGAAGGAAACTACCTGACCCTCGATCCAGCGTCAGGTCAAAGTGTCTGCTCTATCGGGGCAACTTCCAAGGGTCTTCGTGCGGGGTTTTCGGGCGATTGGGGACGTTTTTCGCGGCTGTGGTGTCTAAGGGACGAGAAGGGAGGTCGTTATGAACGTCCCGAAGGCACTTGCAACTGCAGCAGCCGTGGCTATCGGTTTGGCAGGACCGGCGCTCGGCGCCGCAACGCGCGGATTCTCGCTCCAGGTGGTGCTCGATGGCAGCGCTCGCCCCGAATATCACGCCCGCGGCGCGGTGTATGTGGAGGCGGTGCGCGACCGAGCGTACGTCCTGCGCATCACGAACCCGCTGCCGGTCAGGGTAGCCGTGGCGCTGGCCGTGGATGGCCTCGACACGATCGATGCGCGCCACGGCGACGCGCGCAGCGCCGCCAAATGGGTGCTTGGCCCATACGAGTCGGTTGAGATTCCGGGATGGCAGGTCAACGGCAGCAACGCGCGCCGCTTCGTCTTCACCGGCGAGCGCTCGTCGTATGGCGCGTGGCTCGGTCAGACCGACAACCTCGGCGTCATCGAGGCGGTGTTCTACCGGCAGAAGGTCGCTTGCAACAGGGTCGTGCCCCGCGCGCAGGCGCCCGTTCCCGAGGGTCAGGCGGGTTCGCGGGGCGACCGGAGCGCTCCGGCTCCGCAGAATCGCGCGTCGGAAGGAGCCCCCGCTGGAGCCGACGGGGTGGCGGGAGGAGTTCCTGGAGGGGAGACTTCCTTTGATGCTCTCGGAGGCACCGCCGAATCCCTTCCTAAGGACAGGAAGCTCAGCGATGAGTACGCGGCGACAGGCATCGGCGAGCGCACCCGGCACGACGTGGAGTGGGTGGACCTCGAACTGGAGGACACGCCGGCCGCGGTGATTCGCATCCGCTACGAGTTTCGGGAGCAGCTTGCCCGCCTCGGAGTGCTCCCCGCCAGCTCGGATCCGTTCGTGCGTCGCGAAGGTGCTCGTGGCTTCTTCGGGGGCTACTGCCCGGATCCGTCGGGATACAGGTAACATTTTGTCAGGAATGGAGATGAGGACCGGAGAGCAGGCGAGTACGCCGTGGTCCTCGGAGTCGGGGACAGTTCGGCGTCTCGCCTGCCGGACTCAGGTGGTGAAGTCGGTCCAAAGCGCTCTTGAACCGGGGCTGGCGTCGGCTGGATTTTATTGGGCCTGCTGCTCGAGATGGCGGAGAAGCTCGCTGCGAGGGATGACGATGCGTCGCCCGATGTGAACCACCTTGATGTGCTGCGGCTCGCTCTCGGGCATCCCGCACCGCTCGCGCAGCTTATTGATCCCGATGCGCGTGATCTGCGCCGCCTCGTCGACGGTGTAGGCGAGCTGTGTCGCGAACCTCGTGTCGGCGCGCAGTGCTTTCACCTCGCGCTCGATCGCGTCGAGCCTCTCCACGAGCTCCTCGGGAGAGATCGGAAAGCGGGCCTGGGTCGCGGTCATGGGTTGCTGCGGCTTATCGATCTTGCGCTTGCGAAGGTACTTGTCGAGCTTCATGGGCCTACCTCTCCCGTCCGTTCTCACCAGCTGCCGATGTTCACGGCACCTGCAATGGTAGTCCTCTCCGACCGCAACAACACGGGGGTGTGGCCCAGCGACTTGGCACCGTTCAAGCCGAGCGCTTGGAACCCAACCTGCCGAACCGGTCGCGCCGCTGGTGTCGAGGAGTGTTCAAGGCACGAGCTGAATTGCGGCTCCGCAACGTCCTGCAGAACCTCCAACCCCTTCTTTTCGTCTAGTACAGTGGAGAGGCACCGCGGCACGCGCCGCCAGGCTCGGGAAGCAGAAGGTGCCGGGGAGTGTACGATGGCTACAATCGCACGTGAAGTCGTTGATCATGAGCGAGTTTCATTCAACCAGCTCGAGCCGACCCCTGTGATCCTCGACTGCGGGGAGGATGTCCGGATCGTCGTCCTGCGCTTTGCCGCCCCCCTTCGCGTCGGAGACATGTTCGCGTTGGACGGGACCACGTGGGAGATCGTCCGCGCCAAGGATCACACGCGCGGCTGCGTCGCCCGGTCGCTGCCGGAGCCGACGAGCTGAGAGTACTGCGGCCGCTGAACACCCTCAAACCGGTCGCAAGATGCACAAGACGAACAGGCGAGTGGTGATCGCGACCTCAAACGCGAGCGTGTTCCTCGTTCGGATCTTGGCCTTCCGGCGCGGGGCCCGCTCCTTTGTGGTCTTCCCTCTGGCGAGCGTCACGCTCCGGCCGTGTCCGGTGTACGTCGCGTCATGCCCACGCTCCCGGTGCGGAGCCACCGTCTCACGAGCAGGAGCGCGATGGGACTGATCATAGCGATGCACGCGTAGATCAGCCACATCTGCGAGGTCCGCTGCGGGCCGTTGGCGGGGCAGTAGTTCTTAAGGAACCACCCCGCATAGAAACCGGTCAGGACCTTGGTCAGGAACCACGGGAACTGGCCGATGCCGATGTAGGCGCCCGTCCTGCCGGGCGGCGCCATCTCGCTGATGAAATGGTAGAAGCGGGGCTGCCACATCGATTCGCCGACCGTCATGAAGACGATGTAGGCGAAGAGCGTCCAGGGCGATGGCCCCAGCACAAGGAGGAACGCCGGGACAGCCATCACCAACGTGCCCCACTGGATCATGTCGAGAGGGTCCTTCCTGACCGTCAGCGCGGCAACCAACGGAGCAAGGAGGAACACGAGGAGCGGGCTGAGGTTCGAGAAGAACTCGAAGCGCGAGCTGACCCACGGGACGAACGCCCGGTTGATGTACAGGGGCAAGGTGAGCCAGGTGTGCGCGAAGAGGGTCTGGACGGGAATCAGGATGAAGACGAAGAATGCGAAGCGGCCATCGCGCAACGGGTGCTCGGCAAACCACTGACTGGAGAAGACACGGGCCTTCGTGCCCCCGCGTGCGGCAATCTCCTGCGCAGAGTTCTCGGGCCGCCTCGCCAGTGCGGCGCGCACTGTCCGCGGCGTGAGGATGAGCGCCGTGACGACCACCGAGAGGAACGTCAGGCCCGTGTACAGCGCAAAGACGCCGTTGATGCCGTTTGGAGGGAAGGTCTTCGCCGAGGCCTCGCGGACGAAGGGGGACAAGAAACCGGCGATGAACGCCCCGAGGTTGTTGACGCCGTAGATGACGCCGAAGGCAACCGCCGAACTGCGCGGGTCGGCGAACTGCTTGACCCCCGAGAACAGAGCCGGCTGAAGCATGCCGAACCCGGCTGCGACGATCACAAGGCTCAGCGCAGTGAGCAGGAACGCGGGTGAGCCGAAGCTCCCACCGGAGGCGTAGCCGGCGAGAGTGATGAAGATCCTCCCCACCGCCATGAGCGTGATGGCCAGAAGGAGCACGCGCCGCAGTCCGAGGCGGTCGCCCATCTCGCCGAGGAAGAACATGGCGAAGGTGATGCCCCCGGTGAACAGCGAGACCACGATGCCGGCCCGGATGTCCCCGAGAGCGACGTTCTCCGAGAGGTACTTCATCAGGAGGGTCAGCACGCCGAAGTAGGCGATCCCCTCGATGAGGTAGGGAAGGTAGAGGCCCCACATGGCGCGCGGGGCGGCAATGAACGCGCGCACCGTCGTCCTCAGTTCCTGCATCGCTCTGCCGACTGGCGTTCCTACGCGATCAGCTGTCTGGTCGCTCATCGTTCTCCCTTGGAGGGGTCCCTGCTGCGAAATGTGGTCATCGTACTGAAACGCCGGCTGCGCCGCCGCTGCGGTCGGCAGGATAGGACGGTACGAGCCGCAGAGGGACCGAGGCGGCGCGCGCCTCATCGACGGCATCGAGCAGCACTCGCCCGGCCATGTCCCGCGCGACGGGCAAGTCCATGAGGTACAGCACGGTTGCGGTGACGTCCGCGAGCCTCGCGCCCGTGAGGCGCGTGGCCGGCCGAACACCCGGTCCGGACAAGAAGACGAAACCGTCTGGAGAATCAGTCGGCGAGACGTGCCAGCGGCGCGGGCTTCCTCCGAGGTGGACGAGACGCTGCCACGGCGAGGGCGGCGCGAGGCCGTACGGCGACACGACCACGAGCAACGTATCCTCCCCCATCGCGAGCCAAAGCGAGCGCAGCTGCTCGTCGAGCAGTCGGGCCGCTTGGCGGAGGACCTCCTCTCTCTGGCTGCCGGGTTCCTCTGCGGCCCACAATGGACGGAGGTGAGCGGCGAGCTCGCAGTCGATGGCGAGCGCATCCACTGGTTGCGTGCTCACTCGATTCACGGTGCTAGAGCCGAGAGCGGCTGCGAGCGCAAACGAGCTCTTGGCGTCATCGGCGAGGTCGGGCGCGGATCGGAGAGCTGGCTCGAGCGCAGCCTTGAAATCGGGATCGAGCGCCGCAAACCCCGCCGCCTCGGCCGACAGAGGTATCGGGACCGTCCAGGCGCCACGGGCGTACCGGGGCCACCCGGCAACCCCAACCCTGAGTCCGGTAGCCATGAGGACCTGCCACAGGGTCGCTCGCTGGGGAGCAAGACCGGAAGCGCGCTCCCACGCCCGCCACGGCAGCTGGTGGGGGGAGGGCCACGGTCCGGCCAAGAGAAGGGTGACCGGTTGATCGGTCAACCAGGGAACCCGATACGACAGGCGACCGAGCACGCCATGGACCGCCGGTGCGCAGCCCGTAACGAGCGTCGCGAGGGTGGCGGATCGTGTGTACGGCCGAACCGTGCGCAGCTGTCCCCATGCTCCCGTCTCCCACCGCTTGTGAAGGAAAGGCATATCGCCCCGTTCCATGGCCGGAAGCAGCCAGGGAAGGTCTGTACCCTCCCAGGATACGAAGAGCAGGCGGCCGGCGGGCGCGAAGTGGACGGCCTCTCCGAACGCTGCTGGGGGACGAGGGGGCGGGGTCAGAGCCCAGACCGCCCAGAGACACGTTACCAGCGCACTGGCGAATGCGAGCGCGCGCGTAAGAGCGTTGCGGCGGGGCCGCCTGCCGATAGCCAGGACCAGGAGGGTGATGGTGAACAAAGCGGCGAGAGACCCCGCGTACGCGAGTCCTTGCCGATTGTCCGGCAGGAGGAGGTCACGGGTTTCCTCGCGGTTCCACCAAGCCGCCCAGGTGACCACGAGGCCGACCGGGATCATCAGCCATCGCCAGAGCCCGACGCTGAAGCCCTTCACAGCCCCGAGGTACGGCACCACAAGGGATGCGAACTCGGCGAAGGCGAACAGACTCCCCCCGATCCAGAGGGCTCCCCAGCTCGTCCATGCGACGAACGCCACGAGCAGCTTGACGAGAGGAGGCGACACGTCCGGCCACAGGAGGAGCTGGAGGGGGGCAAGCGCGGCACCGGCAAACGCGCCGGCCACCATGCTGTGGCCAAGGCGGCGGAGGTGACGCATAATGGCGGCGGCATGATAGCGCGTCGCGATCTGACCGTGCGCATTGCCGCACGCACAGACCTCTCCCCGACATGCTTTCGCTTCATCCTCGAAACCGCCGAGGAGATCGCCGCGGTACCGGGACAGTTTGGGATGGTCACGTGCGGCGCCGGATTCGATCCGCTGCTCCGCCGGGCGCTCTCGATCGCGGGAGTTGCGCGGCGCGAGGGTGTCACCCGCGTTGAGTTGATGGTCAAGGAGGTCGGACGGGGAACCAACCTGCTGCGGCACGCCACGGTGGGGTCAACACTCCGGCTCCTCGCGCCGCTCGGTAACGGCTTCACCCTGGCCCCGGTTGAGGGAACCTGTCTAGGGCTCGTAGCCGGCGGTATCGGGCTCCCTCCGGTGCTTTTCGCGGCCGAGCGGCTCGCCGCTCGGAACGTTGCGTTCGATCTCTACGTCGGTGCTGCGAGCGGCGGCGAGCTCCTCGATGTGGAGCGCTGCCGAGCGGCCGCGATCGCCGTCGGAGGCGATCTCGTGCTGACGACCGATGACGGCAGCGCGGGCGAGCATGGCTTCGTCACCGCCGCCCTGCAACGCCGGCTGGACGGAGGGCAGAGGTACGGCCGGCTACTCGCTTGCGGCCCGAACCCCATGCTTGCTGCGCTGACGCGGCTCGCGCGCGAGCGGGCGCTCGCTGCCGAGCTGTCGCTCGAGGAGCCGATGGCGTGTGGGGTGGGTGTATGCCTCGGGTGTGTCGTGGAGCTCGAAGACGGGCGCTACGTGGCCTCCTGCAAGGAGGGGCCGGTGTTCTCGGTTGATCGCCTCGCGGCGAGGTGGTGGCCGTGAGCATTCGCCTGGACACGACGGTAGGTGCGCTGAAGCTGGCGAACCCGGTCCTTGCGGCCTCTGGGACGTTCGGATATGGCCTCGACCTCCTGGAGTTCTGCCCTCCCGAGTCGCTGGGCGCCATCGTCACCAAAGGGCTCTCGCCGCGTCCGCGGCGGGGCAATCCAACCCCGCGCATCGTCGAGACCGCCGCGGGGATGATCAACGCGATCGGCCTGCAAAACGTCGGCGTCGAGGCATTTTGTCGGGAGGCGCTGCCGGAGCTGCGCGCACGCGGCGCGGTGGTCGTGGTCAACGTCTTCGGCGAGCGGATGGAGGAGTACCTCGAGGTGATCGGGCGCTGCGAAGGCGAGGACGGTCTTGCCGGGTACGAGCTCAACGTCTCGTGTCCGAACGTGACGGCCGGGGGGATGGAATTCGGGCACGACCCCGCGCCTCTCGAGAGGCTCACTGCGATGTGCCGTGCCGCGACGCGGCGGCCTCTGTGGGTAAAGCTCTCCCCTAATGCTCCGGATCTGGTCGCCACCGCTCGGGCCGCGCTTGCGGGAGGAGCCGACGCGCTGACGCTCATCAACACGATGCGGGCGATGGCGATCGACGCCGATGCTCGCCGGCCGGTCCTGGCCAACGGCTGTGGCGGCCTCTCGGGGCCGGCGATCAAGCCGATTGCGCTGCGGATGGTGTGGGAGGTTCACAAGGCACTTCCGGGCGTGCCGATCGTGGGCATCGGTGGGATCGAGACCGGCCGCGATGTGGTCGAGTTCCTGCTCGCCGGGGCGAGTGCGGTCCAGATCGGGACCGCGATCTTCCGGGATCCTGTGGCACCGCTTCGGATCGTCGCGGAGCTCGAGAGCTTCTGCGAGGAACACGAGGTCGCGCACGTGGCCGAGCTCACCGGAGGTCTGCAGTGGCGATGACCCGTGCCGAGGCGGTCAAACGGATCGCGGTGGCGCTGGACACCTCGGACCGCGGTGAGATCGTGCGCCTCGCCAAGGCGTTGCAGGGGCGGGTGGGCACTGTGAAACTCGGACTCGAGGCGTTCACGACAGGTGGCCCCGACCTCGTGCGCGAGGTCAACGACCTCGGTACGCCGGTCTTCCTGGACCTGAAGCTGCACGACATCCCAAATACCGTGGAGCGTGCGGCCCGCAACATCGCTCGTCTCGGGGTCGCGATGCTGACCGTGCACGCCTCGGGCGGAGGGGCGATGCTGAAGGCGGCGGTGGCCGGGGCGGCCGCGGCGGAGCGACCGCCGGTCGTCCTCGCGGTCACGGTCCTCACTAGCCTCGACGACGGCACGCTCGCAGATCTCGGCATCCCCGGGGGCGCCGCGCAGCGGGTGAGCGCGTGGGCCGTGATTGCACGTCGCGCCGGGTGTGGAGGCGTCGTGTGCTCGCCCCAAGAGGCCGCTGCCCTCAGGGGCTCGATTGGCAGCGGATTCCTGCTGGTGACGCCGGGGATCCGAGCCGCCGGCGAGGCGGCCGGCGATCAGCGCCGGGTTGCTACTCCGGCCTCGGCGGTAGCTGCTGGTGCGGACATCCTCGTAATCGGTCGACCAATCACCGCGTCCCCCGACCCGACCGCGGCGGCCGACACGATTCTGGCCGAACTCTGCGCGACGTGAGGAGCATCGAGTCCGGCATCGCTGGCCCGGTACCAGGAAGGGAAGAGGGAGGTCGACCGGATTTGGGCGCGCTACGCGGAAGTCGTGATGGCGGCTGCCCGGTCTGGGCTCTTTGACGTTCTCACGCATCTCGACCTCCCGAAGAAATTCGGCTTCGGGCCGACCCGGCTTTTGCGGGTCGGCAGGACGAAATCGTCGCGACCGTTGCGGCGTCGGGGTGCGCGGTCGAGCTTTCTTCCGCCGGACGCCGAAGGTCCGTCGGCGAGGACTACCCAGCGCCTGCCCTGCTTCGGGAACTCCTGGCTTCGGGTGTGGTGCTGGTGCTCTCCTCGGATGTCCATGTGCCCGAGGAGGTGGGGTTCGGCTTCTCCGACCTTGTAGCTGCCGCGAGAGCCGCTGGCGTGCAGGAGGTGATGGTGTTTCGCGGACCTCGGAGAGAACCGATCGTGCTTTGACGAAGTTGGTAGAATCACTGGAGCCCGCGGTTCGGCGGGTTCTTTTGTCGTCCGGAGGCGGGGAGGAAGCGCAATGGACAGAAGTCATTACCGGGTTGTGATCATCGGCTCGGGTCCTGCGGGGCTGACGGCGGCGCTCTACGCGTCGCGCGCCGAGCTCGCCCCCCTCGTCATCGACGGAATGCAGCCGGGGGGCCAGCTCACGATCACCACCGAAGTCGAGAACTTCCCGGGCTTCCCGGAGGGGATCCTGGGCCCGGATCTCATGGCCAAGATCCGCACCCAGGCCGAGCGTTTCGGCACCACGATGATTTTTGACGCGGCGGATGCGGTGGACCTATCTTCGAGGCCATTCCGGGTGACCACCGGCAACCACGGTGTCGTAACCGGCGATGCGCTGGTCATTGCGACCGGCGCGTCGGCACGGCTGCTGGGGCTGCCAGCCGAGAGGGAGCTGATGGGCTATGGCGTCTCGGCGTGCGCGACCTGTGACGGGTTCTTCTTCAAGGACAGGGAGATCGTGGTTGTGGGCGGGGGCGACACGGCGATGGAGGATGCCACCTTCCTCACACGATTTGCGTCCAGGGTCACGATCATACACCGTCGCGGTGAGCTGCGGGCCTCTCGGATTATGCAGGAGCGAGCAATGTCCAACCCGAAGATCGAGTTCGCCTGGCACTCGGCTGTCGTGGACATCGTCGGTTCGCGGGAGAAGGGGATCTCGGCAGTCATGCTCGAGGACACGCGCTCGCACGAGCTTTGGACCTTTCCGACCCAGGGTGTTTTCATGGCCATCGGCCACCAGCCCAACACCGGGCTTTTCGCCGGTCAGCTCGAGCTGGACAATGCGGGGTACGTCGTCACGCAGCCCGACTCGACCCGCTCCTCAGTCCCAGGCGTATTCGCGTGCGGCGACGTGCAGGACCATATATTCCGTCAGGCCGTCACCGCGGCCGGAAGCGGGTGCATGGCGGCGATGGAGGCGGAGCGCTGGCTCGCGGAGCATGGGGCGTAGTGGGCGGAATAGCCGTGCTTGGTGCGGGAGTTTGTCGGTACAGGGGGCACCTGTGCCCCCGGAGGGAAATAATGCTCACAATGACCGAAAAAGCCGTTGACAAGGTCCGCTTCTATGCGGGCGAGATGCCCGAGGCAAAGGGGAAGGAGCTGCGGATCTTCGTGCAGGGTGGCGGTTGCTCTGGTTTTCAGTACGGGTTCACGTTCGACGAGCGGCAGGAGGGGGACACGGTCGTGGAGTCCGGCGGGGTGAAGGTCCTGATCGACCCAATGTCGGCCCAGTACCTCAGCGGCTCGACGGTGGACTTCGTGGAAGACCTGCGCGGTGCGGGCTTCGTCGTCGAGAATCCCAACGCAGTTCGCTCGTGCGGCTGCGGCCACTCGTTCTCGGTGGACTGAAGCCTGGGTACGAGATGAGCTTGCCAGCCGGAGTGCCGCGGTCTGTGGAGCGACGGGAATGACAGACCGGCCGCTCGACGGTCGCCACCGTACGATCGTCCGCCTCGGGGACCCCGTCCTGCGGGAGCGCGCCCTGGAGGTACCGGCGGACCGCTTCGGGACGCGCTTCCTGCGCGACCTCGGACGCGACCTGGTGCGCACGATGTTCGAAGACAACGGTGTCGGGCTCGCGGCTCCGCAGATCGGTGTCAGCGTCCGTGTCTTCGCGTATTTCGTCCCCGGCGAGGGTGACCACGTCGAGGTGCCGGCCCGGGTGTTCGTCAACCCAACGCTCACACTCCTGGGCGAGGCTACCGAAGCCGGCTGGGAAGGGTGCCTCTCCGTCCCGGGTCTCCGGGGGCTCGTGAACCGTCACCCTCTGGTCAAGATCAGCGCGTTCGACACGGATGGGAAGCAGCTCTCCTTCCAGGTCGATGGTTTCCACGCAAGGGTGATCCAGCACGAATACGACCACCTCGACGGCGTGGTGTTCCTCGACCGGATGAAGGGGATGGACTCCCTGATGTTCGAGGAAGAATGGGATCGCTACGCGCCCGACAAGGATCTGCCGGTCGAAGTGTAGTCCGGCAAAGAGCCGCAATCAGAGATAGACGTGCCCGCGGGATAGAGAAGCCCGCGGGCACGTTCTTCTTGACGCAGGCAATCTACACGCGGGTCGGGACCTTGGCTGGTGCGGCTGGCGCGGCAACCGGGGCGGGCGGCGCGGCTGGCACAACCGGCGCGATCGGTGCCACATGGTGCTGGTGCCCGAGCCGCCACTCTGGAACCTGGAGCGAGAGCGTCACCTGCTCTCTCTTGCGGAGGACCTGAACCGCCACGCTCTCCCCGCCCTCGTACGAACGCAGGATGCGCATCGCCTTCGACGGGGATCCGGGCGTACGGTCCCCGATCTTGAGAATCACGTCGCCGGCCCTGAGCTTTAGCCCGTCGTCCTTGGGCGTGCGGACCACCAGGAGCCCTTCGCTGGTGCCGAAATATTCGCCAAGATCAGCGTTGAGCGCAACGAGTTCGATGTCCTGCCAGCTGCGACCGACCACGACGTCCACGTCGATGTCAGGAATTTCAGGTATCTCGGGGATCTCGATGTCCTCCACCTCCGGAGACTCGACGTGCACCTCCGGTGACTCGACGTGCGGGCGTGTGAAGACGCGCACCTTCGGGCCAACCGACCCGCGCGCCGTGACGGTCAGAGTGAGCGTCGTGTCGCCTCGGCGGACCTCGAGCGCGACTTTCTGCCCGTCAGTCAACGATTTCGCGAGGTCCATCATCCGTGCCGTGGGCGCGGACTCGTCCTCGTCGGCGTCCACCGTTCCGGTGGTGAGCAACTGTCCGTCGAACTTGGTGATGACGTCGCCGGCCTGGAGACCCGCCTCCTCGGCAGGGCCGCCGGGCGTGAGCGCCTCGATCACGGCCCCAACCGCGTCCGTGGCGGGGTTCTTTTCGTGGCGGAGGACGACCCCGAGACGGGCATGGTCCCCGAACACGACGACCCTGCGCTCGATCCTCTCCCGCATCTTGCCTGTACTGTCCTCGATCTTGCGGGCCGCATCGCGCATCGCCTGCTCGGCCTGGCGCATCTGCTTCTCCGCGTCGCGCATCTGCGTCTCTGCATCACGGCGCTGCTGGTCGACCTGTTTCTGATCGACGGGCGGCGTGCCTGTCTGGGCTACCAGCGGCGGGCCCGCAAGCGTCGCGGCGACAAGAACCCCCAAAACAAAGCTCGTCTTCATGATGACCGTCTCCCTTCTCCTAGAGTCCGACGTAGGTAGTGCCGGTGGCCTCGACGCTCACGAGCGCGTCCAGGAGACGCACCCTTTCCTGCCAGAGCCCGAGGATCTCCTGCGATGGAAAACGCTCGCCCTCGGCCCGAGATAGCCGCGAATCGAGGTATGCGATTCGGTCCTCGAGCTGGACCACCGTTCCGGCGGTACGGCCGCTCATCACCCGGCCCTGGCGCTCGGATGCGTGCAGCTCCTGTTCGAGCCGTTGCGACTCCGCTATAAGAGCCTGGGCCTGTCGGGCCACCTTCGCCTCGACGTAGGCCTCGATGGCACCGCGCACGCCAATTAGCAGCGTGAACACGGCGGCGAGCCCGGCCGCAACCCAACCCACGCGGATCCAGATGCGGTGCTGACGTTCGGCCGTCGCCCTCGCCTTCACGACGGGCCACAGATCGCGTGAAGGAGGCTCATCGGGCAGCGCGGCCAGCGCCTCGCGCAGAGACCGCAACCGGCTCAGCTCCGCGATGCATTCAGGGCAGGAAGCCGCGTGCCGGGCCGAGTCGGCTCTCGCCTCGCCGTCCCGAACGGCGATCAGGTCTTCAAGGCTCAGGTGCATGGTTCCTCCCGAACGCCCGGCGCGAGCAGCTCACGCAACCGGGCGTGTGCGCGCGCCAGTTGAGACTTGGAGAAGCTGGCCGTCTTGCCGGCCATTGCCGCGATCTCATCGTGGCTGTACCCCTCCACGTCGTGGAGCCAGATCACGACCCGCGCGACATCGGACAACCGGCCAAGTGCGGTTTCCAGATCGACCCGCTCAGCGGCGGACGTCGCCGGCCCATATGGACCCAACGCAAGGTCGTCGTCGCTGAGATCTTCCGGCAGAGTCTCCTCGAAAGCGCTACCTCGGCGCCGGCGCAGTTTCATGAGTGCCTTGCTGACCGCCACCTTTCGGATCCACCCGGCGAGCGAGCCGTCGCCCCGGAAGCGGTGAATGCTGCGCACGACCTCCAAGAAAGTCTCCTGGAGGACGTCCTCAGCGTCGTGGGTCGAGCGTGTGAGCCGGCGAGCTAGCGAGTAGACGGGTGCCTCGAAGCTCCGGAAGAGCGCCTCGAGCGCCGCCTCGTCGCCGGCTCTGGCGCGAGCAACCGTGATTTCGTCCACGGGGACGGCGAATGAGGTTGGGGTCACCGCGGTCACAGAGGCTCCGGGCTGCAATACGGTGGCAGGTTCAACAAAGTTTAGAACTTGCGTGGGGGAAGCGGCGATCTCGCGCGTCACACCCCTTTAGATGCGACGGAGGACCAAACCGTCGCGTGGCGACGGTTTGACCCGCGCCGCCAGGGCGTGCATTATCCGCGGGACGCTCCTGCGTGGCCGGCTTCCGGGACCGCAGACAAGGAGACCCGATGGAATCCACCGCAGCGCCAAAGCCGCTGGCGCGCTCCTACCGCTGGATCGTGCTCGCAATCATGAGCCTGATCTGTTTCGCGCAGTACTACATTTACGATTCGATTACCCCGCTCGGCACAATGATCAAGGAGCAACTCGGCTTCTCCGGCGCCGAGTACGGCCTGCTCTTCTCGTTCTACGCCGTGGCCAACGTCTTTCTCCTGATGCTGCTGTTCGCCGGCGTGCTGGTGGACTGGCTCGGCCTCAAGGTGTCGGGGATCCTGTATGGCTTCCTCTGCTTCCTCGGCGCGGCCCTGACGGCGCTGGGCGCGTGGAAGGGACTGCCGGGGCTGCTGGGAGGGGGGTACGGCTGGCTGCACACGGCGTTCCTCCCGTCGTGGGGCCCGGAGCTGAAGATCATGCTGCTGGGACGCATGATCTACGGCGTCGGCGCCGAGGCGATCCTGGTCGTCAATAACAAAGTGTTGGCGCGCTGGTTCAAGGGGAAGGAACTGGCGTTCGCTTACGGGATGAACCTGACCATTATGCGAGGCGGGACATACCTCGCGATGTGGGTCCAAGCGCCCATCGCGGTCGCATGGGGCCTGCGGGCTGCTTTGTGGTTCGCAGCCGCGCTGATGGCGGTCGGGTTCGCAACGTACTTCGTCTACCTCACCCTGGAACGATCAGCGCGCGGCCGCATCGGCGCACCAGGGACCACCGAGGGAGGCAGTGCCGTACCTGAGGAGAAGTTCGTCTTGCGGGAGGCGTTCTCGTTCGACGCCTCGTTCTGGTTCATCACCCTGTTGTGCGTGACGTTCTACTCGGCGGTGTTCCCGTTCCAGTCGTACGCTCCGGACATCCTCTTCCAAAAATTCGGCTATTCGATGACCGTAGGCTCCCGCTACGCCTCCTTCCTGATCCTAGGGACGATGATCTTCACGCCGCTGCTCGGCCTGTACGTCGACAAGCGGGGCAAGCGGGCGACACTCATGGTCCTCGGGGCGCTACTGCTGGTACCTTGCCACCTGCTCCTCGGCTACACGCACTTCCCGCCGGTGGTGCCGATCTTCTTCATCGGCGTTGCGCTGTCGCTCGTGCCGGCTGCGCTGTGGGCCGCGATCCCGATGATGGTGCCGGAGTCACGACTAGGCACCGCGTTCGGCGTCGTGGGCTATGTGCAGAACGTGGGCCTGATGCTCGTCCCTTACCTTGCCGGGAAGATCGCGGACGCCCACACCACGATGGTCAACGGGCAGCCTGTCGTCGACTACACCTCAACCATGCTGATGTTCGCATCGCTAGGATTGGTCGGATTTGTGTTCTCGCTGCTCCTCAAGGCGACCGATGCGCGCCGCAAGAGCGGCATCAGCATCGAGAGCGTGCTTCTCAAGTAGAGCCGGTCAGGGCTTGCGTTCGCCTGCCCGGGCATGTGCCCTACGAGAGAGTGCGCCGCTGCAAAGTGGGCCGTCACTGCGGCTTCACGCCCACGTACGAGCCGGCCGCGTTGACCGTGCACCAGATCTCGTCCGGCTTGTTGGAGAACGCGCGGTTGAAGTACTCCTCAGCCTTCGCACGGTCACCGTGGAGGTTGTACCAGGCGCCCACCTCTGTGAGGTTCCCTTCGTCCTTGGGGTCGAGCGCCAGTGCCTTTTCGAAGGCGTCCTTAGCCTTGTCCCACTCCTTGGCCTCCAAGTAGATACGGGCGATACGGATCCAGTCGTCTTTCTTGATCTTGGTGGCGATGACGTTGTCAATGGTCGCCTGGCCCTGGGCCTTGTCCCCCATGAGGTAGTAGACGCGCGCGACTGCGATGTTCTCCCAACTACCCTTGCCGGCCTGCTTGAGGGCCACCGTCAGGAGCCCGAGGGCGGCGTCCTTCGGGCTCTGCCCCACGTACATCATTTTGTCCACCTTGCTCCCAGAGGAGCCCGCAATCCCAACCACGACGCCCACCACGAAACTCCCGATCGCAAACAGCACGTGCATGCGCTTCATGATCGCCTCCCGATAAACCGAATATAGACTGGGTCTCGCTCCCAGGCAAGCGAATGCCCCCGGCAAGCCGGGGGCGTCTGGCCTGCGCGCCGGAGTCTGGCAAGGTTACGGCCGGTGGCGCGCGTTGTGCTTGAGCCGATAGATGGTCCCGGAGAGCCTGTTCTGCTGGTTGTTGATGACGGCGCGGTCGCCGGGGGTCAACTTCCCGGCGTTGCCCCGCCGCATCGCGCGCTCCTCGTGGTTGAGAGCCGCCTCTTTGCGTTCGAGGCGCCCAGCCTCGCCGGCGGTGAGCTGGCCGCTCGCCACGCCCTGTGCGATCCGCCGCCGTTGGTTTTCCTTGCGCTCTTGGATCGGACCCTCGGCCCGAGCCGCTGTCGCCACCCCAAATGCCGCCACGATCGTCAAGACCGCGATGCCCAGTTGTGTCCGGTTCATGACTGCCTCCCTTCGTGCGGACAGACGAGCCGGCCGTTGCATTGTTGACGTTTTTCCGGGCCGGTCGCAGACATCCGGTGACGCACCGCGCAAACTAGCGGCCCTTGTGTCAAGCCGAGGAGTGCGCTAGTCATGGACGATGCAACGAGAGGGGGTGAGTGGTGAAATCACTGACACGCTACCTGACGATGAACGTCCCTGCGCGAATGGACTTCGTGAACATCACGGCTGCCGTCCACGAGGCCGTGCGAGAGAGCGGCGTGGCCGAAGGGCTCTGCCTGGTCAACGCGATGCACATCACTGCGAGCGTCTTCATCAACGACGACGAGGCCGGCCTCCATGATGACTACAAGAGATGGCTCGAGAAGCTCGCGCCGTACGATCCCTCGCCGGAGACGTACCGGCACAACCGGACCGGCGAGGACAACGGCGATGCGCACCACAAGCGCCAGGTCATGGGACGCGAAGTGGTGGTGGCCATCACGGGTGGGAGACTGGACTTCGGTCCATGGGAGCAGATCTTCTACGGAGAGTTCGACGGCCGGCGCCCGAAGCGGGTGCTCGTCAAGATCATCGGCGAATGACGAGCAGCCCCAAAGGATGCTTGACTTCCCGTGCCGTGTTGCCGCTACACTGGCTCCAGCAACGTTCTTCCTTGGGGGAGCCATGAGCAACAGACTTGTCTTCACGTTTTGCGGCTTGCTTCTCGGTACCGTTCCTCTCCTCACGGCGTGCGGCGTCGAGGACGCCGGCAAGGTCTCGACCGTGATCGTGGAGGGCGCCAAGCGGCTCAAGAGCTCCGGAAAGACCGATCTCACGGTCCGATACCAGCCGCCCGACACCAAGCCGTACGTGCTGGTGGTCTATCCGGTCGAGCGGACGACGGACGACGAGGCGACGCTGGAGAGGATCACACCCAAGGCTCTGGCGATCAGCCAAGCCGGCGCGGTTCTTTCACCCAAGGCGGAGGGGTTCACCAACACGATTGCGCTGTGGCGAAAGGGTGCGCTCGCGACGTTTGACACGTCGTTCCGGGGCATCGCCGAGGCGGGGATCGTGCTGACCGTGGCGAAGGACAGGGGCGGACCGACCGACATCGCACTCACGCGCGACGCCAGCAAGGTCTACATCGTCGGGCTTCGCTGAACCCCGGCGGGCGCCGCCCCTAGATGGGCTCCCGGCGGGACACGCGGCTGCGCTCGAGAAGCCACGCCACGAGGCGGGGCATGTGGCGCGCGAGCATCACGGCCAACTTGCCGTGTACGGTGATCACGCGTTCTCGTCGGCGCCGCGAGACGGCCCGGACGATCTGTCTCGCCGCTTTCTCGGCCGACATTTCAAAGCGCCGGTGAGAGGGTTCCTTCGCCTCTGGGTGAAACCGTCCGAGGTTGTCGACGCGGCTGATCTCGCTGTGGACGAATCCCGGACTTATCAGCACAACTCCGATGCCGCGGGATGCCAGCTCGCCCCGGATCGCCTCCGCGAGCGCGCGGACTGCGAACTTGCTCATTGAGTACGCAGATGCGCTTGGAGTAGCGACGTGGCCGCTGACGCTGCCCATGAGCACCAGCGTGCCCCTGGTCCGGGTCAACGGATCGAGAACCGCATAGGCCGTGCGCAGCACGCCGAAGACGTTGGTCTCGAACTGGCGCCGGTAGTCTTCGAGGCTCAGATCGGCGAGATCTCCCGCAACGCCGAACCCGGCGTTGGCGACGGCGACGTCGATGTGGCCGAACTCGACCGTGACCCGGGCCACGGTGGCCTCGATGTCGCCATCACGCGTCACGTCGCACGGCATTGCGAGGGCGCGATTGCCGGTGGCGCGAAGTTCGGCCGCCAAGGCGTCGAGGCGCTCAGCACGCCGCGCGAGGAGCGCGATTGCGGCACCTTGGTTGGAAAATTCGCGTGCCAGCGCTTTCCCGATTCCAGATGAGGCTCCGGTGATGAGGACGATCTTTCCGGCAAAACGACCCGTCATCGAAGGATCTCCGCGAAGGCGTTCACATCTTGGACCTGCGCCGTGAGCATTCGCGCCTCACTCTCGTGGTTGGTGCACCTTGACTACCCGGCCTCCTTCAGCAAGGTCGAGCAGTTCCTCGCCGGAAGGTATCGTGCCGTCAGGGCGCCGGATCACCTTGCACAGCGGCTTGTCGAAGGTCTCCGGCGATCGGACCGTCGAGATCGAGAGCACCGTGTGCCCGTCTGCGAGGGAGAGGATCGCACCGGGCGGGAACCTCCCCATCTCGTTGCAGAAGAGCTGAAGCAGCAGGGGGTCGTAGGCCTTGCCGGCCTGCGCCGCGAGGCGGGCAAGACAGTCAGGCGTCGACAGGATGGAACCACGCCCGGCCCGATAGCGGGTGAGGATGTCGTAATCGTCGGCGATGTGGATGATGCGGGCGTGCAGAGACGGCACACCGCGGGGATCGTCGAACGCGGCGTGGTGTTGGAGGACACTCAGGAGGCGACGGAGCTTGGCGCGGTGAAAGCCGCGCTGCCGCAGCAGAACGCGCAGCCCGGCTCTCGTGTGACGCTCGAACGGTACCGAGTACCCGTCCTCGTGCATGCAGAACCCCACATCGTGGAACATCGCAGAGACGCCGAGATCGGCGAGAGACGCGTCGGAGAAGTCGGCCGCCCTCCCGATAAGGAACGAGAGGTTGGTCACCATGAGCGTATGCTGCGCGAAGGGCGGTAGCGCGCCTTCAGCGCTACGTGCCGACTCGACGATATCACCGGTGCGGGACGCGTCGATCAACTGGTGGATCAACCGTCGTGCGGGTAGCGGGCTTGGCAGCCGGTCGGCGCCCACGTTGGCGAAAACGCTCGCCACCGTGCCGGCGCTGGAAACGTACACCTCACGAAACGCGGCCGTCGCCTGTTCGAGCTCCTCGCCGGTGACCCGGAAGCGAAACGGGCCGTGGACCTGAAGCGAGCTCATCCCGTTGGCGACGAGCCCGGCCTGGACGGCCTCGCGTGCGTTCCCAGGGGCCGGGGGCGCGGCGAACAGCCGCACGATGGCGCGGATCTCGGCGTCGGCCAGCGGCCCGTTGAAGGACAGGCCTCCGATGCCGTGGCGGATCAGCTCGTCACCTAGGGAAATCGACTTCTCGATGAGCTTGTCGAAGCGTATCCGAAGATCGTTGACGTAAACCTGGTCCTCAACACAGAGCAGGCTGACTGGCCCGAGCAGGTCGATCAGCTGGTGGAGAGCCGTCCCGAACTCCCGCACCGGGACGTCAAACGCCGTGTTGTTCAAGGCGTGCGTCTTGGCCATACGGAAGAGGCCGTTGAGCAGGTGGGCTAGCTGGCCTCCCACCTCGCGCACGCGGTTGGCCAACTCCCGATCCTCTTCGACGCGGGCGCGCGCGAGAGTCTTGCCCAGCTGTTGCTGGGCCATCGTGATCGCATCAACCACGGCGATCCTCCCGGTTGCCCCTCAGGCGTGCCAGCGCGAGATCGCACTGCTGGCTCAGCTCGTCCCCGGCATGGCGGGCGAGCCACTGCAGCAACTCCTCGGACTCCGGTCCCGGCAGGAGCGCGAGGCCCGAGACTGCCGCCGACCGGAGCCCGGTCTGTCCGGGGCTCAGCCTGCCGAGCAGGCCGGACGGCCGGACCCACTCCTTGAACGCGGAGAGTGCCTTCTCTGGGTCGAGGCGCGCCATCGCCTCACCGCCGGCACTTGTCTCCGCAGTTCCGACCTCGGCGGCGCCGAGCTTGATCCGGTTGAGGATAGGCTCGAACGCCCGTCGCTCGCGCTGCCGCACGAGGATCGCCAGCGAGCGCAGCCTTACATTGGAGGACTCCGAAGCCAGCGCGCCGACCAGGGCGCGGCCGATCTTCCCGCCGTACTCGGCCGTCTCGAGAAGCCGGAGAGCCTCCAGCTGTGCGGCAGGCTCCGGCCTCCCGAGGAGGGTGATGGCGGCATCGACCGATCCGGCCGGGTTGGCCCGCGCCAGAAGGCGGAAGAGCTCGATCGCGACCGTCGGATCGAGCGCGCCGAGGCGCTCAACCACGGCACCCGTCCGCCCCTTCAACTGACTCTCGAGGAGCCGACGTACCGCTGGGGAGTCCTGATACCGGGGGGAGCTGGTGAACAGGTCGAGGAGAGTGGAGGTGTGGTCGCCGGGAGCGAGTTCGGCGATCGCGGTCACGGCGGCAAGCGCCTCCTCGTCGGCGAAATCGACCGCGACGGTGAGCCGCCGCACCACATCCTCGCCCACACAAGCCACGAGCAGCTCCCTACGCGTGTCGTCGTCGATTCCCGGCATCCCGTGGACCATGCGCGCCATGGCGAGCAGTGCTTCGACACAGAGATCACCGACGAGGAATCCGCGGAGCTCGTACAACACAGGAGTCACCTCGCCGAGCGTGAGCGGATCGTGCGGGTCCGAGAGGCCGGCCAGCAGCTCGCGAGCCAGCTGCAGACACTCGAGAGGCAAAACCTGGGTCCCCTCCTCCTGGGTGATCCGGCCCAACAAGGACGGCGGCACCGCACGCCGCTCGACCGTGGCTCGCTCGGTCCAATTGGGCCAGGGGTAGGTGAAACCATAGGGCGCGTCGAAGACCATCGCCTGCATCGCGTCGCGCGGACCGGCGGCTTTCCCGTCGGAGGGCGAAGGAAGGTCCACCGCGTCGCCCTCGCTCGCGACCAGACCCTCGACGGCGACGACCTCGATGTGTTTGAAATCGGCGCGCCACAGGAGCGTGACCACATCGTCTTCCTGTGTTCGGACTCCCTTGTAGCGGATTGAGAGGATGCCAATCAGAATGATCAGCTCGGTCCACTCGAGATCGGGGTGCAGCGTCAGTCGCCGGACGCCGTCGCGGTAGAGGCGGAAGGCCAGCGAGCGCTCGCGGTCTTTGTCCGAGTAGACGACATCGCCGCCGAGGACGAAATCCCAGGGCCGAACCTCGAGCCGCATCTGACCATGGGTCTTGAGAAAGTGCTCGATCTTCGCCCTGGCGTCCTCCAGGAAGCCCCTGATCCTCTCGTTGGTGGCGTCGTAGAGCATGAAGGAGCGGGCGACGTGGGCCAGTGCCCGGAGCGCCTCGCCAGCAGCGGAACCAGGGCTCGCGGCGGGCGTGGTTGGAACCCATACGTCGTCCTGGCCAAGCGGCTCGGTTGGCTCGGAGAGAGAGCCCGCCCGCTTGCGCTCGTCGGAAGCTTCCGGCGGCAACGTCGGTGGGGAGGAGGGGTCATCCATGGCTGCTCGTCTTCCGGTCCGGTCGGTGTGCCCGAGCGCGTTCAACCCCCACGGCACTCTCTCATTTCATCATACGTCCGCGGATCGGCGGGGAACCGTGAGCCCCGAGATCACTCGCCGTAGTGCTCGATCACACGCTGAATCGCCTGCTGACAGGCCTTGCAGAAGGGCTTGACGCCCTTCGTGAACATGATGCAGTCGAGCGCCGCGCGGTATAGTCCCTCGGAGGCGTACCCTGCACCCTCGAACGCCCCGACCTGGCCAACGAACCGCGATCTGGAGAGGTACGCATCCACCTTCCTGGCATGCTCCCCGGAAAGGCGCTCCGACTCCTCCTGCAGCTTCTCCACCTCGGTGCGCGGGGCTCCGACCCGCTTTGCGGCCGCGATCTTCCCGTTGAGCTCCTCCCGCACCTTCTGGTAGGCCCGGTCCATGGTGTCGAAGTCCGCCTTTTCCCACGGTGTCGGCACGGGCGTGCCCGGCGTGACGAGCGACCTCCACTTGAGGGTCGCCGGGTTCAGCAGCGCGGTGACGTTCGGTGCGTCGGGCTCGACGCCTCTGGGGTAGAAGTCGGTGTACGCGACCGACGAGGTGTAGTACTCGTCTGCAAGACCGGCGAAATGATGACCGAACTCGTGCAGGAACACGTACGGGGACCACTGGTTGTCGACAGTGAACGTGCAGTAGAGGTTGTAGATCCCGCCGCCGCCGTACCTGGGCGAGTTCACCATGATGTAAAGCGCGTCGTAAGGAACGACGGAGGCGATATCGCGCAGGCGGCGGTTCTCCTCGGTGAGGAGGTAGCGCTCGGAGCCCAGCGAGTCGAACGTCGCTCCGACCGCGGTGTTGCGGAACTCGCCCCAGCCCGGCTCGGAGCAGCCGCTGTCCTGCGACGGTTTGAACACCCCCGTGATGTTGAAGCGATCCTTGTGGCTCGTGTACGGCTCCTGGTCGAAGAAGATCTTCACGAACCGTGCAAGGTCGTCGCGGAACTTCTTTTCCTCGGCGGCGGTGTACCCCTCCGCGACGATCGCTACATCGACCATGGCGTGCGGGTCGCCGCTATGCAGCGCGTTGATCGTGGTGATGCCCTTGTCGAGGGGGGCGCGGACCACGGTGGTGGCGGCAGGGTCGATATTGGTCGTGAACAACTCGCGCAGCGAGGCGTCGCGCTGGCGCACCGAGATCGCGAACCGGACGGTCTTCTTCGGACACGGGATCAGCACCGACTCGTGGAACGTCCGGCGCACGCCCGAACCGGCCGGCGCGGTAGTGCGGTACTCGCCGAAATAGGTGTCGTACGCTTTCGAGAAGAGCACAACGCCGGTACTCGGATCGGCGACGGTCGCGAGGTAGCGGCCGACGCCGAACGGGTCGGTGAGATGCTTGCGGCTGCCCGCCCAGCTCCCCTGTAGGACCACCCGATCGAGGGTGACGATCTCCTCGGTGGAGTTGCCGATGTGATACGTGTCGATGCGGAGCGTCGCGTCGACGAAGGCCTCGTCGAATGCGACGGGGTGCACGGCGGCCAGAGGGGATGCGAGGGCGACGGCGGCGAGGACGGCGAGGTGGATCATTGGATCCTCCGCCAGAATGGTAACCGACCTTGAAGGTGTCTGAGAACGGAAGGAAACCTCGGGGTGGGGCGTCCCGGCGCGGAACTGGCCCGACCCTATCCGATCTGCGGCTCCTGGCCTCGGTCGCCGATCCTCGGGAATTTCGTTGCCACGTAACTGTCGACGAGGCTGCGAAATTCAGCCGCGAGCTCGTCGTAGGTCCCCTTCAGGGTGGTGAACTTCTGCCCGTCGATGAAAACGGGACAGGCCGGCGCTTCGCCGGTGCCCGGGAGCGAGATCCCGATATTGGCGGCCTTCGACTCGCCCGGCCCGTTCACCACGCAGCCCATCACCGCGAGTCGCATGGTCTCGACGCCCGCATACTCGCGCTTCCATTCGGGCATCTTCTCTCGCACGTACGACTGGATGCTCTCGGCGAGGGCCTGGAACGTCGTGCTGGTCGTGCGCCCGCACCCGGGGCAGGAGGTGACCGACGGGGCGAACGACCGCAGGCCGAGCGACTGGAGGAGCTCGCACGCGGCGTAGACCTCGTCGCAGCGATCGCCTCCGGGTCGCGGCGTGAGCGAGACGCGGATCGTGTCGCCGATCCCCTCGTGCAGCAGGATCCCAACGGCAGCGGCGGACCAGACGAGACCCTTGATCCCCATGCCCGCCTCGGTGAGGCCGAGGTGGAGGGGTTGTTCCGTGCGCTTCGCGAGCTCCCGGTACACGGCGATGAGCTCGTTCGGTTGCGAGAGCTTGCATGAGATGACGATCTGGTCGGCGCGAAGCCCCGTGGCGAGCGCCAACTCGGTCGATTGCAGCGCCGAGAGCACCATGCACTCGTTGATGATCGCGTCAGACGTTGCGCCGAGGCTGCGGTCGGTGTTCTCGGCCATCTTCGCCGTCACCAGCTCCTGGTTGAGCGAGCCTGCGTTGACACCGATTCGGATGGGCTTGCCGTTCTCCGCCGCCACTCGGCAGATGGTGGCGAACTGCTCGTCTCGCTTCTTTCCGTGGCCGACGTTTCCCGGGTTGATTCGGTACTTCGAGAGGGCTCTGGCACATTCGGGGTACTGGGTCAGCAGAATGTGACCGTTGTAGTGGAAATCGCCGATGAGGGGTACGTCGCACCCTGCGGCGTCGAGCGCCCTGCGGATCTCGGGGACCGCCGCCGCCGCCTCAGGGAGGTTGACAGTGACGCGTACGAGTTCCGAGCCGGCCTTGGCCAGTTCAAGCGCCTGCTTCGAGGTCGCTTCGACGTCCGCAGTGTCGGTGGACGTCATCGACTGCACCACCACCGGTGCCCCGCCCCCGATCTGAACCTGTCCGACCTTCACCCCGACGCTGCGACGACGCTGGACGTCTGCCATGATGTCCCCATCCCCCGATAGGGGAAACGGTACAGTCGTCGAGAAGATGCCGTCAACTCGGGAACGGAGAGCGGCCTTTCGACAGGCTCCTAGATCGTGGCGCCCGCCGTCTGCTGTTTGACAACTTCCGCGTGGACAGTGGCCATGTCGAGCGTCTTGACCTGGCCGATGAGGTCTTCGAGCGCTTCTGCCGGAAGCATGCCGGGCTGGGCGAAAACCAGAACCTTCTCGCGGAAAATGGCCAGGGTCGGGATCGAGCGGATGCCGAAGGTCGCGGCCAGCTCCTGCTGCGCTTCGGTGTCGCAGGAGGCGAACGTCAACTCGGCGTGCGCCTCTGCTGCCGCTTCGAAGATCGGTTTGAAGGCGCGGCAGGGACCGCACCAGGACGCCCAGAAGTCGATGAGCACGATCGCGCCGCCCTCTATCGTCTCGTTGAAGTTATTAGTGGTCAATTCTTTGACTGACATCGCTCCTCCTGTTCAGGCTGCGGTCGGAGAGGTCTGTTGGGGGCAGTTCAATTCCTCCCATCATAACTCAATCACCATACAGCGATATTATAATCCCAGAGTCAGCTCAAGTCAACCCAGTATGCGCGAGGAGGAAAACGAGCTAACACCTCGCCGCGGCCCAGGCCTCCCACCGTTTTCCATAGTCGGCCCAGACTCGCTCGGGATCGATCCCGAGCTCTCGTGCGACGGCGAGCACGAAACCGCGTACGAACACACGCTCGGGCAGCTCGTCGAACCTCTCGGCCTCGAGCAATTCGAGGAGGTGGCGCCTGATCCGCGTGTGGTGACTGAGAGTCTCAAGCGTTAGGCCTCTGGTTTCCCGAAATCGGCGCAAAACATCGCCATTGAACTCGGTCTCGGGAGCGGCAGTTGACTGCTGCGTGGCAGTGGCCCCATCGGTAGGCGGGGCGGAAGCAGGCGCGACTACTTCATTCGCGCTCGACGTCGGCAGCGTCGTTGGAACCTGGACATCCAGTCGGTTTCCCTCGGGGCCGAGGCCAGAGAGCAGCGCAACGTAGGCTGCCCGGATCCGCTGCTGAACGTCGAGCTGTTCCTCCCTGTCGGCGATCGAGTAGAGAGGCAGCGAACCGGGTGCGAGCCGGGATGAGAGCAGCTCGTAGGCGCGCCGGATCTCGTCGGCTGTCGCACCGGGCGCCAGGCCGAGCATCTCCCACGGATCGAGCTGGTCGAAGGGCTTCACGGGCGGATCCCCCCCGCCGTCGGCAGTTCGAGCAGCCTGCCCGCGACGGCGGAGAGCTCGAGGGCGAACGGTGTGCCGGGCCTCTCGTAGTAGGAGGGCTCCCGGGCACGAACCGCGCGCCACACCAGCTCATGGTGACGAAGATGGCCGAGGTAGATCAGGTCCAATCCGAAGAGCCTCCTGGCAGCGTCGCACATCCCGTCGCCGAGGGTCAGATCGGCAGGTTCCCGTACCTGGTTGACGATTAGCAGCGGCCTAAACGTGGCCATCTCGCGCTCGAGCGCGGCTCCGGCGGCGGGGTCCCGCTCCGCGACCGCCAGGACCATCTCGGCCGGGACCAACGGGCGCTGGCCACCGGGACGTACGACCTCCTGCAGGATCTCGCGAATGCCGAGTCCGGCATCCATCGCTTTGACCCGGCGGAGGAACGCGGCCTTGAGGAATCGGTACGCGTTCTCGACCGATGTCGGTTCAGGTACGACCACGAGGACGCCGTGATCGGCGAGGAGGAAGAAGTCCACGACGTTGTAGTGCGTGCCGGCGCCGAGGTCGAGAACCGCCACGTCGGCGTCGATATGCTGCAGCGCTCTCATCAGGCGCATCTTCTGCTGGTACATTGGGTTGGCGACCTGGATCGCGTTGCGCGCTCCGGAGATCAAACCGAGGCCTGCCACCGGCGTCGGAACCACCAGTTCGGCGAGAGAGCCCACTCTGCGGAGCACGAAGTCGGAAAGCGTTCCCTTCGGGTACTCCATGCCGAGGAGGCTGTGCAGGTTGGCGCCGCCCAGATCGCAGTCTACGAGCACCACCCGCATGCCACGCCGGACCAACTCAATCGCGAGGGTGACCGCGACGAGGCTCTTGCCGATGCCTCCCTTGCCGCCTCCGATCGCGATGATGCGCCGGGTCGGGCCGGTCGAAGCGCGAAGGTGTGCTCCGGCATCGCTCTCCGTCCCACCGCCTGCGCTCCGATTCTCCGCTCCCTCCGTGGCATTGGGGGGCAGATCCCCGGACCGTTCGGGTTCTCTCATGGTGTCACGGTCCGCGTCTTGATGGCCCCTCTCGATGGCGTGACGCCGCCCGGGTGGGAGACCGCCGGGGACCTCCCTACCGAGCCGGGAACGGCGCGTCCAACGCACGACGCCGCGATGATGCCGCGACGACCGAGTCTCATCGTCGGATGCTAGCACGACCTTGCGTGCGTCGCTCTCGCCACGCATCGCGCTATGCCGCCCTCTTGACACGGTCCGATCGCAGGTTTACTGTAGTAGATCAGTGATACAGTGATCGAGGTTGGTTGTGAGGCGAAAGGAAGAACGATGGCCCGTACGGTCGTGATCGATCCCGCCGATCCCGCCCCGATCTGGCGGCAGATCGAGGAAGGGGTGCGACGGCTGGCCTCGTCCGGTGCGCTGACACCGGGAAGCGTCGTGCCGTCCGTCCGGGAGCTCGCGAAGGAACTGCGCGTCAACCCGGCCACCGTCGCCAAGGCCTACCAGCGACTGACCGACACGGGCGTCCTCGTGGTCCATCGCGGCGAGGGGACTTACGTCGCCGATGCACCGCCCCGACTGCCCGAGACCGAGCGCCGCCGGGTCTTGCGTGAAGGTGCTACCCGGTACGCGACCCTCGCCGTATCGATCGGGGCGACCAAAGAGCGTGCGACTGAAGAACTCGAGGTTGTGTGGCACGGTTTCGAGGGTGGTAACAAGAAGGGGGCCGGACGATGAGCGAGGCACGGAGAGAAGAGCCTGCGGCCGGGATCGACGACATGAGCGTGCGCTACGGCCTGACGGTTGCTGTGGACTCCGTGACTCTTGCCGTCGAACGTGGGTGCGTCTACGCGCTTTTGGGCCGGAACGGTGCCGGCAAGTCCTCCATCGTTCGATGTCTGCTCGGACAACAGAGGCCTTCAGCCGGCCGGGCGACGCTCTTCGGCGAGGATGCCTGGAAGTCCCGCCGATCGGCTATGGCGCGCGTCGGCGTCGTCCCCGAGGAGCCCGACGTGCCGCCGGAGATGACGGCGGCCGAAGCGGTCGCCTTCTGCGCCCGGCTCTACCCGACTTTCGACCGGGCCGGCGTTGGCAGGCGCCTCGAGAAGTTCGGCGTCCCGACGGCCGTGCCGGCCGGCCGGCTGTCCAAGGGCCAGAAGGGGCAACTCGGCCTCGCGCTCGCGCTCGCGCCGCGTCCTGATCTCCTGGTCCTCGACGACCCCACGCTCGGGCTGGACGTGGTGGCGCGCAAGGAACTCTACGAGGAGCTGGTGGGTGAGCTCGCCGACCGCGGCACGACGGTGTTCCTCACGACGCACGACCTCGCTGGCGTGGAGACGATCGCCGACCGAGTCGGGGTCCTGACCGACGGCCGCCTGACACTCGACGAGGAGCTCGAGACGCTCAAGAGCCGTTTCCGTCGACTTCGGTTCGGGACAACGACGGCCGACCCCGACCCCGCGCTCGACCGCGAGCTGGCGTCGCTCGGCTCGCTCGGCCTCGTCCGCGGTAGCTGGGGGCTGGAGACCGTGCTCTCACGGTTCGACGAGGGCGCGTTCGGGCGGTTGACCGCGCGAGCCGACGTTGTCGGGGCCGAGGTTTCCGGCATGTCCCTCGAGGAGATCTTCATCGCGGTGAACACGGGCCAAGGGGAGGTGTGGTAATGGGCGGCATCCTGGCGGTTGCGGCGCGGGAGCTGAACGAGAGGTGGACAGTGCTCATCGCGGCGATGGTCGCGGGTCTCGTGGCCCTCCTGGTTCCCCTGTTCTCCTCGCTCGGCAGGCACGACGCGCGCGATGCCCGGGAGCTGGCGGCCGTCATCTTCGCTGCGGTGTTCGCGTTCGGCCTCGCAATCGTTGTCGGCTCCGGCATGATCAATCGCGAGCTGGTGGAACGGCGGCACGGATTCTTCTTCTCCCGCCCGCTGTCCGCCGGTGCGATCTGGGGCGGAAAGTTGCTCGCATGCTGGCTGCTGGCCGTGGCCTCGGGTCTGGTCGTGCTGCTGCCGACCGCCGCCGTATCGCGCGGTGTTCCCCTGCTCGGGTCCGTGTTTCCATTCGGTGGCGCCGCGGCGACCTTGGGAGGTGCAGCGGGTGCAATCCTCGTAGTTGCTCTGTTCGCCCACGCTTTCACGCTCATGGTGCGGTCGCACGTGCCATGGCTGCTCGCGCTGGACGCCGTCCTGGCGGTCGGCGTGGCGACCACCATCGCGCTGGTGCTCCGGTCTCTCGTAATCGCCTATGCCCTCGACGCCCTGACGTGCGCAGCCGTCACGGTCGCCGTGTGCCTGCTGGTCGCGCCTCTGGCTGGGGGCTTCGTCCAGGTGAGCTTGGGCCGGACCGACATCCGGCGGGGCCACCGGGTGCTGTCGGTAACGCTCTGGGGAATCCTCGGTGTCGCGGCGCTGCTCCTGTTCGGATACTCGCACTGGGTGCAGGCAGTGAGCCTCTCGGAGCTCACTACTCTCGACAGCGCGACCTGTGCTCCGAAAGGAGAGTGGGCCTTCGTGACGGGACGGGCGCAGGGCCGCGGCGACTACGAACCGTCGTTCCTGGTCGACACGGCGTCGGGCAGAGCGGTGAGGCTGGGAGCTGCTGGAAGGTGGTGGCTTGACGGTTTCTTCTCTGCCGACGGCACGCGCGCCGTCTGGCTGTCCCCGCCGGCGAGCTTCACGCAAACGACCCGAGAGGTCATTACCCTCGACCTCACGGACCCGAACTCGGCACCGGTCACGACACCCATCACCTTCTCACAGGACAGTTTGGGGTTGATGGGCCTGTCGCCCGATGGACATCGGCTCGCACTCCGCACCGAGAAGACGATCTCGGTTCTCGAGCTCCTCACGGGGCGGCTGCTCGCGTCGGTGCGGCTCCCGGAGGATCTCGGATCGATAAGGTTGCTGTGGCGCGGGTCGGACAGGCTCTGTCTTGCAGCGTGGAAGCCGCCCGCACGGATGGACGCCCACGAGGCAGACCTGCGGCTCTTTGAGCTCGACGTCAGCCGTCGCACGCTGACAGCGACCGGGTGTGTCGTCGACGTCGAAGGGTTCTGGTCGATGGGGTTCGATGCGCGCCTGGGGCACATCGTGACAACGGTGGGGCCGCCGAGCGCAACCACGATCATCATGTGCGACGCGCGGAGCGGGGCGCGGATCGCGACCCTCGCGGCGTGCTCCGAGTTCTCGGCGTGCAAAGCGGCGATCCTCTCGAACGGCGCTGTTGCCGTCGGGGAGGCCCTGGAATCCGGCGTTCGTCTGACCCTCTTCTCCGAGGCCGGGCGGCCCGAACGGACGATCGAACTCGGGACAGCTCAGGCCGTCGTGCTCGCAGCGCAGCCCACGCCCGCGACACTCGTGGTCACGATGCGAGCGCAGGCCAACGACTACTCAAGTTCAGGGCAGCGAACCGTGGTCGTCGATGTCGAAAAAGGAACGGTGACTCCGCTCGGGAGGCGGTATCGGCCGCTGAGACGGTGGCCGTGGTGGGAAGCCGTCGTCGCCCCGTCGCCCGGGAGTCTGGCATCGCGGGCGTTCGTCGATCCGGACGGGCGACTCGCGATCCTCGACCCGGCGACAAACGCGTTTCGAACCGTGCTATCGGCTCGTTGGCACACCGAGTGAGTGCAGCGCTTCCCCGGTGTTCAGCGGGCGACGGCGAGCGCGTGACGCGTCGCGGCGAGCAGCGGCCGGGTCGAGATCGGTTCCCCGACGGCGCCCTTCATCCATGCGTCCGGCGTGAGACGGCCCTGGCGGGCGACGCGTTCGAACTCGACGCCGAACGCCGGTCCTCGCAGCTTCTCGCCGAGCTGGAACGCGATGATGTGACCGAGCGGGTAATCGGCGAGGTAGAGGGGGTACGAGACCATGTGCGAGTAGATCGCCAAAATCTCGATGTCCTTTATGCCGAACACCGGCGCGTAATACCGGTTCCAAACCTCTCGGGCGGCCCCGAGGACGGCCTCGCGCAGTTGGGGCGGCGTCGCATCAGGGTTGTCGTACAGCCAGTGCCACGCCCTGGCATCCACAAGCGCGACGCCGGCGATCTCGTACGTCGCCCACAGCGCGCCGAGCGCCTCGGTGTCGCGAGAGTCGGCGGGCGCAGCGACCCCGAGCACCTCGAGATCCCTGTCTTGGAAGATCATCGCCAGCGCCTCTGTGAACGCACTGTTCGGCACCCCGTTCAGGAACCAGTGGTCGATCCCGCCGAGGGAGAACGTCTGCTCGACGTCGTGGCCGAACTCGTGGATCGCGATGTTGTACCCCTTGTAGTCCATCCCGGTCGCGGGTATGCGAGTGCGCAGATGGGCCTTGTCCTCGCGCCGCACCGCGCCCATGGCGTGACCGGCCCCACGGGACGGATCGACGACGATCCGATCGGCGAGCCACCGCGCCTTGTCCGGAGCGAAGCCGAGCCGGCCGAGGATGCCGGGCAGGTCCTGTTGGAACGAGGCGACGGTCGGATACCGCGCGCTCACGATGCGATCGAGCTCGGCCTCGGGACGGGCGGCACGCGGCTTGAATCCCGAGTACCAGATGTCGAACGGCTCGAGCGGTCGCCCGAGGCGCCTCGAGATCAACGCCGCGAGGTCCTTGACCTCCTGCGAGCCCAGAACCGAGACGAGGAGCGCTTCGGCTTCCTTCTCGGGGATCTGGCGCTCGGTCTCGAACGACCGCGTGATAGCCGAGGGAGCCGTAGGTGTGTATGCGTCCAGGGCGCGAGCGGCGTGGAAGTTGTCGAGCCAGACGACGTAGCGGCGGTCGGGCTCGCGCTCGGACCACATCGCTCCCTTGGGAACAACCGCACCCTGGAGGGGTCGCACCTCGTTCGTCTCGGGGCACCAGAGTACTTCGGGGTTGTCGATCACGACCACCGGGATTTCCTGGCGGACGATTCGCTCCATCACTCGCCGGATCATGCGCTGCTTGACCTGGCCGTCGGGCTCGCCGTAGTGGGAAGCGAGCTCGTCGCGCAGACCCCAGTGCGAGATCACGCGCAGGCCTTCGGGGAACGGCCGCTGTCCGTCGGGCGTGACCAGGCGATCGAGCCGGATGTTGTACTCCGCGATGTACCGGTCCGCCCGCGCCAGCGCCTCGGTGATCGTCTGCAACACGGCCGCCGGCGCGCGCTCGGCGAAACGGTCCATCATCCTGGACCGGGCCCACGTCTCTCGACTCCACGCCCCACCCTGGACGAGACGGTCGCCGAGTGTGTGGACAGGGAAGTTCAGCAGCGCGAGGAACGCGACCTTGGTTTTGAAGAGGTCGTCATCCGTGTGGACCGAGAGGTCGAAGTCGGCGAAGAGCCGGTCCGCCGCGGTGACGGGACCGGTGTCAAGGTCGCTCGGAGTGAGGAGCTCGCGGCGAACCTCGTGGAGGTGACCGTCGATCTGCTCGAGAACCCGCTCGAGGCGCGCGAACGTCGCGGCAAGGGCGGAGGGCTCGGCGATGAAGCTCGTCTCGCAAAACGCTGCGAAGGCCGCCTCGTCGCCGTCCTCTTCCCACCAGCGTTGAGCGACCTGGGTCACGCCGCGACGGATCCGCTCCGTCTGCGACGGGCCGTGGATGGCGACCAGGCGGGCGACCGCGCCATCGACGGCGGCCTCCGAGATCACCCTCGATCCGACTGGCGGCGGCCCTCCGGCGATACCGGCGGTGGCAACGAGAAGACCGGCCAGAGAAAGCAGCAGACCGAAGACGAGGACGCGCATGGCCCCTCCGTTCCGCCGAGTATAGGAGCTTGCTATCCGTGACACTGCAGCCACGCGACGACCTGGCCGTCGATCCCGCGCGGCCCCCGCTCGCCGAGGTCGAGCGAGCGCGGGAAACCGAGGTGTCCGCCGCGCGCGACCCAGCGCACATCGATGCGCGGAGCCGTTTTCAGCCACGGGCGGAGCGTCGCTGCCGGAACCATCGGGTCGTTTCTGGCGACCACCAGCAGGGCCGGGACGGCGAGGCGCCCGAGGTGCGGGGCGACGCTCGACCGCGCGTAGTAGTCCTCGGTGCTCGCGAAGCCGAAGCGCGGCACCACGACGAGTCGGTCCCACTCGCGGATCGTGCGAACCTGGCGAAGCTCCCGCATCGACACCGGGAGACGGCCTCGGGTGGCGACGGGCGCCGCGGAGCGCCGAAGCCGGGCGAGGAGGTAACGTCGGTAAAGGGGCCGACCCGGAGCGTCGATGGTTGCCTGGGATGACGCGAGGTCGAGCGGCGCGCACACCGCGGCGACTGCACGCAGGCGCGGATCCGGCTGCTCGGTCGCGAAGCGGAGCGCGAGGTGGCCTCCGAGCGAGAATCCGAGCACGAACACCGTGCCGTACGGCACCGCCTCCGGACTCGCCAAGGCCGCCCGCAGGTCGTCGATGAGAGCCGCGTTGTAGACGTCTTCGCCGCTGCCGTCGGCGCCCCTGAGCGACAGACGAAGGGTGGCAAGGCCGGCCGAATGAGCGGCGCGAGAGGCTTTCAGCATGTACGAACTTGCTGCCGAGCCGCCGAGACCGTGAACGGCGATGAGGAGCGCCTGGGCTCCGGGAGGCTCAAAGAGCCGGCCGCTGAGGCGCACCCGACCGACGCGAGGGTCTTCGACCTCCGTCGTCCAGGGTCTCGCTCCGTCATCCGAGACGCGGCTCCAGTTGGAGAGCAGGTGTGGAACCACAGTCCAGGCGTGCCCGGCCAGGCTCACGGTCGGATTCTCGCACGCCTCCGACTGCGAACGTCGTAAAATACCGAATCGTGCCGGCGCGCGAACCACTGCCCACCCCCAAAACGCCTCCAATGCGGCTGCGGGAGCCCGTGTCGGGCTTCACGCACCTCGGCTTCGCCGTGGCTGCGGTCATCGGTGCAACGGTGCTCATCACGCTGGCGGCGGTCTACCGGAAGTGGTGGCACCTCGGGGCGTTCATCGTCTACGGCGTGTCGCTGACGCTGCTCTACATCGCGAGCTCGTTGTACCACCTGCTGCCTGTTTCCGGACACGCCCAACGGGTGCTGCGACAGATCGATCACATCGCGATCTTCCTGCTCATCGCCGGCACCTATACCCCGATCTGCCTGGTGCCGCTGCGCGGTCCGTGGGGGTGGTCGCTGTTCGGCGCTGTGTGGGCGCTCGCGCTCGCCGGGATGTTCCTCGCGATCTTCGCCATCGACGCGCCGCGCTGGCTCTCGGTGAGCCTCTACCTCGGCCTCAGCTGGCTGGTGATCATCGCGATTTGGCCGCTGCTGCACAGGCTTCCGCCTGGTGGCCTCGTGTGGTTCGTGGTCGGCGGCCTGCTCTACACCGTGGGCGCGGTGATCTACGGCGTGAAACGCCCCAACCCTGCGCCCGGAGTGTTCGGCTTCCATGAGATCTTTCACCTGTTCGTGATGGCGGGTTCGGCTGCCCACTTCTGGGCGATCGCGCGCACGGTGCTACCGTTGCCATGAGGGGCGGCATGCATCGATCGCAGAGCCTTCGGGCAAAGTGAAACGCCACAAGGGAGGAATCATGCGTATCGATCGGATGGCAGTGCGTCTGGCGGTCCTTGCCGGAGTCTTCATTGCCGGTGCCTTAAACGCTACCGCACAGACGAAGCTGCTGCGCTTCCCCGACGTCTGGGGTGACAAGATCGCGTTCTGCTACGCCGGGGACCTGTGGGTGGCGCCTGCGGCAGGCGGAACGGCAGCCAGGCTCACCGCCCACCCGGGGCTCGAGCTCTTCCCCAAATTCTCGCCGGACGGGAAGTGGATCGCCTTCACGGGCCAGTACGACGGCGACGAGCAGGTCTACGTGATCCCGTCATCCGGCGGTGTGCCGAGGCAGCTCACCTGGTATCCGGCACGTGGCCCGCTGACGCCGCGGTGGGGGTACGACAACCAGGTCTACGGCTGGACCGTCGACGGCAAAGCCGTGCTCTTCCGGTCGCTGCGAGACGCGTGGGACCTTGGCGAGTCGCGGCTGTACACCGTGAGCCTCGATGGTGGACTGCCCGTGCCGCTGCCCATGCCGCAGTCCGGCGCCGGAACGTTTTCCCCGGATGGGACGAAGGTGGCCTACTCTCCGCTCTTCCGGGATTTTCGCACCTGGAAGCGCTACCAGGGCGGCTGGGCCCAAGACCTCTGGATCTTCGACCTCGCGACCCACGAGAGCTTCAACTTCACGGACAACCCGCGCACCGACCGCGACCCGATGTGGATCGGGGGCGCCGTCTACTTCGCCTCGGACCGCGATGGCACGCTGAACCTCTACCGCTACGACGTCGCCAGCAAGGCGACGACGCAGGTCACGCACTCGACGACCTACGACGTGCGGTGGCCGTCGGCTGACCGCGCGGGCAAGATCGTGTACGAGTTGGGCGGTGAGCTTCACGTGCTGGACACCCTTGCCGGGGCGGACAATGCGATCTCGATCTTGGTGCCGAACGACGGCGTCGCGATGCGCCCCTCGCGCGTTTCGGCGGAGAAATTCATCGAGGACTTCTCGCTGGCTCCGAAGGGCGAGCGCGCCTTGTTCGTGGCAAGGGGCGACGTGTTCACGGTGCCGATCGAGAAGGGTCCGACGCGCAACTTGACGAATTCCTCCAGGTACCACGACAAGTGGGCGCGCTGGTCCCCGGACGGGAGCGAGATCGCGTTCATCTCGGATCGCTCGGGCGAGGAGGAGGTCTGGATTATCGCCCAGGACGGATCCGGTCAGCCGCGGCAACTCACCAGGGGAGGCAGCGCGATGCGGTACGCGCCCGAGTGGTCGCCCGACGGAAAGCGCTTGGCGTTCTCCGACAAGGACGGCCGGCTCTGGGCAGTGACCGTGGCGGACGGGAAGCTTGCGGAGATTGCCAAGGACAGGCGAGGCTCCGTGCGCGACTACGCGTGGTCACCCGACGGTTCGTTCCTCGCTTTTTCGCTGAACAACACGAACGGCTACCGGTCCATCACCATCTGGTCGGTCGCCGACAGGACCGTCCACACCGTTACCGACGAAATGTTCAACGCGGTGCACCCGGTGTGGGATCCCGATGGGAGCTACCTCTACTTCCTTTCGGACCGAGAGTTCGCGCCGCAGCTGTCAACGGTGGAATGGAGCTTTGCCACGAACCGCACGACCGGGATTTTCGTCCTGGCTCTTCGGAAGGACGTTGCGAACCCGTTCCTGCCGGAGTCCGACGAGGTAAAGCTGGAGAAAGCGGATGCTGGCAAACCCGAAGCGGCCAAGCAGGGGGAAGGCGAGAAGGCGAAAGAACCGGTCGCCCCCAAGCCGGTACGCATCGACTTCGACGGTTTCGCGGGGCGGGTGGCACGGGTCCCGGTGGACTCGGACAACTACGCCGGTCTCGTCGCAACCCGGGAGTACCTCGTCTTCCTCCGCAACGGAGCACCGTACTACGGGCGGGATCCGGAGCCGGCTCCTTCGTTGCAGGTCTTCTCATTGAAGGAGCGGAAGCTCACCACGCTCGTGGATGAAGCGGACGACTTCGCGATCTCGGACGACGGCAGCAAGGTCCTGGTGAAGAAGGATGGGACCTATACGCTCGTGGACGTCAACCCGAAGGCCAAGGAGAGCAAGGAAAGCCACAAACCTGTTTCGACCAAGGACCTCTTCGTGGACCGCGTCCCGGCGGAGGAGTGGGCGGAGATCTTCGACGAGGTGTGGCGGCGCTATCGCGACTTCTTCTACGTCACCAACATGCACGGATACGATTGGAAGGCGCTCGGCGACCGCTATCGGGCGCTGCTGCCCTTCGTGGCCCATCGGTCCGACCTCAACTACGTGCTGGGTGAGATGGTCGCCGAGCTGAACATCGGCCACGCCTACATCGAAGGCGGGGATTTCGAGATCCCGCCGCGGCCCAAGGTGGCGCTGCCGGGCGCCCGCTTCGAGCTCGACTCGCGCTCCGGGCGCTACCGGATCGCCGAGATCTTACGCGGGCAGAACGAGGAGGAGCGCTACCGGTCGCCCCTGACGGAGATCGGAGTAAATGTGAACGAGGGGGACTACGTCCTTGCCATCGACGGAGTCGAGCTGTCGGCTAACGACAACCCATACCACCTCCTCCGCAACAAGGCCGACCGCCCGGTGCAGCTCACGGTCAACGCGAAGCCCGAGCCGAAGGATGCGCGGGTCGTTTCGTTTCGGCCGATCACCAGCGAGGTCGATCTGCACTACTTTGCGTGGGTGGCACGCAACCGGGAGCGGGTCGACAAGCTGTCCGGCGGGCGAATCGGCTACCTGCACATCCCTGACATGGCAGAAGACGGCATCCGCGAGTTCATGAAGTGGTACTACCCCCAACTCCGCAAGGAAGGACTGATAATCGACGACCGCGCGAACGGCGGGGGCAACGTCTCTGCGATGCTCATCGATCGGCTGCGGCGCACCCTCCTCGGAACCGGGTTCAACCGGACAAGCGAGGATACGGAGACCTACCCGCCGGCTACGTTCGTCGGACCGATGGCGTGCCTGCTCAACGAGACCTCCGCCTCGGACGGAGACATCTTCCCGTACATGTTTCGCCAGGCCGGTTTGGGGCCCCTGATCGGCAAGCGCTCGTGGGGCGGTGTTGTGGGAATCGACGACCATGGGCCGACCATCGATGGCGGCAGGGTCTTTGTGCCGGAAGGAGGGACCGCTTCGACTGATGGTCAGTGGGTCATCGAGGGCCATGGCGTCGACCCCGACATCGTGGTCGAGAACGATCCGAAATCGACGATCGCGGGGCGCGACCCGCAGCTCGAGCGCGCCGTTGCCGAAGTGATGAAGGCGATGGCGAATCACCGGACGAAGCTGCCGTCCCGCCCCCCTGACCCGGTGAAGACGAAGTAGCCGGCTTGATACTGGGCGAAAAGGGGCGGCCCGGGTGCCGCCCCTTATTCGTGCGCCCAGCATGGGCAATGGCTACCGGGTGCAAGTCTCGGAGGGAGGAGGTCGCAGCGACCTGAGCGAAGCGCCAGGGCATTCCTGCGAAGGGGTGTCTGGAGGAAGCGTGGAGCGAGAGGAGCGGGCCGACGAACAGGAACCGGACAGGAGGCGGCGCCTTCTGGGGCGAGCGGGCGAATGACCGCGAAGCTCCAGCGACCGAGGGGAGGCGGAGTAGATCCGGCGGTCGTGCGCTGAAAGTCGATGGTCTTACCTGGGGAGATCCCGCCTTACGCCTGAAAGGGCGACGCCGAGAGCGGAGCGAGAAGTCAGCAGAGGCCGTCGTATCCCGCCGGAGGCGGGAGAAGGGCCAGACGGAAGGGAGAGCGAGGCGACCGTGAGTCCCGGTGGGGGAAGGCCCCAGAAGTCCGGGCAACTGGAGCTGCCGTTTGGGCGACCGGGTGAAGCCTGGGGCGCAGGACGGAGCGGGGAACCCTTGACGGCGGCGAACGGAGACGCGCGCTCGGGCACGTGGCACACGTGACCTCNNCCTCAACCTTCCGAACCGCCGGATACGGACCCGCATGTCCGGCGGTGTGGGAGGGGAGCGGCGGTCACCTACCGCCGCCCCCCATCTCGATTGTGCGCTTCGGGTGGGGCTACTGAAGCTTCGCGCCGGTGAACGGCCAACCCTTGGTCCCGTTGCAGCCGGCGACGCCGCTGATCGTGACGGAAGCGTTGCCGCTGACGAGGCCGGTGACCGAAATCGTGCCGGAAACCGAAAGCGTGACGCCGGCGCCCCCGACATTTGGGTTGCTGACGACGAAGCCGAACCCACCGTCGTCGTCGTAATAGGCTGGCTGCTGGAGCGGGCCCGAGAGCCGCAGCACCTGGCCGGCGCACGAGGACACGTCCACATCGGTGAACAGGATCGTGGCGTCGAGCGCCGTTACCGCGCCCTGGTCCACCGTCAGCGTGAGCGGGGTCTCGTAATCGCTCCTTGCGAGCTTGCACACGTACGTCCCAACGCGGCCGCCGCCGGACATCTCGATCGTGGAGGGGTCGCCGGTGACGTTGTCGATGCGGGAAGCCGCTGCGATGAGTCGGCCGGTTCCACCGGTCACGCGGATCCTGATGCGCTGGTTGGCACCTGTCGGAGGCACGAAATCGGAGAGCACGAGGTTGAGCTGCCGGACCTCCCAGGGTCCGAGCGGGGCACAGGCGCTGTTGGTCCCGTCGCAGGCCCAGCTTCCGACGAGCGTGCCGTCGCCGTTGAGTCGATCGAGCACGAAACTGACGGTGTTGCCGCCTCCGGTGGTCTCGACGAGCGCCAGGTTCGACCGGAAGTTGCCGGTGTCGGCGGAGGCGTCCTGGTCGAGGCCGATCAGGTCGGTTGCGTCGCCGTTGCCGACCGCGAGGGCAGCGGGAACGCCGCCGAAGAACTGACCGGACGACCCGGTCCCTTTGGAGGTCGTGATGTTGGCGTCGTAGCTCTCGGCGGTCGCCACGACGGGGATGGTCGAGGTAATCCGGAGACCGCCGGAAGCATCGCTCTGTTGGAAGAGGCCGCTCCCGACGACGTCCTTGAAGTAGCTGGTCTCACCGGGGCCGATGGTGGACTGTTGGAAGGTGGGGGTGGGATTGGGCTGACGGAGGAGCAGGTAGACGGTCACCGTCGCGGTCTGGGACGTCGAGGGGTTGAGGATCCAGAGGTCGGCGCGCCACTGGGCCCCACCGAATCCCTGGGCGTGGGCCACCGCCGGAACGAACAGATCGGTCCCGGGCATGACGGCCACGCTGCTCCCTGCGAGGAGCAGACAGAACAGTGTCACGAGTGCCTGTTTCAAGGTGCCTCCCTCCTGCAGCCGGACTTCTGGGTGGTGCGAACGCGCCCGCCGGGGGTCTCCCACTCGGCGGGCGCGTCAAAATCATCTCTGGGGGCCTTCCGCGGCGCCGGTCCCCCGTGGTGCGCCTACGAACCGGCGGTCCACGCCGCGCGCCAGTTCTGTGTGGAGACGCCATTGCAGCCTGCATTCGCCCCGGAGCCGCCGGTCGTGTTGCTGGCCAGCGTCCCGCTCCAGATGCCGTCTGTGGCCCGCGTCCCGTTGAGGGTCCACGTGGTCGTGAAGATGGTCGTGCCCGTCGTCGGGTCCGCATACGGAATGGTCACGCTAAAGGCGAACGTGCCGTCCCCGGCGATCGGCACGTTGCTGATGCCGCCGTCAGGCGACACATCGCCGGTGGAGGAACCGTTGGAACTGGCGGTGCAGAGGTCGCCCAGGGCGTCGTAGTTGATGAGCACCTGGTCGCTGATCTGGAGCTGGATGCCTCCATCCACCGCCGTCCCGGTCGCCGCGTCGAGCACGACACCCTCGAACAGCCCCCAATTGTGGATGCTGATCATGTCGATCGTCGAAGGGTCGCCGGTCCGGTTGTCGATGCGGGAGCCCACCGCAATGAGCTTGCCGGTGCCGCCGGTCACGGAGATGTGAAGTCGTTCATTGGTGCCGGTGCTGCCCGTGACGTCGGTGATCACGGTGTTGATCTGGCCGACCTGACGCACGTCCAGGCTGTAGGCCTTCGTCCCAACGAGCGTGCCGGTGCCGTTGTAGACCGAGACGGTGTAATCGACGGGGTTGCCGGTCGTCTCGACGACCGCAAGGTTGGAACGGAACAGCCCGGAGGTTCCGGTCTCGTCCTGATCGAACCCTGGCATGTCGGTCGAGTCTCCCGCGCCGAGCGCGATACCGGCTGGGATCCCCGCGAAGAACTGGCCGGCGGTTCCCTGTCCCTTGTTCACCACCGTAACGTTGGCATCGTAGCTCTCGGCCGTGACGAGCACCGGATTAGGTAGGGACACGAACCGCAACCCGGCGAAGAGGTTGTTGTTTCCGAAGGTGTTCAGGATCACGTCGGGCAAGTACAGCGTGTCGCCGGGCGCCACAGTGACCACCTGAGAGGTGGGGTTTGGATTCGCCTGGCGCAGGAGCAGGTAGATGGTCACGGTCGCGGACTGGGTGGCCGACGGGTTGAAGATCCAGACATCGCCGCGCCACCACGGCTGAACGCCATTCACGGCAGAGCCAAAGGCGTGTCCCAGAGCGGGCAGGTACTGGTCCGTGACCGGCACCGTCGCGAGTGTCGTCCCCGCCGTCAGTGCGATGCATACCGTGAGGATGAGCGCTTTGGTCATGGTTACCCCCTTACTCCGCAAATCGTAGCAGACGCAATCCGATTCCCGATCTGCACGCTGCGGCACCCTATTGTACAGACCTCTCTCCAGGAGAAGAGCTGATCTTGGTCACATCTCGGGAGGAGGGAATCGGGGTCTGGAGCGGCCGGTCGGGTGGGAGGAGTGGACGCGGGACCTCCCGCCAGAATGGCTTTTGAGGCCGCGAAGCGAGTGGGGGCGCGCCAGGGCGCGGAGCGGGATTCACTCCCGCGGCAGGCAGACGCCAGTCGAGACGATCGCAGAAGGAAAAGCGGAGGCCGATTCACTCAGCCGGAGCGCGGGGGGCTCGGGGGGGCGCGAGGCGGGGGATGGAAAAGGGGGGCCGAAGTGCCCCCCCGCAACAGATAGATGGTGCCGAAGGCCGGACTCGAACCGGCATGGCTTGCGCCACACGCCCCTCAAACGTGCGCGTCTACCAATTCCGCCACTTCGGCACGTACCATCGATCCCCCTGACCGGTCACTTCTTCGGCGGTGCCGGCGTCTGCGGAGCGCTCTGTGACGAGCCCTGCGCAGGTGGCTGACTGGCCGGTGCTTGTCCGCTGGCTGGTGCGGCCGGTTTCGCGGGGGCCGGCGCAGTTGCCACACCCTTGCCCTTGATGCCCGTCGTCACCGACCGGCCCCTTCGGGCAGTCACCACCGACAGTCCGATGCACAGAGCGACGAAGAGGACGAACGAGCCGGTCGTGAGCTTGTGCATGAGCGTTGCAGTACCTCGAGGTCCGAACGAGGCCTGTGAGGAGGAGCCGCCGAACGCCGCCGCAACGTCCGCTCCCTTCCCCTGCTGGAGCAGCACGACCATGATCAGGAAGAGGCAGACAACGATGAAGAGGACGACCAGAAGGGTATACACGAGATGCTCACTCCTCCGCCCCTCGGCGTCCGCCGGGAGCAGCGTGGATGATAGCGCAAAACCCTTCCAGGTCAAGGCTTGCTCCGCCGACGAGAGCGCCGTCGACGTCAGGTTGTGCGAGCTGGACCGCGGCGTTGTCCGGTTTGACGCTGCCACCGTAGAGAATTCTCAACGCCGCCGCAGCTTCGGTGCCGAACAACCCGGCGAGCCGGCGCCGGAGCGCCGCATGCGCCTCCTGCGCCTGCATCGTCGTCGCGGTTCGACCGGTCCCGATCGCCCACACCGGTTCGTACGCGATCGCGAGGTGCGACGGGTCGAGCCCTGCAAGCACGGCGCTCTGCCGCTCGAGAACGGCCATCGTCTCGCCCGCCTCTCGCTGCTCCAGGGTCTCCCCCAGGCAGAAGATGACCTCGAGACCTGCGCGCTGGGCCGCCTGTGCCCTGGCGGCTGCAGTCTGGTCGCTCTCGCCGAAGTACTGACGGCGCTCGGAGTGACCGACGATTACCCAGTGGATCCCGAGGTCGGCGAGCATCGTGGGCGCCACCTCGCCTGTGAACGCCCCCTTGTCTTCCCAGTGGCAGTTCTGGGCGCCGATCGCGACCTCCGACCCGCTCGCGATCATCACGGCTGCCGGCAGCAGCGTAAAGGGCGGACAGAGCACGACCTCCGGTCCGGCCACCGGTACGCGCCGCACGAGCGTTTCGAGGTAGGCCTGCACGGACTCCAGGGTGCCGTGCATCTTCCAGTTCGCCGCGATCAGCGGGCGCCGGCTCATGCGCCCTCCTCGAGAATCGCCACGCCGGGAAGCATGTCTCCGGCGAGGAACTCGAGGGATGCGCCGCCGCCGGTCGACACGTGCGACAGCTTCCCTGCCACACCGGCCTGCTGGACAGCCGCAACGCTCTCCCCTCCTCCGACCACCGTGAACGCCGGGCTCGCGGCCATCGCTTGCGCGATTGCCAGAGTCCCGGCGGCAAACGCCGGCTTCTCGAACACCCCGGCGGGGCCGTTCCAGAAGACCGTTCTGGCCGTGGCCAGGATGCCGGCGATGCGTTGCCGGGTCTCGGGTCCGATGTCGAGGATCATCTCGTCCGGACCAACCCCGGACACAGACACGGTCCGGCCCGGGGCGTCCGTCCCGGTGGCCACGACGACGTCGGTCGGGAGCACGACGGATGCGCCCCGGCCTGTCGCCGCCGCGAGGATGTCCTTGGCCATCGGGACAAGCTCCGCCTCGACCAGGGATTTCCCGACCGCCACGCCCTGTGCGAGCAGAAAGGTGTTCGCCATCCCACCCACCAGCACCACGGTATCGGCGCGCTTGGCGAGCGAGGTCAGCGTCTCGAGCTTGCCCGAGATCTTGGCGCCGCCCACCACCGCCACGAACGGGCGATCCGGGTTGTCGCGGACCTTGGAGAGCGCGGCGATCTCCCGCGCCATCAGAGGACCGGCGGCACGTTCCTTGAAGAGCTTCGCGACACCGGCGGTGGAAGCATGCGCACGGTGTGCCGTACCGAACGCGTCGTTGACGTACACGTCGGCGAGCGCTGCGAGTTGCGCGCAGAACGCCGGGTCGTTCTTCTCCTCGCCCGCCTCGAAGCGCAGGTTCTCGAGCAGGAGCACGTCACCGGGCTTCGCCGCGGCGACCGCCTGCTTGGCGACCTCCCCCACCGTGTCGGGGACGAACCGGACGGGTCGCCCAGCCAATCGCGCCAGGATCGGCGCCACCGGGGCCAGGGAGAGCGCGGGGTCGGGCTTCCCCTTGGCGCGACCTAGGTGCGAGCAGGCGATCACGACTGCGCCGCGTTCGGCGAGGGCTCGCACTGTGGGCGCCGCCTCGCGAATACGGGTTTCGTCTCCGACCTTTCCGTCTTTGAGCGGGACGTTGAGGTCGAGGCGGAGCAGCACCCTCCGCCCCTCGACCTTGAGGGTATCCATCAAGCGCAGGGCCATGGCGTCCTCCCTATTTGGCGAACAGCTTGGCAACGTCCACGCAGCGAGCCGCGTAGGCGTACTCGTTGTCGTACCAGGAGAACACCTTACCCGTCTTCTCGCCGATCACCAGGGTGGACAGCGCATCCACAATCGATGATTCGGTCGTGCCGCGAAAGTCGATCGACACAAGCGGCTCCTCGCTTACCGCGAGAATCCCCTTGAGCGGGCCGGCCGCGGCGGCACGGAACGCCTGGTTGAGCGCATCGACCGAAAGCGGTTTCTCAGCGGTAAACGTGAAGTCCACCAGCGACACATCGGCGGTCGGGACGCGCACAGCGAGCCCGTCGAGCTTTCCCTTGAGCTGCGGGTACACCTCGGTCATTGCCTTGGCTGCGCCGGTCGAGGTGGGGATCATCGAGAGACCGGCGGCGCGGGCGCGGCGCAAGTCCTTGTGCGGCAGGTCGAGGATCTTCTGGTCGTTGGTGTAGGCGTGCACGGTCGTGAGCAGCCCGTGGGCGATGCCGAAGTTCTCCAGCAGCACCTTGACCACCGGCGCCAGGCAGTTGGTTGTGCATGAGCCGTTGGAGACGATCTTGTGCTTAGCGGGGTCGAGGATCGTGTGGTTGACGCCGAAAACGATCGTGGCGTCCACACCCTTTGCCGGCGCGGTGATCAGCACCCACTTGGCGCCCGCGTCGAGGTGCGCCTTGGCCTGCTCGCCCTTCGTGAACTTGCCGGTCCCCTCGACCACGAGGTCGACACCCAGAGCCTTCCAAGGAAGGTGCGAGGGTTCCTTCTCCGCGAGCACCTTGATCGTCCTGCCGTCGACGGTGAAGCCGTCGGCGGTGACCTCGACCTTGGCGTCGAGCCTGCCGTGGACCGAGTCGTACTTGAGCAGGTGCGCGAGGGTCGGGGCGTCGGTGATGTCGTTCACGGCGACGAACTCGAGGCCCTTGTCGTGCCGAGCCTGCCGGAGAATCAGGCGTCCGATCCGACCGAAACCGTTGATTCCAACGCGAAGAGGCATACATCCTCCCTTGTCGATCGTGGAAGTATAGCGAGGCCTGCCCGGCGGCGCCAACGCCATGAGGTACCATCGCGTGCCATGGCCGGTCCGACCACGACCGTGTCGGCGCTGCGCTGGCGGGACGGCCTCGAGCTGCTCGACCAGCGCGAGTTGCCGCACCGCGAACGCTGGATGTCCATCGCTGGAGCGGCTGCCGGCGCCCGTGCTATTCGCGTGCTCGCGGTTCGTGGGGCACCCGCCATCGGGATCGCTGCCGCGTACGCGCTCGCCGCGGAGGCGCGCCGCAACCCCGACATCTCGCACATCCGACGTGCGGCGCGCCGCCTTGCCGCGGCGAGGCCGACCGGAGCCGACCTCGCCCGGGCGGTCGCCCACGTTCTGGTGGCGATCGAGAAGGCTCTGCCTGCCGAGTGTTTCGAACAGGCTCTCGCGGCCGCCAAGGCCCTCCACGCCGCGGACGCCGCCGCGTGCCGTGCGATGGCCGCCAACGGCGCCGCGCTTTTCCCCGGCGAGAGGGTGATCCTCCTGACCCACTGCAACGCCGGCGCGCTCGCGACTGGCGGGATCGGCTCGGCGCTCGGCGTCGTCAGAATGGTGCACGCCCAGGGGCGGCTCGAGCGCCTGTACGCCTGCGAGGCGCGTCCCGTGCTGCAGGGTGCACGCCTGACCGCGTGGGAGGCCACTCGCGACGGAATTCCGGTTACGTTGCTGCCGGATTCGGCCGCCGCCTCGCTGATTGCGAGCGGTGCGGTAGCAGGGGTCGTCCTCGGCGCGGACCGCGTCGCCGCCGATGGCTCGATCGCGAACAAGATCGGGACCTACGCGCTGGCGCTCGCGGCCGCCCGTCATGGGGTTCCGTTCGTAGTGGTGGCTCCCACCACGACGTTCGACCTCACCTGCCGGTCGGGGGCGGACATCCCGATCGAGCAGCGCGACGGTGAGGAGGTCCGACGCGTGCGGCGGACCGCCATCGCGCCGGCCGCGGTTGCGGTGTACAACCCGGCGTTCGACGTCACTCCGCCGGAGTTGGTGACTGCGATCGTGAGCGAGCGCGGGGTGGCACGACCCGTCACCGCCAGCACGGTGCGGGAGATCGCCTGATGTCAAAGCACGACGCACCGCACGCGGCGGCGCCCGGACCCCGGACCCCGGACCCCGGACCCCGTTCCTTTCGGACCCTGGGGATCGAAACCTCGTGCGACGAGACCGCTGTGGCGGTGCTCGAGAGCGACGGTTGCGTGCGGGTCAACCTGATCTCGTCCCAGGTCGCGGCCCACGCACCCTACCTGGGTGTCGTGCCGGAGTTGGCCGCGCGGCACCATCTTGAGGCGCTGCCGCGCCTCCTCGCGGAGGCCGACCGCCAGGTAGGGCTCGGCGACATCGAGCTGCTCTCGGTGACCCGCGGGCCGGGACTGATCGGCTCGCTCCTCGTCGGGACCTGCTTCGCGGCGGCGTATGCCTGGGCGCGTGAGCTGCCGCTTGCCGGGGTGGATCACCTGGAGGGGCACCTCGTCTCGCCGTTCCTCCGCCTCGACGGGACCCCGGCACGCGAGGCCCCGGATACCGTGCTCACGCTCGTGATCTCCGGAGGGCACTCATCGTATTTCCTCCTCAAGGGCGGCGCGGCTCGCCCGCTGAATCGGACAAGGGACGATGCCGCCGGCGAGGTGTTCGACAAGGTGGCCGCCGCCCTCGGTCTTGGGTACCCGGGCGGCCCGATCGTGGACCGGCTGGCGGAACTCGGCGACCCCTCGGCCTTCGCGTTCACCTCACCCCGCATCAAAGACCCGGTAGGGGCTCTCGATTTCTCGTTCTCCGGTCTGAAGACTATGGTGATCCGTGTAGCCCAGGGACTAAGCGCGTTGCCCCTCGGAGATCCCGGCCACCCTCCGCAGGCCGTTCTCGACCTGCTGGCGTCGTTCCGACGGACGATTGTGGACTGGCTCCTGGCTCCGCTCGATGATCTCGTTGCCCGCCACCAACCGAAGGTGGTTGCCGCGTCCGGAGGCGTTGCCGGCAACCGTGAGGTACGCGCGCGTCTTGCCGCCTGGGGATCCAAGCGAGGGATCGAGATCCTGCTTCCCCCTGTTGCTCTGACCACCGACAACGCGGCGATGATCGCGCGCGCCGGCCAGTTGCGCGCCGCACGGGGCGAGTTTGACGATCCGCGCTCCCTCGTCGCCTACCCCCGCGCGCCGTGGAAGACGACCGGCGGCCCGGGCGGCAAGCCGGCGTTTCCCAAGCTCCCCGGCGCCTGATTTCCCGAGGTGGCGGGAGTTGAGAGTTGAGAGTGAAGAGTTGAGAGTTAACGGCAAGAACAGGCACTTTTTGCACCTACATCCTCGGCATGGTCCCCCGGTCAGTTGTCTGTCAACTCTTCACTCTTCACTCTGGACGCTTAACTGTTCTTGCAAAGCCTCTGAACCCCTCATCTTCGTGTAGAATAACCAGTTCGCGGCTGTCGAAGCGAGCGCGGGGAGCCCGGTGGACCAGCAGCACATCCGCAACTTCTGCATCATCGCCCACATCGACCACGGCAAGTCGACGCTGGCGGACCGCCTGCTCGAGCTGACCGGAGCGCTGTCGGCGCGGGAGATGATGGCCCAGGTGCTCGACTCGATGGACTTGGAGCGTGAGCGCGGGATCACGATCAAGGCGCACACGGTGACCCTGCGGTACCGCAGCAGGGAGGGGGAGGACTATGTTCTCAACCTGATCGACACCCCCGGGCACGTGGACTTTTCCTACGAAGTCTCGCGCTCCCTCGCGGCGTGCGAGGGCGCCCTGCTGGTGGTGGACGCCTCNNCTCGCAGGGCGTGGAGGCGCAGACCCTCGCCAACGCGTATCTCGCGGTGGATCAGGGGCTCGAGTTGGTGCCGGTGCTCAACAAGGTGGACCTCCCCTCGGCCGAGCCCGACCGTGTGCGTGAGCAGATCGAGCAGGTGATCGGGCTCGACGCAAGCGCCTCGCTGACGATCTCGGCCAAGACCGGGTTCGGCGTGCCCGACGTGCTGGAGGCACTTGTGGAACGGGTGCCGGCCCCGCGAGGCAACCCTACTGCTCCGCTGCGCGCCCTGGTGTTCGACGCGTCGTACGACCAGTACAAGGGTGTGCGATGCCTGGTGCGGGTCGTGGACGGCGCCCTCACCACCGGCCAAGGGGTCCGCTTCATGGGCGTGGACCGCGAGGAAACGGTGGAGGAGTTGGGGATCTTCACCCCCCGCGCGGAGCCGGTTCGAGAGTTGGGCGCGGGCGAGGTGGGGTACCTCTTCGCCGGCCTCAAGGACCTGCGTCTGGTGCGGGTGGGCGACACCGTCACCGATAACCTCCGTCCGGCTGCCGAGGCGCTGCCCGGGTTCCTCGAGGCCAAGCCGATGGTCTTCGCCGGCCTCTACCCTGTGGATTCCTCGGCGTTCGGCGAGTTGCGAGATGCGCTCGAGAAGCTCTCGCTCAACGACTCGGCGTTGTCTCACCAACCCGACTCGTCGCAAGCGCTCGGGTTCGGGTTCCGATGCGGGTTTCTCGGCCTGCTACACATGGAGATCGTTCAGGAGCGTCTCGAGCGCGAGTTCAACCTGGAGCTGATCACGACAGCACCCGGCGTCGCGTACCGCGTGCTCACGACCTCCGGCGACGTCGTCGAGGTGAACAATCCCGCGCAGCTCCCCGACCCGGGTACCATCGAGCGGATCGAAGAGCCGCTCATCCACGCCACGATTCTCACTCCGGACACGTACGTCGGGGGCATCCTCAGGCTGGTGCAAGAGCGCCGCGGCGAGCAGGTGAAGCTGGAGTACCTCTCGCGTGGCCGAGTTCTGCTGGAGTACCGCCTACCGCTCGCGGAAGTGGTTCTCGACTTTTATGATAAGTTGAAGTCCGTGTCGCGCGGGTACGCCTCCCTCGACTACCACTTCGCCGGATACTGCGAGGGCGACCTCGTCAGGCTCGACCTTCTCGTCAACGGTGATCCGATCGACGCTCTCGCATTGATCGTGCACCGCAGCAGCGCGTACCTCAAGGCCCGTGCGTTTGCCTCCAAACTCAAAGAGATGATCCCGCGCCAACTGTTCGAGGTAACGATCCAAGCCGCCATCCACAACCGGGTGATCGCGCGTGAGGTGGTCAAGCCCCTGCGCAAGAACGTGCTCGCCAAGTGCTACGGCGGCGANNGAAGGCAAGAAGCGCATGAAGCGGGTGGGCCGGGTGGAGATCCCGCAGGAGGCGTTCCTCGCGGTCCTCAAGGTGGAGACATGAGCAAAGGGCACGTGTTCCGCGAGTACTACGAAGCCATCCTGGTGGCGGTGATCTTCACGCTCTTCGCGCGCACGTTTGTGGCGCAGGCCTTCAAGATCCCGACCGGTTCGATGGAGGACAACCTCCTCGTCGGGGATCACCTGTTCGTGAACAAATTCATCTACGCCCCGCACTGGGACACCCCGATCCACCGCCTGATGCCTTACCGCGATATCCGGCGCGGCGACGTGGTCGTCTTCAAGTACCCGCAGGAGCCGGACCGCGACTTCATCAAACGGGCCGTCGCCGTCCCGAGGGATACGCTCGAAATCCACGACAAGACGCTCGTTGTGAACGGCAAGGAGGAGGTCAACCCCCACCTCGTCCACAAAGACCCAGTCGTCTTCCCGAGCAGCCAGTTCGTCTCCGACCAGGCCCGCCGCCGAGATCAGTTCGGCCCCTTCACGGTGCCGCCAGACTCGGTGTTCTGCATGGGCGACAACCGCGACAACTCGTACGACTCGCGTTTCTGGGGTCCCGTCCCCCGCGACTATTTCAAGGGGCGCGCGCTCTTCATCTACTGGTCGTATGAGGCGGAACCCAACTCGCACGAGTGGCGGGGGTGGGGTGACCGCATGCGGCAATTGTTCTCCGTCGGGTTGCACTTTTTCACCCGTACGCGTTGGGCACGTTCCTTCTCCCTGGTGCACTAGGAAGAGCTTCGCTCGCCTCAGGGGGCACCGACCGGCGCCCGGTCCGGGCTACAATGTGCTTGCAGATGCTGCGGGAGGTAGCTATGGCGCGTGCGCGCGAGAAGGGGAGCAACAACCTCGGTTGCATGTTGGGGCTGGTGTTGGTGATCGTGGTCGTCTTCATCGGTGTCAAGGCCGTCCCGGCGCGGCTCTCCGTCGCCGAGTTGCAGGACTTCTGCGAGCACGAAGCCGAGCAGGCGTCACTGCCGCGCTTCAGCGACGAGAGGATCGCCGATGCGATCTTCAGCAAGGCGATCGACGAGCACCTTCCCGTCAAGAAGGAAGACATCAAGGTCTCGCGGGACCAAGCCCAGGTGCATATTGAGGTCAAATACAGGGTCGTGATCGATTTCCTGGTGTATCAGTATAACTGGGACGTCGAGCACAAGGTTGAGCGCGTCCTGTTCTGACCGCTCAGCACGGGTGAACGTACGCCTCTGTTGTTTCCCCGGCTCCGACCGGTGTGGACCTATCGGTGGTGCGCGAGGAGGGCGCTCGCATGAAGCGACAACTGTTGGCAACAAAACCCCTGGCTTTGCTGCTCGAGGAGATGAAGGGCGAGAACCGGCTCCGCCGCATCCTCGGCCCGATCCAACTGACTAGCCTCGGCGTCGGGGCGATCATCGGCACCGGAATATTCGTCCTGACGGGAAAAGCCGCGCACGACAATGCGGGACCGGCTCTGATCCTCTCGTTCGTCGTCTCCGGCATCGCGTGCGTCTTCGCCGCACTCTGCTATGCGGAGTTCGCCTCGATGGTGCCGGTGGCAGGCTCGGCCTACACTTACGCCTACGCGACAATGGGTGAGCTGTTCGCGTGGATCATCGGGTGGGACCTCGTGCTCGAATACACCGTGGTCTCGGCGACCGTTGCGCACGGGTGGTCGCACTACTTTCAGGATTTCATAGGCATCTTCGGGTACCACGTGCCGCACGGCTTGACGCGAGCGCCATTCGACTACGATCCCGCGGTCGGGCGCATCATCTCCACCGGCACGACGCTCGACCTGCCCGCGATCGTGATCACGCTGATCCTCACGGCGATCCTCGTGAAGGGGATCCGCGAGAGCGCGAGCTTCAATGCGACGATGGTGGGGATCAAACTCGTCATCGTCTTCTTCGTGATAGCCGTTGGTGCCTTCTATATCAACCCCGCGAACTGGCACCCGTTCGCTCCGTTCGGTTTTACCGGTATCTCGTTCTTCGGCAAGACCGTGCTCGGGCAGTCGGACGCCGGTGGGCAGCCGCTCGGGATGCTCGCGGGCGCCGCGATCATCTTCTTCGCCTACATCGGTTTCGATTCGGTCTCGACCCACGCAGAGGAGGCCAAGCGACCGCACCGCGATGTCCCGATCGGCATCATCTCGTCGTTGATTGTATGCACCGTGCTCTACATCGCCGTGTCCGCAGTGCTCACCGGCATGGTGCCGTACGACAAGATCGACATCGATGCCCCGGTGTCCAACGCGTTCAAGCAGATTGGTTTGCCCTGGGCGCAGTTTCTGGTCTCGCTCGGAGCGCTTACGGGCATCACCTCGGTGCTGCTGGTCATGATGCTGTCTCAGCCGAGGGTGCTACTCGCGATCGCGCGCGATGGCCTGTTGCCGCCCAGCATTTTCGGCGCCATTCACGAGAAATTCCGCACGCCCTGGAAGTCCACAATCCTCACCGGGATCGTGGTGGCGATCCTCGGGGCGTTCCTGCCGTTGCGCATCCTTGCCGAGCTGACCAACATCGGCACACTGCTCGCCTTCGTGATCGTGTGCATCTCGGTGCTCATCATGCGGTACACGAACCCGAACGCCGAGCGTCCATTCAGAGCGCCGTTCGGCATCGTCGTGCCGATCCTGGGGATCGCGTTCTGTCTGCTACTGATGTTCTCTTTGCCAGGGCAGAACTGGCTGAGGCTGTTCGTGTGGCTGCTCATCGGCTTCGTCATCTACTTCGGCTATGGGCGCCACCACAGCGTTCTGGAACTCCGGCGTGCGGCCGGTGCCGGGGTGAGGGCGCCGGCCGCGGCGGTCGCCGATCCGCCCGACGGCCCGACCGTTCGCTGACGGCAAACACCCGTCGTCGTCCCGGAGTGTCTCCTATAGGGAGGCTCCGGTTGGCAGAGCGGAGGTTCTCGCTGGGCAAAGCTGTGACCATGGACATCGTGGGTGGGAGTTTCGCACCGGCGAGGCGTGAGTGACCTGTACCAACGGCAGGCGTGCGTGCGGGTCCGAGGACTTTACAGCGCTTGGAGTTCCGTGTTACTTTCACCCTCCGCGGTTGGCCCGTTCGTCTAGAGGTTAGGACGCTGGCCTCTCACGCCGGAAGCAGGGGTTCGATTCCCCTACGGGCCGCCAACCCACCCACCCTACAGCTTTCCCCCTTGTCCCCACGCAGCTGACAGCTCACAGTGCCCCCGCCCATCCGAAACGACTGCAGGACAGTCTCGCCTTGGCTGTTGGCTGTCAGCTGTCCGCTGTTGTTAGACTCCCCGCATGCCGACGTATCGATTGCTGGTCGAGTACGAGGGGACGAAATTCGCGGGTTGGCAGGTGCAGGCGTCGGGGCGCACGGTGCAGGGCGTGTTGCTCGAGGTGCTGCGCGCATCGACCGGCGAACGCGAGCTGGACCTGCAAGGTGCGGGGCGGACAGATGCCGGGGTGCATGCGCTCGGCCAGGTGGCATCGCTGCGCTGCCGCCAGTCACTCGACTCCGGGAGGTTGCTCCGCGACCTCGAGCGCGAGCTGCCCGCCGACCTCGCGGTGCTCGACCTGAGGGCGGCGCCGAAGGGGTTTCACGCCCGCCACGATGCCGAGGCTCGCGCGTACCGGTACCAGATCGCGACGCGCCGCTCGGCGTTCGGCAAGCGGACCTCGTGGTGGGTTGCGGACAAGCTGGACGTTGACGCGATGACGCAGGCGGCAGCCGCATTCGTCGGACGCCATGACTTCCGCGCGTTCGCCCGCCGGGCGCGCGACGCTGAGAGCACGGTCGTCGAGGTCGAGGCGTGCGAGGTCGCGGCCTCCGGTGGGTGCGTGATGATGCGCATGATCGCCAGCCACTTCCTGTGGAATCAGGTGCGCCGCATGGTCGGCGCGCTGGTGACAGTCGGTCGCCACGAGGCGAGGGCCGACGATGTTGGCCGCTGGCTCTCGGGAGCGACCTCGCCTCCCACCCTTGCCGCACCGGCTGCCGGGCTGTTCCTGGAGGCGGTGCGCTACCCGGGCGAGGCGTGGAGGCTCCCTCCGCTCGCTCCGGTCGGATTGCCGTTTCAGATCCAATAGGCGATGCCATCGCCTGGTGCTACCCTAAAGAACTGCGGAGGCGTGATGGCCTTTGATCTGATGAAGCTCCTCACGGACGTCTTCGATCCGCAGGCGGACGAAGTCGTCACGGTCGTGTGCGACGTGCCGCATTCGCTCGGGGAGGATACGCCGGCCTGGCAGGAGCGGCGGGCCATGGCTGGGGAGTGGCACCGAGCGTTTGTTGCGCTCGGGCGCGGGCGCAACTTCTCGACGCGGCCCCTGCTCACCTACCAGGCTACAGGAGCCAACAACTCCGACCTGCCGGAGACCGGCTCCATGGGCGGCCAGAGCGTCGCGCTGCGGGACACGCTATTGCAGAGCACGCTCGCGGTCTTCCTCACCGAGTACTCCGCGACCGCGCCGCTCGACATGCTCTGCCGGATGAAGGAGGACTTTCGCGCTGCTTCGATGCCTGGGGTAGAGAAACGGATGGAGCGCACCGCGCTGGCCGCTGACTACCGCGAGGTCGCCCGGCGCTGCAGGATCCTGGAAGAGGCAATGCGCGGCGCCACTTCCCTCGAGGTGGCGTTCTCCACAGGTCACCGTTGCACCTTCGACCTGCGATTCCGCACGCCGGAGGTGGACGACGGTGTCCTGCCGCGTTTCAAGCCCGGAGACCGCGTCATCAACCTGCCGTCGGGAGAGACCTTCATCGTTCCGTACGAGGGGGAGCAGGCCGGCAGCCGCTCGCAGACGGCGGGTACAATCCCGGTCCGCCAAGGCCAGGAGCTGATGACCTACATCGTGGAGGAGAATCGGATCGTCAAGGTGGAGGGGAACGGCCCGACGGCCCGCACGATGCGCGCCTTCTTCGCCGCCGACCCCGCTCGCACCAACATCGCCGAGGTTGCCTTCGGCTGCAACGAGTGGGCGCAGGTGACCGGCAACGTGCTGGAGGACGAGAAGGCGGGCTTCCACTGGGCGTACGGGCGGTCGGACCACCTCGGCGGCACGATCGGCGTCGCCAAGTTCATCCAGCCCGACACCGTGGTCCACCAAGACGTCGTCTACGCGAAGGGCAACGCCATCCAGATAGCGGAGGCGACTGCAGTTCGCCTGGACGGCGAAAGGCTCCGGATCATCCGCAACGGCGCCTACGTGGTGTTCTAGCCAGTTGGCGGCGTCGCTGAGCTTGCGCGCGGCACCAAGCGTCCTCTTTCGTAGAAGCGATCGCAGGGCCTGTCGTTCCACGTGTCTGCTTGCCCCAACTGCTTTCCAGAAGCGCTACGGAGCCGGCGGCTACGTCGCGGGTGGGCGGTTGAGCGCTGAGCGTTTGTGGCTGTAGAAGATGTAGATCGTCAGGCCGGCGACGAGCCACACCGCGAAGCGTACCCAAGTGATGCGCGGCAGTCCGGCCGCGAGGAACAGGCAGGCCCCGGCCGAGACCATCGGCAACCACGGGACGAAGGGAACATGGAAAGGACGTTTCGCCTCCGGGTACGTCCGCCGGAGCACGATCACGCCAACCGAGACGAGAGCGAACGCGAACAGCGTGCCGATATTCGTAAGGTCCACCATCTCCTCGATGTTGGCGAAGCTCGCGAACGCCGCCACCAGCACACCCGAGAGGATCGTCGTGACGTACGGCGTGCGGTACTTGGGGTGGACTTTGGCGAACGCCTTGGGCAGCAAGCCATCGCGCGCCATCGAGAAGAAAATGCGCGGCTGGCCGAGCTGGAACACGAGCAGCACCGCGGTGTGTGCGGCGACCGAACCAACCGCTACGATCCCGGCGGCCCACGCCAGGTTGTAGCGGTTCATCGCGACAGTGAGCGGCTCGGCGGTGTGAAGGTCGAACCACGGCACCATCCCTGTCACGACCGCGGCCACCAGGATGTAGATGACGGTCGAGATGATGAGCGAGCCGATGATCCCGCGCGGCAGGTCGCGCCCGGGGTTCCTGGTCTCCTCGGCCGCGGTGGAGACCGCGTCGAAGCCGATGTACGCGAAGAAAACGATTGCCGCGCCCGCCCAGACCCCGTGCCACCCGTTGGGCATGAACGGCTTCCAGTTGGCGGGTTGCACGTACTTGAAGCCGACGACGACGAAGAAGGCAAGGACGATCAGCTTCATGATCACCATGATGGCGTTGAGGCGCGAGGACTCCTTGACGCCGATGATAAGCACCCAGGTGATCAGCAGGACGATCGCCGCTGCGGGGAGGTTCATCATGATCGGCACGCCGCCGATGTGCGGCGCAGCCGCGACGATCGACGGCGTCGCGAGGCCTGTCCGAAGGTCGGTCGCGAGCCAGGGAGGGATCACGATACCCACCCCGCGCAACATCTCGCAGAAGTACCCCGACCAGGAGATGGCCACCGCGACGTTCCCCACTGCGTACTCGATGATGAGGTCCCATCCGATGATCCACCCCGCCAGCTCGCCCAGCGTCGCGTAGGTGTACGTGTAAGCGGACCCGGAAATGGGTACCAGAGCCGCGAGCTCGGCGTAGCAGAGCGCCGCAAGGCCGCACACTGCCGCGGTGAGGACGAACGAGAGGATGATGCCGGGGCCTGCGCCCGGGCGGGCGGCGTCGCCGGCCGCGGCGGTCCCAACGGTAGCGAAGATCCCGGCGCCGATGATCGCGCCGATGCCGAGGCCGATCAGGTCCCACACGCCGAGAGTTCGCTTGAGACGCGTGGCGGCGCTCTCCTCGAGCAGAGCCGCCAGCGGCTTGGTCCGCAGGAGACTTGCAAGAACGCGATTCATTCCGCGAAGGCTACCGGTGAACCTCCGCGGACGCAACTGGACGCGGCATGGCTGGAGGCGGTGTGGCAGGATCGTCCAGAAGTTCCCGGGGGGGGTGCCTCGCCTCGCGCCCCAGGTCAAGCACCTCGCCCCGCAAGGTGAGGTGCTCGATGACCGAGCGGCCGTATCTCTTGGACGCGATATGTCGATCGAGGGTTGACTGGCAGCGGGGATCTCGCGTACTCGCGCAACAGCCCGGATCGGTTTCCCGTTGCGCCGAATCTGGTGTCCGCTATACTTGCACCTGGCGCAGGGCGCGCTGATAGCTCAAATGGATAGAGCATCTGACTACGGATCAGAAGGTTGGGGGTTCGAGTCCCTCTCGGCGCGCCAGTCTAAATCACACACTTTAAGATCCTTACGCTCCAACCTCTAACAGGCTCTGCCGGGGCAAAAGACCTCCGGTAACACCCCGGTAACACCGCGGCAGGGTTTCGCGATCGTTCCCCGTCAGGCAGTCCCATGGGCTGCGCATTTGTTGTCGCAATCCCCGAGCTTCCTCGCGCCACAGTGGCTGGATCGAACCAACCATCGCGGGCATTCAGCTTCTTACACTCAGGAGCGGGAGGTGCCCAATGCCAAGCGATCTCTCCTTTCAGGCCCTCGGAACGGAACTCGCGTCTATTCCAGCGCTACTTCGGGAGATACGAGCCGAATTGCAGGGCATCCGCCTCGCCATCGCGAGGGAGTGGCCTGTCGAACCCCGAATAACGAAGGACCAACTCCTCACCACCGCACAGGCGGCCGAGATTCTTGGGCTTTCGGAGGGCACGCTGTCAACTTGGCGCTGCACCAGGCGAGCCGAGGTGCCATACCTGAAGATCGGCGGTCGCGTTCGCGACAGGCGGAGTAACGTCGAAGCCTGGGCCAGATCCCAGCGACAAGGAGGAACCCCCGCAGACTAGTCGGACTCGCGGGCGGTGGCCGGCCCATGGTCGTGGCAGCGGGCAGCCGCCGCCCCAGTGGGCGAGGCGTATCATGTCCGACGATCGAGGTTTCCGCCAAGTCCAACGACCACCAGCGACGGAGGGGCCGCGTGACACCCGAAACACACCAGCAGCTCGCCGGCTTCATCTGGGACATCTGCAACCTCTTGCGGGGACCGTACAAACGCAACGAGTACCGCAAGGTGATCCTGCCGCTCACCATGCTCCGCCGCTTTGACTGCCTGCTCGCACGCCGGTGCACTGCTGGGCGCACGTGCGGAGGAAGTTCATTGAGGCGGAGAGCTCGTACCCCGAAGAGTGCCGAACAGCGATCGAGTGGATCGGGGAACTCTACGAGGTCGAGCGCCAAGTCCCGCGGCTGCCGCGGACGGCGCCGGATGAAGCCCAAACGGAGGCGTTGGATCTCCGCATGCGCCTGCGCGGGGAGCGCTCGAAGGTGATCATTGCCCAACTGCGAGAGTGGGCGTATGCGACCAAGCCCGCCACGCTGCCGGAGAGCTCGCTCGGAAAGGCGATCGACTACATGCTCTCGCTGTGGCCGGGGGTGACACGCTTCCTGGCGGATCTCCGCGTGCCCCTGGACAACAATGCAGCCGAGCGCGCGCTCAGGGGTGTGGTCGTTGGAAGGAAGAATCACTACGGGTCCCACTCTAAGCGCGGCGCCGAGGTCGCGGCACTGTGCTACACGCTGTTCGAGAGCGCGAAGCTCGCAGGCGTCGATCCGCACCGCTACGTGCTCGAGGCGACGCGGCGCGCAATCGCCTCACGAGGCACCGTCACGCTCCCCAAAGACGTCACCTGATCGGACCCCGCCCAGATTTCCGGCCATCCACTCCAGACACGGCTCTTGGGCGTGGGTGGGGAGTTACGAGCCTCTACCCGGATCGGCTTTCGGGTCTTGGGTCAATTGGCGTTAGGGGTATGCACTTGACTCCA
>PMLC01000072.1 GCA_003158745.1 Acidobacteriota bacterium
CCGGATGAACCGAACCTTCGAACGGTCCTGGCTCCTCTGCTCCTGCGCCCCTCCGCTCCTCTGCTTGCCTCTTCGGACCCCGAACCACGGTATCTCGGGTTCTGGAGTTCGGTTGGTCTACACTTACAAATTGCGGGAGTGGTTGGTCCCCGACCGCCCGCACCGGAGGTGAACAGTGAACCTGCTCAGGGCGCTCCGCACGTCCCTCACCATCGTAGCAACGGTTGCGGTCGCGGCCTCGGCGGCGCAGCTTCCGCCGCCGATCGAGCTGCCGAAACCCAAGCTCGACAACGGCACGACGTTGATTCAGGCGCTCAAGGCGCGCATGACGGGCCGGGAGTTCTCGTCGGTGCCGCTGCCACTGCAGACGATCTCCGACCTGCTTTGGGCGGCGTTCGGCGTGAACCGCGCGGACGGGCGCCGGACGGCGCCGTCCGCCAAGAACTGGCAGGAGATCGACATCTACGTCGCGCTCCGGCAGGGCGTCTACGTCTTCAACGGGAAGGCGCATGCCCTCGAGGGCGTGATTGCCGGCGACCTGCGCGCGGCGACCGGGCTGCAGGGGTTCGTCAAGGACGCACCCGCGACCCTGGTGTTCGTGGCGGACCTCGCCCGCATGAAGGACGCATCTGCCGAGGACCGCGACCTGTATTCGGCGACCGACGCCGCGTTCATCAGCCAGAACGTCTATCTGTACTGCGCCGCTGCGGGTCTGACGACGGGCGTGCGGGGGTCCGTCGACCGCCCTGCGCTGGCGAAGGCTCTCGGGCTGCGCGCCGACCAGCGCATCATCCTCGCGCAGTCGGTTGGCTACCCGAAGAAGTGACGGCGCGCACTCGCGCCGTCCGCCATCGCCCCGTCTGCGTCGGCGCGGCCTCACGCGCTCCAGCGACGCGAGAGAAAATGGCGGCAGGGGAGCGGAGGGGCGCAGGAGCAGAGGAGCCAGAAACGTCCGGAGGTTCGAAGGTTCGGAGGTCCGGCAGGGACAGGTAGAAGGTCAAACGGGAAACGTCAAAGGGAGGACCCTGAACGCAACCGCATGAGCACCCCGGGTCTTTGTCTTCCATTTGACCTTTCCCCTTTCACGTGTGGCCCCGCCGGTCTCTGAACTTTCGAACCTCTGAACCTGTGAACCTGCGAACGGTCGCTTGCTCCTCTGCCCCTCTGCTTGTCTTCTCGGGCCACTTGCCACGGACCACGGCCCTCTTCGCGGCGATGGGTGCCGCTGACGCCCGAGGCTATACTTGTGGCGTGCTCAGCCTCGACCTCGCGAAGTTCCTCGCGGCGATCGTCTCCGAAGCGCCGCAGGCAGGTGATCTCCTGCTGGCGGTAGGGCTTCCGCCTCAGGCCCAGATTGGGGGCGAGCTGGTCCGGCTGCGGGTTCCCGGACTGGAGCGCCTAACGCCGTTCCAGACGGAAGCGATCGTCCTGCACCTGCTCTCGCACGCACCAGTGTCCGCAGCGGCACGCGCCCGCCAAGAGGGCGCCGCGCACTTCGCCTATTCGAGCCCGGGGGTGAACCGCTTCCGCGTCGCGGTCTTCAGTCAACGCGGCACGTTTGCGGTCGCGCTGCGCACGATCCCGGAGCGAGTCCCGGCCCTTGCCGATCTGAGGCTGCCCGAGGCCATGCGCGAGGCCTGCGCGGAGCGCAACGGCATCGTCCTCGTCAACGGTCCGGCCGGGTCGGGCCGCACGACGTCACTCGCGGCGATGCTGGGAGAGATCAACGCCACGCGCTCGTGCCACGTGGTGACCGTGGAAGACCCGATCGAGTTCCTTCACCGGCACTCCAAGGCGACCGTCAACCAGCGGGAGGTTGGAACCGACACCCCAACGCTGGCGGTCGGCCTTTCGGGCGCGCTCCGGCAGGGGGCACAGGTGCTCCTGGCGAGCGAACCGAGAGACTGCGAGCAGGCGCGGCTCGTACTGGAGGCCGCCGAGACCGGCCACCTCCTGCTGACGACATTGCGCGGCTTCGATACCGCGTCGGCAGTGATGCGCCTGCTGTCGCTGTTCCCCGCGGAGGAGCGCGGCGACGTTCGCTCGAGGCTCGCGCGTGTCCTGAGGTGGTCGTTCACGCAGCAACTCGTCCCCCACCGCGACGGGCGGCACCCCGTGGTAGAGGTGTGGCGGTCCACACGGTCGGCCGCCGCTCAACTCGCAGACGGCCCTCTGAACTCTGCCGCGATGGCGGATCTGATGCGGGACGGCGAGTGGGAAGGGTTGGTGGGCTTCGACCGCGAGCTGGAGCATCGTGTGCGGGCGGGGGAGATCGAGTTCGAGACGGCGATTGCGAGCTCGGCGCTCCCGAGGCAGCTGGAGCTGCGTTTGTTGGACGTGCGGGAGGCGCAGGCATGAGGCGAGCGGTCGTAGTGGCCGACGGACACCTTCAGGTGGAGGTGGCGTTCGGGGCGCTGTCTGCGGCCGGTTTCGAAGCCGTGGCTGTCGGCAGTGCGGCGGAGATCCGCCCTCAGGTCGAACTCGGCGCAGCGGTTGTCGTGATGGGTGCGGCCGATGGGGGCCAGGACCCGGCGCGTGCGGCTGTGCTGGCGGCGATGCCCCCGGGACTCCGGCGCTCGTGCGTCGTGGTACTGATCGGCGCGGGAACGGTGACTGGTGACGGGCTCCGCGCCTTCATGCTGGGGGTGGATCTCGTCGTGGCGGTCGGAGACTCAGCACAGGTCGGCGAGCTCGCCGGCGCGGCGATCGCAACCAAGCGGGCCCTGGTCGCGCCGCTCGATCCGTTTGCGGCCGGACGCCTCGGCGGCTAGCTCGTCCATACGGCGGGCGCCCACGGAATGCGCGCCCGCCCCGAGACATTGCTGGGGTGAGGTGAGGCGTGCAAATCGTGGACGTCGTGAACAGGCTGGAAGGGCTCAAGCACTCGGTTGCGCGGGTGATCCGCGGCAAGGGCGAGGCCATCGACTGGATCATCGCGGCTCTCCTTGCGAGGGGCCACGTGCTCATCGAGGATATTCCGGGCGTCGGCAAGACGACGCTGGCCCAGGCTCTGTCGCGTTCGCTCAACCTGGTTTTTTCGCGCATTCAGTTCACCTCGGACACGCTGCCCTCCGACGTGATCGGCGTGTCCATCTGGCGGCCCGAGCGCGGGGAGTTCGAGTTCTTGCCCGGACCGGTGTTCACCAACGTCCTACTCGCCGACGAGATCAACCGGGCAACCCCGAAGACGCAGGCGGCTCTGCTGGAGGCGATGAACGAGCGCACGGTTACCGTGGACAAGACCCGCTATCGCCTGCGTGAGCCGTTCCTGGTGCTCGCGACGCAGAACCCGGTTGAGTATCTCGGCACGTACCCGCTCCCCGAGTCGCAGCTCGACCGCTTTCTGCTGCGAATATCGCTCGGGTACCCGTCCCACGATGAGGAACTCGAACTGCTGCGCTCCGGCGGCGTGGAGGCGGAGCTTGAGGCCGTGCAGCCTGTCCTCGAGGGTGCGGAGCTCGTCCAGCTCCAGGCCCGGGTACGCCAGGTGCGTGTGGCGCCGCCGCTCCTCTCCTATATGCTCGAGCTTGTGGACCGGACGCGCCGGCATCCGTCGCTGGCGCTCGGAGTGTCCACTCGCGGCGCGCTTGCCCTGCACCGGGCATGTCAGGCGCTCGCGATGGTCGAGAGCCGGGACTACGTGATCCCCGACGACGTGCAGCGCCTTGCGGTTCCGGTGATGGCGCACCGCGTCATGATGACTGGCGGCGAAGCGACCGAGGGGTGGAGCCGTAGCGAGGCCGAGCGCGCCATCATCCAGGAGATCGTAGACGGCACGCCGGTGCCGCTATGAACCTTGGTCCGGGGTCCGAAGATGCGGGCAGAGGAGCGGAGGAGCCGGAGACAGTTCAGAGTGAAGAGTTGAGAGTGAAGAGTTGACAGACACGACAGGCACCGCTTCCGAGCAACGCGTGCAGCCGCGCCGCCGTGAAGGCCGGGGTCAGGGGTCAGAGGGCAGGGGTCAGGGGAACGAAGCCCCACTTCACGCGGCGTCGCGGTTCGGGGCGAGGTTTCCGGGATTCAGCCTCCGGCCTACCGCCGCATTCTGGGTGTTCATGGCGGTCGTGCCTCTGGTGGGAGTCGCGGCGCTCAACACCGGCAACAACGCGCTCTACCTCCTCCTCGCTCTCACCCTGGGCTCGTTCGTTTCGTCCGGGGCGTTTTCGCGGCACACCTTGAGCCGATTGCGTGTCGGCTTGTCGACGCCACGGGAGGCATTCGCGGGCGCCGTGGTCCCGCTACAGCTCACGCTCTCGAACGGTTCCAGGTGGGTGCCTGCGGGGTTCATCGTGTGCCGCCTCGTGGGTATGCCTGGCCGGGCTGTTGCTGCCCGCGTGCCGGTGGGGGGCAAGACGGTCGTGACGCTCCCGACAGTCTTCGCTCGCCGCGGGCGGTACCGCCTCCCTCCGGTGCAGATCGAGGTGCGGCTGCCCCTCGGGTTCTTCGTCAAGTCGGTGCGTTGGCCGCAAGACGACGACCTCCTGGTCTACCCGAGGCGGGTGCACGTGGGGGTGGTCCGGCGCGCCGGCCTCGACCGTCGCCAGGAGGCCTCGGCGCCTGGTCGCAGCCGGCGCGGCGGCGACGTGGAGCAGCTTCGCGAGTTCCGTCCGGGCGACGACCGCCGGGACATCCACTGGAAGCAGACCGCCAGGCAGCAGCGCCTCATCGTGATGGAGCGGCGGGAGCGATCGGTCCCGTCGTCGTTCCTCGTGCTCGACCGCCAGCTCCCGCGTCGCGAAGACGCCGAGCAGCTCGAACGCTTCGAAGATCTCGTGAGCGAGGTCGCCTCATCGGCGCTGGAGCAACTCCGCCACGGCGAGCCCGTGGGACTGATCATCGGCGGATCGGTGACACCTCCCGGCGCCGGCACTCTTCACGTGCGGAAGCTCCTGGAGCGACTCGCGCTGGTACAGGCGGTCGGACCCGGGGAGGACCCACTGCCGCCGCTCGTGGCGGGCGGGCCGGTCTACCGGTTGGCGGAGGCAGGGTGAACCCGGTTCTTGAGCGCCAGAGGTGGATCGCGGCGCTCGCGCTGGCGGTCGCGGTCCCGCTGCCTCTGACGGGCGTCGTGAGCGTGCCGTTCCTCGTGCCATACCTCGCCGCGGCCTTCTGGACCCTGACCGCATCCAAGCCTCTCTCGCCGTTGCCGATGTGGGTCGAGAACCTCCTCGCCCCTGCGATCCTGGCGGCCGTCGTTGCGGCCGGCGGCGTGCGGTTCGGAATTCTGCGCCCGGTGGCGCAGCTCGCCGTCCTTGTCGTGGCCGTGAGGCTGCCCGGGTGCGGTCAGCGGGCACGAACGAAGCTGACCGGCGGCATGGTGTCCCTCGTCGGGATTGCGGGCGTCGCCTCCTCGACGCACCCAACGCTTGCGCTTTACCTGATTGGCTTGCTGGTCCTCGCGCTGGTGGCGGGGGGCCGGCTCATAGCGGTGGAGCTGTCGGAAGGAGCGACAAGTCGCGATCGGACGGTCGCCTGGCCGCCGCTCCGGTTGGTGGTGGGCTCCACCGTGACCGCGGTGCTGGTTGCGGCGCCTATTTTCGCTCTCTTGCCGCGCCTACGTTCGCCGTTTGCACCCGCCCCGTTCGGCGGGCGTGCGGCCAGCGGCTTCCGCGAGGCGGTGGCGCTGCACGGGATCGGGGACGTCAAGCTCTCCCGTCGTCTCGTGCTGAGGGTGAGCTTCCCGGGCGTCGAGCCGGGCCACGTGAGTCCCGACTGGTTGCGCCTCGCAGGCGCCACGATGAAGCACTACCGTGCCGGCAGCTGGGTCGAGGGAAGGCTCAAGAGTGAGCGCCTGACGAGCCGGGGGGGGCGGCCGGTGGTGCTCGCGACCGGTGTGTCGCCGGGGGCACTGAGGCGCGCCGAAATTGTGCTCGAGCGCGAGGGAGGGAACTTCTTCACCCAGGTGGGGGCGGCAACGATCGAGATGCACGGCTCTGTCGCGGTGTCGCGCGATCCTTCGGGATCCCTCCGCTTCCCGCGCGGGACGGAGCTCCCGATCTCGTACGCCGTGGACTTCGACCCCACGCGGGTCGAGCAGCCCCCACCGGACGAGGGCGACCTCGAGCTGCCGCCGGCCGCCGATCGTCTTCGGGACCTGGCGCAGCGCGCGACCGGCGGCACGACCAACCGGCTCGCGGCCGCGCTCGCCATCGAGCAGTACATGCAGCAGAACTTCCGATACGCCCTACGCAGCAACGCTCCGGTGCGCGAGGACCCGGTGGAGTGGTTCCTCTTCAAGTCCCGTGAGGGGCACTGCGAGTTCTTCGCCTCGAGTATGGTGCTGCTGCTGCGCACGGTGGGGATCCCGGCGCGCCTGCAGGCGGGGTACGCGGGCGGCGAGCCGGATGGCGAGGGAGGCTACAACGTCCGCGACAGTCACGCCCACGCCTGGGTGGTTGCGTACGTCCAGAGGCAGTGGCGTGTCTTCGACCCGACGCCGCCGGAGGGGCGACCCGGAATTCTGGAAGCGGGGGAGGCGCAGTCGTTGCGCGCGGCGTGGGACAGGCTCGAGACCCAGTGGGACCGATGGGTGCTGACGTTCTCGCTGTCCGACCAGGTGAGCATGGTGCAGGGAGCGGTCGAGGCCGCGTCGCGCTCCCTTCCGATCCTGGCCCGGGCGATCCCGGCTGCGGTGCTTGTATTGGCCCTGGTCGTGCTGATCAGGCTGCGCCGCAAACGGCAGCCCAAAACGACCGAGATTGCGAAGGACGCGCCGCGCATCACCCGGGCGCTGCAGCGAGTGGTGGCGGGCGCGGCGCGGCGCGGCGTGCCGGTTGGCCCGGGCACGACGGCACGAGAGTTCGTCCGGCTCGCCTCCGCGGCGTTCCCGGCCGCCGCCGAGCCGCTCGATTGGCTCGTCGCCGAGCACGAGCGCTGCCGCTACGCCGGCGCGCCGTCGCCTACGCAAAGCCGGCTGCGCCCCGCGGTCCGCGCCGTGGAGCGGGGGATGGCTTCGCGGTACGACAAGGTCCCTGGACAGTTAAGAGCATATCCGTAAATAGATT
>PMLC01000127.1 GCA_003158745.1 Acidobacteriota bacterium
CGCAAGGCCATGCTCGAGGACATTGCGATCCTAACCGGCGGCAAGCTGATCTCTGAGGACCTGGGCATCAAGCTCGAGAACGTCAAGTGGGAAGACCTCGGAACCGCCAAGAAGGTAACCGTTGACAAAGACGATACCACGATCGTGGTGGACGATGCCGACGCCAAGAAGAAGGAAGCGATCTCGGGCCGGGTGAAGCAGATCCGCAAGCAGGTCGAGGAGACCACCTCGGACTACGNNAAGAAGGCGCGCGTCGAGGATGCACTGCACGCGACCAAGGCGGCCGTGGAGGAGGGGATCGTCCCCGGCGGCGGCGTGGCGCTGCTGCGCGCCCAGGAAGAAGTCGAGAAGCTGCTCAAGGAGCACAAGGGCGACGTGCGCACCGGGATCCAGATCGTGGTGCGGGCGCTCGAGGAGCCCACGCGGCAGATCATCCACAACGCCGGGCTCGACGAGGCGGCGGTGATCGTGCGCGACATCCGGAAGAAGGGTGGGAACATTGGGTACAACGCCCAGACGATGGTGATGGAGGACCTGGTCGAGGCCGGCGTCATCGACCCCGCCAAGGTCACCAAGAACGCCCTCCTGAACGCGGCATCGATCGCCGGGCTGATGCTCACCACCGAGGCTCTCGTGGCCGAGATCCCGGAGGAGAAGTCCGCTGCTCCGGCGATGCCGGGCGGTGGCGGCATGGGAGACATGTACTAGAGAAGCAGGGGTCCGGGCTCCGGGCACCGGGGTCCGAACAGAAGAAAACGGCAGGGGCGGGGAGCGATCCCCGCCCTTTTCCTTTGTCTCCGCCACGTTCGCAGGGCTGGAAGGACAGGCGCACAGGCTCCGGGGACCGGAGTCCAAGCAGAACGAAGATGTGAGGGCGGGGCTGGTTCCCTTGTTGTGTGCGCGGGTGTCGGCCCGCGCCCTTCTTCAATCCGCGGTCAAGGAGACGCGGTCGGATACCATTCGGGGTAGTGGTTGCCGATCGCGAGGGGAGCCGATGAGGATCGGTCCGATTGGGGAGAACCTGCTCGAGCGTGTGGCGGTGCTCCTGCGGCTGGGGCCGCGGCCTCTGCTCGAAACGCACGGCACCTTGCTGCTGGCTCAGGCGCTGATGGTCGCGACGAAGACCGGCGTTTTCGAGGCGCTGGCCGACTCGGCCCTGACGCCGGGGCAGACGGCCTCGCTGTGCGGCACGGACGAAAGGGCGACGGCACGGCTGCTCCGCGTCCTCGAAGCGACCGGGTACGTTCGCGCCGCGACTGGTGGGGAATACTCGCTCACGGCCGATGCCCGGAGATGGCTGCTCAAGGACAGCTCGCACTCACTTCACGACAACGTGCTGTTCAGGTTCGTGGAGTGGGACTGGATCGGGCGTCTCGAGGGCTTTGTGCGCTCCGGCCGGCCGCTCGATATCCATGCCGAGATGACCGGCCACCAGTGGGAGTTGTACCAGCGAGGCATGCGCTCCCTGGCAGGCGCGCTCGCTCGCGAGGTGGTGCTCCGGACCCCTGTCCCCAGGGGAGCGAGAACAATGCTCGACATCGGCGGCTCGCACGGGTTCTTCGCGGTTGCCCTCTGCAGGTGTCATCGAGGGCTCCGCGCCCAGATACTCGACCTTCCCGAAGCCGTGACCCGGGCCGCCCCCATCCTCGCGCGCGAGGGCCTGGGGGACCGCGTCGTGCACCGGGCCGGCGATGCGCGGATGGCCGAGTTCGGGATCGAGACCTTCGACCTTATTCTGATCTCGAACCTGATTCATCACTTGGATCAAGCCGAGAGCCGCGACGTGATCTGGCGCGCAGCCGGGGCACTCCGCCGTGGGGGCGTCCTGGTAATCCAGGAGTTCTTCGCACCCTCGGCGACCGGATACGCGGGCCAGGCCGCCGCGCTGGCGGACCTCTACTTTGCCTTGACCAGCGAGTCGGGAACCCAGTCGTTCGAGGATCTCGCCGCCTGGCAGAAGGAGGCCGGCCTGGCCCCGCGGAAGCCGATCCGGTTCCTGTCGTTCCCCGGCGCCGGACAGCAGAACGCCGTGAAACCGCGGTAGTCGGTGCTCGGTCCGGAGAGGGCCACCCTGCATCGGGCTGTCGGATTCGATGCCAGGGTGGACGGCCGGCCCACGTGCGAGCCCAGGCCGCGATCAGGCCAGCGCCAGCTTGATCAAGTGATCGAAAAGCCTGGGGTGGTGTCCAAGGAAATGCAGGGCGTGGCGACGGAGGAGCGGCCGCCGCGCGAGACCCAGCACGCATCTGCATACCATGACGTAGCGCCGGAAGGTGCCGGCGAAGAACCGCTCGTAGGGGACGAGAGCCGCGCGCGTCGCGCCGCGCTCGAGGGCCGCGGGCAAGATCGAGCCGAGCGCCTGCGCACAGACGAACGCCAGGGAGAGTCCTTCGCCCGTGATGGCGTCCGCGTACCCCGCGGCGTCGCCGACGAGGACGAGGCGGTCGGCAATTGGCGAGCGTGCGGTCTGGGCGAGAGGTCCTGCGCCGCGGGGTCGCGAGTCGGCTGCCGCGTCCGCGAGCCGCGCGCGCAGGGCCGGAAAGCGCTGGAGGAACGACTCGACGGTGACGGCTCCGGTGACCTTGCCTATCTCCCACAGGAACGCGACCCCGACCCGCGAGACGCCCGCCGGCGTCACGAACGCCTCGACGCCCGGGGTCAGGTGGACCTCGACGAAGCGGCTCCATGGGGGCACGCGGAAGTGCTGTCGGAGACCGAAGCGGCGCAGGCGGGGGGCGGGGCCGTCGAGGCCGGCGCGTCGGCGCAGGTGCGAGTGGAGACCGTCAGCCGCCACGCACACGCCTGCCGTCACCGCCCCGCCCGGCGTCCGGAGCGTTACGGCGCGATCGGCCGTGACGAGGTCCTCGACCGGGCAGCTCCAACGCAGCTCGACCCCGCACTCGACGGCGCGCCGGGCCAGCGCCGACGTCAGAGCCGTCCGCCGGATGCCGAGCCCGCCACCGTCGGGGAGCCGCCCTTCGGTCGCCGAGCCGTCCTCCTGAACGTAGCGGATGCCCTCGAACGGCGCGCAGTCGCCAGCGGTGATGTAGCTCCGCGCCCCGAGGGCATCCAGCACCCGGACGCCAGCCGGCATGAGCCCCTCGCCGCACGCCTTGTCCGGGGGATCGGCGTTTCGCTCGCACACGACCGTCGCAAGCCCTGCGCGGGCCGCGAAGATCGCGGTGGCCAGCCCTGCGGGACCGGCACCCGCGACCGCGACGTCGAAGCTAGCTTTCACGGTTGAACCTGACCCTCACGAAAGCACACGTGGAGCGGATGACTTCGAGGGAGAGGCGGGCAAAGCCGGCCTTGCGTGGCGGCATGAGCTCTCCGGCCAGGAACTGCCGCAGCGCCTCGGCCCGGCGCAGCTTCCCGCTGGAGGTTCGCGGCAGCGTCCCGGGCTCGAGGAGCCGTACCGTGTGCGGCTGGATGCCGGTGCGCTCCAGGATCGCCAGCCTGATGAGGCCCGCGACGTGGGCATCGTCGCCGTTCGAGCCGACGCTCCTGGGGCGCTCTGCCAGGACGAGGAGCTGCTCGCCGCGCTCCTCATCGGGAACGAAGCCGAGGGCCACCGCGCAGCCCGTCCGCACGCCCTCGATGCCCGCGAGACAATCCTCGAACTCCTGTGCAGCGTGGTTTGAACCGCGGATGATGATCAGGTCCTTCTCCCGTCCGCTGACGTACAGCTCGCCGTCCGCCACGAACCCCAGGTCTCCCGTGTCGAGCCAGCCGTCGACGATGGCCCTCGCCGTGGCCTCAGGCTGCCGGAAATAGCCGGCCATCACAGACGGGCCGCGGGTGAAGATCCGCCCCACGCTGCGCTCCGGCATGGGCCTCCCGTTGGAGCCGCGCACCTCGACCTCGCTGCCTGGAATCGGCGGGCCGACCGAAACGATCGCGCGCGGTCCCTCGACGGCCTGGCCGGTCGACGCAAGGTGAGCGGGGTCCACGCCGATCGCCTTGATGTCGCGGTTCGGGGGCGTGAACGTCACGGCAAGGGAGGCCTCGGCGAGCCCATAGACGGGCCGGAGCGCGCGCCGATCAAAGCCGAAGGCGGCAAAGCGCCCAACGAAGCGCTCGAGGACGTCCAGCACAACGGGCTCGGCGCCGCAGACGGCCAGCAGCCAGCTCGAGAGATCCACACCGGCCAGGTCATCATCCCTCACCCGCTTGGTGCAAACCTCGTAGCCGAAAGTCGGTGCCACCGAGAGTGTGGCGCGGTGCCGGGCGATCGCGCGCAGCCACAATGCCGGTCGCGCCAGGAAGTGCTCCGGTTGAACGAGGACGAGTGGACGGGCGTAGTAGACCGCGAGCAGCAGGCAGCTGATCAGGCCCATGTCGTGATACAGCGGCAACCAGGACACCCCCGAGTGCGGGAAGCGATCCTCGGGGGGCATCAGCGCCTTGAGGACCGCCAGCTGCGACATCAGGTTCCGATGGGACAGGGCAACTGGCTTCGGGTCAGCTGTCGAGCCCGAGGAGAACTGGATGAGCCCGAGGGCGTCAGGCTCCACGTCGTCCTGGAGCTCCCCGGCGTTTTCTGGGTCCAGGTCTTCGAGCGTCCGACACCCCAGGGGCGGGCGGGACCACTCGATCGCCTGGCCGAGCAGCTTGCGGGTCCTCGAGTCTGCCAGAACGATCGATGCCTCGACCGCGCCGATCATCCGGGCCGTCGAGGCGTGATACTCGGGCAGCCGCCCCAGGCGGAACGGCGGGTAGAGCGGCACCGGCACCGCGCCGGCGAGCAGCGCGCCGAAGTAGGCGTCCATGAACGCCGGAGATGTCGGCAAGACGAGCGCGACCCGGTCGCCGGTGGAAATTCCCTGTGCCCGCAGAGCTGCGGCGGCCCTCCGGGCACGTTCGTGGATCTCGCGGAACGATAGGGAGCCCTCCCGTTCCTGGAGATCCACGAAGGTGATGCAGGATCTGGTCGCCGCGGCGCAAGCCAGGGCTTCGTTGACCGTCCGGTGCTCGGAGGTCGGCGGCGGTGGCCCTTTCATCGGGAATCCTGCCTTTGGTCAGGCTCGGGTTGGCCCGTCGCCCGGGCCTCGCTCGATCTGCGCTCGACGAGGTCGACGAGGTCCTGGACCGTAACGACCGCCGCGGCGTCCTCGTCGGAGAGCTTGACGCGAAAACGGTCCTCGAGCCCCACGGCCAGGACGATGGCGCCCATCGAGTCGACCCCCAGGTCCTTGGCCAGCTCGTGGCGAAGCTCCACCGGCTCGGGGATCTCGAGCTCGCCCGAGAAGACTCGGCGGATCTCGGCCAGAATCTCCATTCTGAGCTCAGGCGTGGCGACCTCCCGGAATGAGCCGCGGGAGTCCGGCGAACGCCCTGGAGTATCTCTCGCCCAGGGCTCGCTCCTCGGCCGGGATCCGTACGGCGAGCAGCGCCGCGTTCGCGCAGAGGAACACGATGGCGGAGAGCCACGCCCCGTGAATAAGGGGTACGGCGAGCGCCTCGAGCATCACAGCGAGGTAGTTGGGATGGCGAAGAAAGCGGTAGGGGCCGGCCGTCACTGGCTCCGCGCCGGGCACGACGATGATCCGGGCGTTCCAGCGCCAGCCAAGCGTCATGACCACCCACCAGCGCAATGCCTGGGCGGCGAGCGCAACGATCAGCGCGATCACCCCGACGACACCCGGAAAGTCACGGTGCAGCGCGAGCACCTCGACCGCACAAGCGAGCGGGAAGAGGGCGTGCACGGCGACCATCACGAAGAAGTGGCGGCGACCCGTCTCCACGCCGCCGGCCGCGAACGCCAGGCGGGCGTTGCGCTGCGACACCAACAGCTCTACGACCCGCTCGACGTAGAGCACGCCCAGGAAGGCCAGGTAGAGCGCAACGGACGTCACCATTGCAGCAGCACCAGCTCGGCGCAGAACCCCGGTCCCATCGCCATCAGGAGGCCGCGGTCGCCCTTGTTCGCCTCGCCGGAGTCCAGAAGCTCTCCGAGAACGAAGAGCACGGAGGCCGAGGAGAGGTTCCCGATCTCCCGCAGCGACTTCCACGAGCGGTCGAGGGCTCCCGCAGGCAACTCCAGCGATTCTTCGAACGCCTTGAGCACCTTCGGGCCGCCGGTGTGGGCGATCCAGTGGCGGATCTGGGAGCGCTCGAGCCCGTTGGCGGCGAGGAACCGATCCACGTCGTCGCGCACGTGGTCACGAACCACCTGGGGGACCTTGGCGGAGAGGAGGACCTTGAACCCGGTCTCCACGATGTCCCAGCCCATCACCCGTTCCGTGCCCGGGTAGAACACCGAGCCGGTCGCCTCCACGCGGGGCGCAGCACCATCTTCCGGGAGGTCGCGCGCCGCCCCGGCGAACACGACAGCCGCTGCGCCGTCGCCGAACAGCCCGGAGGCGATGATGTTGGGGATCGAGAAGTCTTCGCGCTGCAGGGTGAGCGAGCACAGCTCCACCGAGAGCAGGACCGCGACCTGGTCCGGAAAGGCGCGCAGGTAGTCGGAGGCGCGGGAGATCCCTACCGCACCCGCCGCGCACCCGAGCCCGAAGATCGGCGTGCGCCGCAGGTCGGGTCGGAGGTCCAGCCTGTTGACGAGGCGGGCGTCGATGCTCGGTGTGGCGATGCCGGTGGTGGTGACGAAGAAGAGATGGTCGATATCGCGGGGGGCGAGGCCGGCGCTCTGCAAGGCCGTGCGGATGGCCGCTTCCCCGAGATCCACCGCGACCTGGGTCCACACCTCGTTGCGACGGGCGAACGACGTAAGCTCCTTGTACTGCTCGATCGGAGCGGCGAGGTACCGGCCGGAGACGTGGACCGCCCGGTGAAGCTCCTCCAAGCGCTCGACGTTGAAGTGAGCACCGGCCCAAATGTCACGGAATGCAGCGATGAGTGTCTCCTGGTTGGCGTAGTGCTTCGGGAGGGCGCGGCCAACGGCGCGGATCAGCGGAGGCCGACGGGCTTTCCTCAACGAGAGTTCCTGTGAGCCCACGACGGGCCCAGACGTCGCGCGACGCCTTTCGAGCGGCCCCGCGGGTGCGATTCCTGCTGCGCGGCCGCCCTACGACCGATCTGAACGTCCCCCGCCACAGCGTCACCTCGCTCCCTTCCTAACCTGGACACCCGCATCGGATCTTCCAGTGCCAATGTCGCCCCCGGACCGCATCTCCTTCGGCGACAACCGAAAAAGCCAAGCTGACCTGAGCGCCGCCACATCGCCGCGATCCTCCAGAGAGACTTGCTGCCGTCGTCGCCTTACCTCACATGGGTCTGCGCCCTGGCGACATTCTCGCGGGCGAGGGCGCGGTAGTAGTCATCGGTCACCCATGCGGTCGGAAGCGCAAGTCCCTTCTCGAGCTCAACCTTGGCCTCGGCCCACCGCTTGGCCGAGGCCAGCGTGATGCCGAGCTCGACGTGGTGTGGGATGACCTCCGGCTGGAGCTCGGTGGCGCGCCGCAAGTCGGCGAGCGCCGCGTCCAGCGAAGCCGGGGGGAACTTCCCGTACAGGATCTGAGCGAAACTCTTCAAGAACCAGCCAAGCTCGGCCATCTCACGGTTCCAGATCGCCAGGACGTGGAGACCGACGTCCTCGTCGGGGTTGAGCAGCAGCGCCTTCTCGGCTTCCGTCTTGACCTCCCTCGAGAGCTCCACCTTGCGTTTGCCGCCTTCGAACAGGGCCAGCTTGCCGACCGCGACCGCGAGGTAGGCGTGGCCTTTCGCGCCCGATGGGTTGATGGCGACCGCCTTGCCCGCGAGCTGGCCGGCTTCGATGCAGAGGTTCTTCTGCTCGCTCGGCTGGTTCGAGAGAGTTGCCTCGTCGGTCAGCGCGCGCGCCAGCCGCCAGAGCGCCTCGTAGCTGTTCGGCGCGGCCTCGAGGGCGCTGCGGAATGCCGCAATGCCTGCGTGGAGGTCTAGGCTGGCCAGCGCGGCATCGCCCGCCGCAACCCTGGCGGCGACCTCGGCCGCATCGGGCGCGCCCCCTGCGGCCGCCCCGATGAGCAGTGCCGCCAACGCAAGCCCACCGGTTTTGTGTCTCATCGAGGAATCTCCCAACTCTGGGGCGGAGGGTAGCGTGGCCGGCGTTGGGCTGCAAGGAACTCCGGGAACGAGGCGTTTGAGGACTTCGGTAAGCGCGATCCTCCCTACGCAATAGCCCGGAGAACGCAGTTTCTTCCCGGCTGTGCCGCGGCCCAAGAACTACCTACCGGGGCCTGCAGTCGGTCAAGCTCTTCTCGATAGGAGACGGTCCATGGAGCCAAAGGACGCCGGCCCTGGCGTAGGGGCCCTTCCCTGGCGCGCTATGATGACGGCGCCTGCCCGGCTGCGTCGCGGGCGGGACCGAACGGGCTCGATGCCACCAATCGACGACGGTGCGGCGCGGCGCGAAGTGGGCGCCAAGATCCTCTACGACCTGCGAGAACGGGTGAAGGAGCTGACGGCGCTGCACGGGACCGCGCGGGTCCTCCAGGATGACCTGCGGCCGATCGGCGAGCTGCTCGGCGAGGCGGTGGCTCTGATTCCTCCGGCGTGGCAGTATCCGGAGATTGCGTGCGCCCGGATCGTGTTCGACGAAAGCGAGATGTGCTCGGCCTCCTTCGCGGTGTCGCCTTGGCGTCAGTCGGCCGAGTTCCGGACCGCGTCCGGCAAGGCCGGCCGCATCGATGTTTTCTACGCTGATAGCGCGCCCGATTCGGCCGAGGGCCCTTTCCTCGCCGAGGAGAGGAACCTGATCAACTCGCTCGCGGAGATGCTGCGCTCCTTTCTTGAGCGAAGAGAGACTCAACGGGCGCTGCAGGCGGCTCACGCCGAGCTGGAGCGTCGGGTTGCGGAGCGCACGGTAGAGTTGGTGTCGGTGAACCGGGAGTTGCAGGACGAGATTACCGAGCGCAAGCGAAAAGAGGAGCGCATCGGTTTCTATCGCGAACGGCTACGCTCCTTGGCGGCCGAGCTCTCGCTCGCCGAGGAGGCCGAGCGGCGCACGATCGCGTCGGACCTCCACGACCATATCGGACAAGCGCTCACCACCCTCAAGATGAAGGTTGTGGAGATCCAGCGAAGCATGGCCTTCTCGGGGTACGAGCAAACCCTCGAGGAGATGCGGACGCTGCTCGATCAGACGATCCGCACGACGCGCAGCCTTACGGTCGAGATCAGCCCGCCGGTGCTGTACGAACTGGGGCTTGTACCGGCGATCCAGTGGCTCGGGGATCAGTTCAAGCGCAAGCACGGCCTTGCCATCGACGTTCACGCCGATGACACGGGTGAGCAGGCCGACGAGGTCGTGCGGATCACGGTCTTCAAGGCGGTGCGTGAGTTCCTGGTCAACACGGTGAAGCACGGCTGCGCGCATCGGGTCAGCGTAGACGTGAGGCCGAGCGCTGGCCAACTTGTTGTGCGCTACCGCGACGACGGCGTTGGCTTCGACCCGCGGGCCGTGGAAGGCCTGGGGGTGAGGACCGACGCCTTTGGGCTCTTCAACGTCCGGGAGCGGTGCGAGTACCTTGGCGGGCGGGTCGGGTTCGAGTCGCACCCGGGGCGGGGCGTCGATTTTCGGATGGAGCTGCCGCTCAAGGTGCAGCTGCAACGGGAGGGTGCCCATGCCGGTGCGCATCATCATCGCTGACGACCACCGCATCGTCCGGGAGGGCCTCCGCCATCTCCTGGAGAAGCGGACGGACTTCAAGGTCGTAGCCGAGGCCCCGGATGGCGAATCGGCCGTCCGCCTCGCGAAGGAGCTGTCGCCGGACGTCGTCATCCTCGACATCTCGATGCCCGGCCTGAACGGCATCGAGGCGACGCGCAGGATTCTCGCCGAGCGCCCGGGGGTCAAGGTGCTCGCGCTCTCGATGCACTCGGACCGTCGCTTCGTCATCGAGACGTTGAAGGCCGGTGCCTCCGGATACGTTCTGAAGGACTCGGCGTTTGATGAGCTGGCCCGCGCCATCGAGGTCGTGATGGCTCGCGGGGCGTTCCTCTCGCCGGCGATCACCGAGATGGTGGTGCGTGACTACGTTACGCAGGCGGGGGTGGACGATGCTGCCGCGTTTTCCGTGCTCACGCCGCGGGAGAGGGAGGTGCTCCAGTTGATGGCGGAGGGGGAGTCCACCAAGGCCATCGCCGGCCGACTCGCGGTCAGCGTGAAGACCGTCGAGACATACCGGCAGCAGATCATGGAGAAGCTCGACCTGCACAGTGTGGCGGAGCTCACCAAGTACGCCATCCGCGAAGGTCTCACCGAGCTGTAGCCCAAGGCGGCGCCGATAGCGGACCATCTGCGTTGTCGGGCTTCGGTGGTTTGGATCCTCAACCCGCCTCTGGCGGGACTCCGGTCCGACCGCCTGGCCCTCCCAGCATCTGGCCCACTCTCGGCGGTGCGCTCCACGCGTGCTCCCGGCTCCCTGCCCATACGGAAAGGCCCCGCGCCGCGAAGCGCCGGCGGCGCGGCTGCACGCCTCGCTCCGGTGCCATGCCTTCGGTGTTGTGTCGTTGTCGGTCTCGGATCCCGGACCCAAGAGGGAAAAGGGAAGACGTGAAAGGCAAAGGGGAGACCATGGGTGACCATACGCTTGTGTTCCCGTTTTCCCTTTGACATCTTACGTTTGACCTTTCACCAGCCTCCGCCGAACTCCTTGTCTCTCATGACTCATAACTCTCAACTCTTCACTCTGAACTGTCCTGGGCTCCTCTGCTCCTCGGCCCCTCTGCTCCTCTGCCTGTCTCTACGGACCGCTAACCACTGACCACGGTCTCTCCGGCCCGGGGACGGCGCGGGCGGATCCCGGGCTTTTCGAAGCCGCACCCAGGGTTTTCCCCGATTTTGCGACGAGCCCGATGCCCGTAGGCTCCGTCTGGTGCAGTGGGCCGCCGGCAGGCGGCCCGGAAGGAGAGGGGATGAATTTCGACACTGGAAACACCGGATTCATGCTGGTGGCTGCCAGCCTTGTTATGTTGATGACCCCGGGCCTCGCATTCTTCTATGGCGGGCTCGTGGGTCGCAAGAACGTCCTGGCCATCATGATCCAGAGCTTCCTCTCGATGGGATGGACGTCGGTGATCTGGTTCATATGCGGCTACTCGATGTGCTTCTCGGGTGATGTCGGCGGAGTGATCGGGAATCTCAAACACGCCTTTATGTTGGGTGTTTCCTCGACCGACGTGCTGCCGGGCAACAACATCCCGTTGTTCGTGTTCGTCGCCTACCAGATGATGTTCGCCATCATAACGCCTGCCCTCATCACGGGCGCGTTCACGAACCGCGTGAGGTTCGTTCCGTACATGGTCTTCCTCACCGTCTGGCTGCTCTTCGTCTACTTCCCGATGGTGCACATGATCTGGGGCGGTGGGATCCTGCAGCGTTGGGGGGTGCTCGACTTCGCGGGCGGCATCGTGGTCCACGCGATCGCCGGCATGGCGGCGCTCGCTTCGGTGTTCTACGTCGGCAAGCGCAGAGTTGTCGAGAAGGGGCCGCACAGCATCCCGCTCGTAGCCCTGGGCACCGGTCTCCTCTGGTTCGGCTGGTACGGCTTCAACGCCGGCAGCGAGCTCAAGGTAGATGGGGTCACCGCGCAGGCGTTCCTCAACACCGACACCGCCGCTTCGTTCGCGGCCGTCACCTGGTTGATCATGGCGTGGATCTTCGAGAAGAAACCGAAGTTCCTCGGTCTGCTGACGGGGTCGATCGCCGGTCTCGCCACTATCACGCCTGCCGCCGGTTACGTCTCGCTCCAGGTGTCGGTGCTGATCGGGATCGTCGCGGGGATCGTGTGCTACGGCGCGATCAACCTGAAGAACCGGCTGCACTGGGACGACGCCCTCGACGTGTGGGGCGTGCATGGAGTCGGGGGTTTTCTAGGGATCGTGATGTTGGGGCTCTTTGCGACCACGGCGATCAACGCCAACGGTGCAAACGGGCTCTTCTACGGCAACTCCGCCTTCTTCGTCAAGCAGCTCGTCGCCGGTGTGGTCTGCAGCCTCTACGCGTTCCTGTTTTCCTACGTGGCTCTGGCCATCATCAACAAGATCACTCCGGTGCGTGTCGGCCTGCACGAAGAGGAGATGGGTCTCGACGCATCAGAGCACGGCGAGGAGGCATACCTCGCAGATTGATGCGCCGCGCCGTCATTGAGCGCCTGGGCACTCGTGCGGAAGACCCGCGCGAGTGCCCGTTTTCCTGTGGAGGAAAAAGCCATGAAATCAAGGCTGCTGCTGGGTCCCCTGGTTGCGATGCTGCTGACCGTGCTGACGGCAACTCCAGCGGTTGCACTCGACGGCAGCCTGGACCTCAGCGTCCAGTCGGCCTACATCTGGCGCGGAATGGTGCTCAACGACAAGCCCGTGTTTCAGCCCTCCCTGAGCCTGTCCGGCGGGCCGTGGTCGGCCAGCATCTGGAGCAACATCAACCTCACCTCTGACAACGGATACAAAGGCCAGGCCAGCGAGATGGACTACTGGGTGGCATACACCTTCGGCGGAAAGAACGTGGACCTCACGTTCACGTACTATGCCTACACGTTCCCACATACTACCAGTGTCTCGACCCAGGAGGTGTGGGGCAACATCACGTTCAAAACGCTGCCGTTGACCCCTTCGGTGACGGCGATCCGCGACGTGAAGGCGATCAAGGGGTGGTACTACCTGCTGACCGGCTCGCAGAGCCTCGGCCTGCTGAAGACGCACGAGTCGGACGGATTGGTCCTGGCGCTCAACGTCGGGCATGGCACGAAGGAGTACAGCCACGGGTACTATCCGGAGATTGAGCAGGATAGCGTGACCGACTACGGCGCCCGTCTCGACTGGCCGTTCAAGGTTGGTCCCGGCAAGCTCAAGTTCGATGTCCAGTACACAAATTTCACGGACTCGGACATCTATACGCCGGGGTTCGAGGGCAAGCGCGCGAACTTCGTCGGAGGCGTGGTCTACTCGCTCGGCTTCTGACGGCGTTGCCGGTGCCGGTGCGGGAACACGGAAGACGGAAGACGGAAGACGGAAGACGGAAGACGGAAGACGGAGACCGCTAGAAGGGTATCGTCTTTCCTCTACCGTCTTCCCTCTACCCTCTACCTTTTACCTTCTACCCGCTTCTTTGCCTGGCAGCTCCACGATAAACCTCGTGCCCTGGCCGACCGTGCTCTCGACCGACACCGTGCCACCGTGCTGCTCGGCGACGGCCCTCACGATGGAGAGGCCGAGGCCCGTGCCCTCGCCGGTGTGCAGGCGGGCGTTGGCCGAACGGTAGAACTCGTCGAAGACGCGGTGCAAGTCGTCGGCAAGGATCCCGATCCCGGTGTCGGCAACCTCGATGCGGAGCGTCCTCTCGGTCTCCCACAACCGGATAGTCACACTTCCGCCGCTCGGCGTGTACCGGATGGCGTTGCTGACCAGGTTTCCGACCAACTGCTGCAGGCCAGCAGCATCGCCCTCGACCGGGCCGAGCCCTGGGGCGACGTCGGTCATGACTTTGACGCCGGCGCGGGTCGCCGCCTCCTGCATCGCCCCTACGACGGCCTCGACAAGCTCGTCTGGCCGGACCTCGGCCGCTTCGACCGCCGCACGGCCTTCTCGGGCGCGGGAGAGGGTGAGAAGGTCCTGGGTGAGGAGGGACAAGTCCCGCGCTCTCCGTTCGGCGCGCTCCATGAAGTCGCGGGACCGCTCAGGGAACTCGCCCGCAAACCCGTCCAGCACAACCCTCAGCAGCATCTGAATAGCCGCGAGCGGCTCCTTAAGCTCGTGCGCAACTCTCCGCATGTACTGGGACTTGGCGCGCTCGGCGCTGCGGACCCTCTTGTACGCCGCCTGGAGCAGCTCGTTCTTGTGCCTGACGTCGGCCGAGAGCTGCAGCGTCTCGCGCTCGTAGGAGCGCTGGTGGGCCGAGATCGCGCTCGCGATGTAGGCCGTGAGGAAGAGCGTGCTGCCGAGGACGAAGAGCTGGGTAACGACGAAGCTCCCGCTTCGGTAGGCGCCTTCGGCCGGGAACAATCCGAGAGGCACGTGAGGCAAGAGGCCGAGCCACTCGCCCAGGCCGACACCCGAGATCAGCGCGAACCCGAGCGCGGCCTTGAGGAACGTGGCCGGGCGGGAGAGGAGGATGCTTGCGATCACGACGTGGAAGACCGAGTAGAAGATGAACGGGTTCTCGATGCCGCCCGAGAAGTGGACGAGGACGGCCACCGCCGCGAGGTCGACCGTGATCTGCGCGCTCGCGAGGGTGGCGGCCCGGGCCACGACGCGTTCGGGGTCGAGCCCCCAAAGCTCACGTGGGACCAGTACGTCGTCGAGTGTCGCCCGCCGCACGGGGACGCCTTCGCGTCGGCGCCGCCGTGCGACGGGCAACGCGAGCGAGCGGACCAGCCGGCCGAGCACGAGCCACAGCCGAGGGAGCTGCGCCGGGGCAAGCGCGAGCGCCGCAAGCGCGCGCATCGCCGGAGAGAGCGGGTGCTGAGGCCCGTTCGGAGGGGCCGTGCCGAACAACGGACTCACAACCGCCAGCAGCAGGTTGTAGAGGGCCAGGGCCCCCATCACCCACCGGATCGGAACCGACGCCACCGTCACCCCGAGCGGCCCCCGCACCACCTCGACGGCGGCGGTGACCGCAACGATGGCCAGCCACCGCAGCGTGATGAGCCACCTGGTGCGCTCGACCAGCTCCGCCGCTGCGGGGACCATCTGTGGCCTGTCCAACTCACCTCCTTGACGCCGACCCAGCGGTCGTGAGCCGGTGGCGCCCGGGTGCGACTTTACCGCGTCCCCGGCGGCGATGGGAGACGGCGCCGGTGGAAACCGGTAGCAGAGGAGCTGAGGAGCACGGGGGCAGAGGAGCTAGAAGCGTTCGAAGGTTCGGAAAGAGCAGGGGGGCAGAGGAGCAGGGGGGCTGAGGTGCGAGAGGCGGGCACGGTTGCCTTTTCTCCTCTGCTCCTCCGCACCTCTGCCCCTCTGCTCATGACAGCACGGCGTCAGGGTTTGGAGGGGGGCGGGTCCGGGATCGTGAAGGTGAACTCGGCCCAGCGGCCTGGCTCGGAAGCGGCACGGATGCGACCGCCGTGAAGCTCGACGATGCGCCAGCACGTGTAGAGGCCGACGCCGGAGCCCTTGCGGTCACGAAGCTCCGGCGTCTGCAGGCGCGAGAACCTCCGGAACAGGCGGTGCTTCTCGCTCTCGGGGAAGCCGGGGCCCTCGTTCCAGACCGAGACCGAAAACGACCCGGGGTCCCTTCGCGCCGAGACCCGGATCTCGCCGTCGGGGTTCCCGTACTTGGCGGCGTTGCCGAGCAGGTTGACCAGGACGATCTTCAGCAGGTCCGGGTCGCAGCGCACCGGGAAGGACCCCGCCGGGAGGTCGCGCGTCAAGCGGCTGCCGTGCTCCTCGATGTCCGAACGGACGATCTCGACGGCGGGCTCGATGACGTCGCCGATGAGATCGACATCGGGCCCAATCGAGACTGCCAGTTCACCGCTCTCGATGCGGGCGAGGTCGAGGTACTCGCGCAACAGGCCCAGCAGGTACCCCGACTTGCGCGCCATGCGCTCGACGACCTCGACGTGACGCGGATCCATCGAACCGAGGTAGCCGCCGGTGAGGATCCTTGCGTCCATGACCATCGATGCGAGCGGGTTCTTGAGCTCGTGACTCACGAAGCCGAGCATCTCCGTGTACGCGTGGTTCGCGGCTGTGAGGCGCTCGATGCGCCAGGCCTTCTCCACGGACTGGGCCAGGCGTTCGGCGATCGCGAGGTGTAGCCGGACCTGGTGATCGTCGTAGGCTCGGGGGCGGTGGGAGCTGCGGAACATCACACCGACCGGGCGGCCGTCAACGGACAACGGGCACGTCATGGAGGAGCGCACGCCCTCGCGCACCAGGAGCGCGGTGGAAGCGCTGGACGGGTGTTCTGCGAGGTACGACTCGAGGTCATCGATCACCCGTGGCTGGCCGGTCGAGATCACGTGCCTGAGCGACGAGCCCTGCAGGACCTCCGCATAGCCTGTCGAGAGCAGCACCGGCTCGTAGGAGGCGCGCACGTAGTCGGACACGAGCCGGTCCTCGTCCTCCAGGAACGCGACGCCGATGCGATCGCACGGGCAGATCTCGCGGGTGGCATTGAACACGAAATCCATCACGTCGGCGAGGCTGGTGTTCGCAGCCACCTTCTGGTTGACGGTCGCGAGCACCCGGCTCTCCTCGGCGGAGAACTCGACGAAGTCGCGGACGGAGCCTGGGAGGTCGAGGTACCGCAACGTCGTGACCGCCGATTCGTCCTTCATGAGCGACCTCCCTTGCCCATGGTCCCACATCCAGAGCGGGCCCCGCGACCGCTCTGGAGAAGGAAATGCCGGGCGAGCGCCCGGCATTTCCGCGGCACCGCGACGGACAACTGCTTTATGTGATGTACTTCCCGCGCGGAGTGTAGGTGGTGTGCAGGAGGTGGTGGGCGGTGTGGCCGTTCGGGCCGTCGGTCAGGAACTCATTGTAAAGCCTGATCACCGCGGGGTTCTCGTGCGACTTGCGCACCTCGTATGCGGCGTCCTCCGCGTAGATTGCCTTGGCCCGCGCAGCGCGGATCGCGGGGGAGGTCGGGATCGGCATGCCGCCGCCGCCAAGGCACCCGCCGGGGCACGCCATGAACTCGATGAAGTGGCACTCGGACAGCTTGCCGCCGGCCTTGATGTCCTCGAGAACCTTCTTCGCGTTCGCGGTCCCGTGAGCGACTGCGACCTTGAGCGTCGCGCCCGCGAGCCAGTCCCAGCTGTCGAACGGCAGGTGCTTGTTCGTCTTGAGGAGCTCCGGGACGGGTCCAACCTTCGGAATCGTCAGCTCGACGTAGCGAATCCCTTCGAAGCCGCGCACGGGGAGGATGTTGGCGTGGTCGTAGAGGTTCTCGACCTTCATCCCCGAGACCAGCTCGATGACGGTCCGCAGCGCCGCTTCCATCACGCCGCCGGTGGCGCCGAAGATCACGCCGGACCCGGTTGCGGTCCCGAACGGATCGTCGAAGTCGCTCTTCGGCATTTTCGGCAGCTCGATGCCGGCCTCCTTGAACATCTGCGCGAGCTCCCGAGTGACCAGGCCGTAGTCCACGTCCTTGTAGCCGGAGGAGGCCATCTCGGGGCGGTTGCACTCGAACTTCTTCGCGGAGCACGGCATCAGCGCGACCGTCACGATGCTCGCCGGGTCGATGTTGTTGAGCTTCGCGTAGTAGGTCTTGATCACTGAGCCGAACATCTGCTGTGGGCTCTTGGCGGAGGACATGTGCGGCAGCATCTCGGGGTAGAAGTGCTCGATGTACTTCACCCAGCCGGGGGAGCACGAGGTGAACTGCGGCAGCGCGACCTGCTGTTTCTCCACCAGCGCCTTGTGGAGCCGCAGGATCAACTCGGTGCCTTCCTCGATGATCGTGAGGTCGGCAGTGAAGTTGGTGTCGAAGACCTTGTCGAAGCCGATCGCCCTCAGCGCCGAGTTCATCTCGAAGGTCAGAGGAGTCCCGGGCGGCAGCCCGAAGCACTCGCCGATGGCGGCGCGCGGCGCCGGCGCGGTCTGGATCACGACGTGCTTGGTCGGGTCGTTGATGTCGCGCCAGACGTCGTCGGTGGGGTCGGCGGCGCCCAGAGCCGCGGTCGGGCAGCGGTTGATGCACTGCCCGCAGTTGATGCACACGACCTCGGCGAGGGGCTTGTCCATGAACGTCGAGATCCTGGTCTTGTCGCCGCGGTGGACGGCCTCGAGTACGCCGACCTCCTGGAGGTCGATGCAGGTGCGCACGCAGCGGCGACACAAGATGCACTTGTTCATGTCCCGCTGGACCGAGTACGAGGAGTTGTCCAGCTCGGAGCTGGGCTTGTCCGGGTGGCCGAAGCGGAAGAAATCGACGCCGTACTCCGCGGCGAGCGTCTGCAGCTCGCAGTTGGTGTTCCGGAAGCAGGAGTAGCACTCGCCATAGTGCTTGGAGAGCAGAAGATCGAGGATCCGCCGGCGCGACTGCCGCACCTTGCGGGTGTGCGTGTGGATCTTGAGCGGCGAGGTGATCGGGTAGGCGCAAGCGGCCTGCAGCGTGCGCTGACCCTCGACCTCGACGACGCAGATCCGGCAGACGCCCGCGATGCAGAGGTCCTCGTGATAGCAGAGGGTCGGGATCTTCACACCGATCTGCTTTGCGGCCTCCAGGATCGTGGAGCCGAGCGGCACCTTGACGTCCTGGCCGTCGATCGAAACCGTGACCAGCGCCCCGATCGCCGTGCCGTCGGTAGGCATCTTCACGAGGTGGCCGCGCTGGCTGACCGGGGCGCGGGAGGTTGCTGTGTTGGCCTTCTCTTGGTCCGACATGCTGGGCTCCTTCCGCCTCACCGCACCAGGCCGTGGGTGCGGCCCATGAGCTCGTCCTGGAAGTGGGAGACGATGGACAGGAAAGCGTTCGGGCTCGACTGGCCGAGGCCGCATTTCGATGCGAGCTGCATCACCTCGCCGAGCTTCGTGAGCTCATCGAGGTACGCCGCCGAGCACCGGCCCTCTTCCAGCATCTCGATGCCTTCGAGCAGCTTCGCGTTGCCCTCGCGGCAAGGCGTGCACTGGCCGCACGACTCCTCGACGAAGAACTCCATGAAATTCTTGGCAACCGCCAGCATGTCGCGCTGCGGCCCGAACACCATCACCGAGCCGCCGGTGGAGACGTCTTCGTAGCTGAGCGTCCGGGTAAACTCGGAGGAGGGCACGCAGTGTCCGGAGGCGCCGCCGATCTGGACCGCCTTCGCGTTCTCGCCCCCGACCTCGCGCAGCAGCTCGCTCACCATGATCCCCAGCGGGAACTCGTAGACGCCCGGGCGGGCGCAGTCGCCGGAGACCGAGAACAGCTTGGGACCCGTCGACTTCTCGGTACCGATCGAGGCGAACCACGCGGCGCCCTTCGCGAAGATCGCCGCGACGCACGCGAACGTCTCGACGTTGTTCACGATGGTGGGCTGGCCCATGAACCCGGTGTCGACCGGGAACGGCGGACGGTTGCGCGGCTCTCCGCGCTGTCCTTCGAGCGACTCGATGAGCGCGGTCTCCTCGCCGCAGACGTAGGCGCCGGAGCCCATGCGGATCTCGATGTCGAAAGCGACCGCCTTGTCCATGACCTGCGGCCCGAGAAGCCCGGCCGCGCGCCGCTTGGCGAGAGCGCTCTCGAGCTGCTCGCGCAGGTAGGTGTACTCGCCGCGGAGGTAGATGATCCCCTTGACCGCGCCGATGGCGATGCCGCCGATCGTCATCCCCGCGAACACGAGGTCCGGGACCTCGGCGAGGATCACGCGGTCCTTGAACGTTCCGGGCTCGCCTTCGTCCGCGTTGCAGATTACGTACTTGGCGTCCCCCTTCGCGGCCGCCGCGAGGTTCCACTTCACGCCGGTGGGGAACCCCGCGCCGCCGCGGCCCTTGAGCTTGGACGCGGTGACCTCGCCGATGATCTCCGCGCGGGTCTTGGCGACCGCTGCCGCGAGGGCGGCGTTCGGGTCGATTGTCGAGAACGTCACGAGGCCTTTGCGGTTGGCGCTCATGCCCGGGCCTCCTCGTGTCGGTTGTCGTGCACGGCGAGCGGTCCGAAGCTCTTGCGGCAGAGCTGCAGGATGTCATGGACCTTCTCGGAGGTCACCGACGTGAAGACGTGGTCGTTGACCAGCAGCGCCGGCCCCTGATCGCACATCCCGATACAGTTCGCCCACTCAAGCGAGAACTTGCCGTCCTTCGTCGTCTGCCCGAACGTGATCCCGAGGTCGTTCTCGAGCTGGCGCGCGACCTTTTCCTTGCCCGCCATGTCACAGGAAATCGTCCGGCAGAGCCTGATCACGAACTTGCCCTGATACGTCTCGCCGAGGAATGCGTAGAACGTGACGACGCTGTAGACCTCCACCGGATGAATCCCGAGGTGGTCGGCCACTTCCTGCATCGCGTACTCGGAGATCTGGCCGTACTCGGCCTGAACGTCCTGGAGGACCGGGATGAGCGACGAGCGCTCGGCGCCGTAGCGCTCGACCAACCGGCCGATGTCCTCCTTCAAACGCTGCTGCTCGGTCAGGAGCATGGCCTCACCTCGCTCTCTTCGCCAGGAGCTCGTTCACCTTCCGCACCAGGGCGGCCGGCTCGATCGGCTTCTCCTGGAAGTCGTCCACCGGCACGAGATCCTCGTCCTTGTCGTAGGAGTACCCGGTGACCTTGCCGATGCTCGTCAGCATCAGGATCGGGGTCGTGAAACCCGAGCGTCTCAGCTCCTGGGCCATGGCGATCCCGTCGTCGGGCTGCTCCATGATCACGTCCAGGATCAAGAGGTCGGGCTTGGCCTCGGCGACGGCCTTCATGCCCTCGGCGCGGTTGTAGGCGCAGACGACCTTGTGGTGGTCTCTCTCGAGAAAGAGGCGACACGCCTCGACCACGTCAGGATCGTCGTCCACGATCAGAATGGTTGCCATCACGCTCTCCTTTCACCGCCTTCGAAGGGTTGGGGACCGCTTCGATCGTGTTCGGTGCAGGGGCCTCCCCGGGCCAGCCGGCCGCCGGTGAAACCATGTGAACGCTATCACAAGAATCCCCCAAAGGGAACCCCCAGAGTCATTTGTGAGCTTGAGACCTGCTCGCGAAGTTCTGCACGCCCGGCGCGCGGGCTTGAGGAGGTTCCGCTGCGTCGAGGTCTTCTTTCTTGCCCCGCGGCCTCGGAGGGGTCGCTCGGGCTGCGCATCGAGCGCAGCCACTATCCTGGCGGGGGGTCCCGCGTCCGCTCCGCCCGCCCACCCGGACGCTCTCGACCCTCCGTGCCCCCCGCGAGTCGCGGCAGAGCCGCGCCTCGCCCTCCACGCCTCCGCGCCGGTACCTATGTTCCCGTACCGCGCGCAGGCTCGACCTCGAAGCCGAAGAATGTTACCCGTGTCCCTGGACTACTTGGTTGCCTATGTCCCCGGCCGGTTCAGACAAAGACGACCGCGACAAGCACGGTTATCTTCACCAGTAGGGTGACCGTACACCTGGGCATTGGCCCTCGGATGGCGTTTCCGTCTGGCATGTCAACCCAGCGACGAGTTTAGCCTTGTGCGCTTCGGTTGGTGCCCAACCCATGGTTCAGCTGCGAGGTCCGCGCCTCCGCCTGGGCCGGGCGCGGACCTCGTTAGCTGCGTCCATTTGTTCGACGGCGGCTCCGTCAACTGGCCCGCGAGTCGCGCTCTTCGCTTGCCTGCGCCACCAACGACGAATGCGTGTGCGCGCCCACAGGTAGTGTGCTGCCGTGCTCGCGCGCAAGTAGTCGCTCAGCGTCCAGGACTTGCCAGTCCACGAAAAGCGTCCCAAGGTCACTAGGTCCGAGTCCGGTAGAGCCTCGATGAGCGCAACGACACGCTCGTGATGAGACCGGAAGTCGCGCAAGACGGCTTGAAGGGACCGTCGATGGTGCTTGCGGTAGATCATCGCGTTAAGGCGAGGAAGCTCTCGCAAGGTGAACCCCGGCGCTGGTATCGCGGGTGTTTCGCCACGCAGACCGGCCGCGTACCAGTCCAGGTTCATCTGCTGCCACTCGACCAGGTGGGCCAGCACGTCCTTGACCGACCAGCCGCCCCGAGTGACGCCCGGTTTCGTCATCTGGCGGGGCGTCAGGAGCGCGAGCGTGTCCTCCAGCGCCAAGCGCTCAAGATGGATCTCATCAAGAAGCGCTAGCTTACGGAGACGCCTGCCCATGTCCTTCGCACACTCCCTGCTCGATTATCTCTCTCGGGCCTCGTCTACGCCAACAGGTCTTACGTCCGTCGAATCAGGATTGGGCGGCCTAATGTTGCTCATCGATGTTCTGAAAGCGCTCACGAATAGCGGATAAGGTGGCCTCATCGTCCGACTCTACTTCCCACCAAGTGCTATCGACGGCCTTGACAGTCGCCCGGGGCTCCTGGTCGGTGTCGAACGCAGAAGACTGGCCGTCGATTCTGGGAGATCGAAATCGAGCCCTGTGCCTGGCCCCTGTGGCATGATGACCAGCCGTGTCATGACTTCAGCCGCCTGACGCTGCGCTTCAGCAGCACGCCGGCGAACCACTCGACATTCAGCATGGTTCGATTATGGACCGAGGCACGACCGCTGTGCCAGCAGGCCGGCCGGTGTGCCTGCTGCAAGCGCTTAGACGCGATCGTGTGTTCATTGGTGGGATTCTTCGCTCGCGGCGCCTCGCTCAGAATGACAACCTCCGGGGGCTCAGGCTCGGCGCTTGCGGCCGCCGGGACCCTTGCCGACGGTGCGCCCCAGCCGCACGATCCTGCCGCTCAGGCAGGTGCCGCACTGGGCTGCGGTTTCGCGGATGCAGGCCTTGGCTGGGTAGATCTCGTACAGCGCGCGGTACTTCGTCGGCGTGAGGTTGGGCATGACGACGTTGGCGCCGCGCGAGAGGCCGAGCTCGCGGCCGCTCGCGAGGTTGAGTGTGGCGAGGGCCGTCGTCGAGGGGATGTTCGCATCGGGGTCGACCAGCCGGGCGAGCGCGACGACCTTGTAGGTCATGAGCTCGGTGTTCGGGACCTGCTCGCCTGGCGAGGCCTCGGGCAGCTCGCCGCGACCGAGCGCGGTCGCCGGGTGCGGGATGTACGGGCCGACGCCGATCATGTCCAGGTTCATCGTGGCGAACGTCTCGAGGTCGTGCGCGAGCGACGCGTACGTCTGCCCCGGGATGCCGATCATCACGCCGCTGCCGGCTTCGTACCCAAGCGCGACCAGGCGGCCGAGGATGGCGAACCGGTCAGAGGGCCGGTCGGGCAGGGGAGGGTGGATGCGGTCGTAGAGCGCCGCGTCCGACGTCTCGAAGCGCAGCAAGTAGCGATCGGCGCCGGCTTCCCGCCACGCGGCGAGGTCCTCGTCCGGCCGCTCGCCGAGCGACAGCGTGACGGCGAGCGAGCTTTCGGCCTTGATGCGGCGGACGAGGGCGGCGAGCCACTCCCGGGTGATGCCGTAGTCCTCGCCGGCCTGGAGCACGACGGTCCCGTACCCGAGCGCGACCGCCTGCCTCGAGCACTCCATGATCTCATCGGTTGTCATCCGGTAGCGGACGAGGTCGCGGTTGCCGACCGAGATGCCGCAGTAGGCGCACCTGCGCACGCAGTGGTTGGAGATCTCGACCAGGCCGCG
>PMLC01000155.1 GCA_003158745.1 Acidobacteriota bacterium
TCCCATCTCGCTCAGGATGACACTGTGTCGGCGCGGCCCTGCAGGATCAAGAAGCAGGGGCGAAAGAACTCTTGACTTGGTCCTAGGCAGCGCCTAGCATTTGGTGTGGCCTTACGGCCAACCCGTCCACGCGACAACCAAGGGAGAAGGTGTCACCATGGCTGAATACAACCAGGAAAAACTGAAGGCTTTGGAGACTGCCGTCGCGCAGATCGAGCGGCAGTTCGGCAAGGGCGCGATCATGCGGCTGGGCGCTCAAGAGGCGGTAAACGTCAACGTGATCCCGACGGGGTCGATCGGCCTCGATGCGGCGCTCGGCGTGGGCGGGATCCCGCGCGGAAGGGTTGTTGAGATCTACGGGCCGGAGTCCTCGGGGAAGACGACACTGGCGCTGCACATCATCGCTCAGGCTCAGAAGCTCGGCGGCCTGGCGGCGTTCATCGACGCCGAACACGCGCTCGACCCCGAGTACAGCGGCAAGCTGGGAGTGGACATCGACAACCTACTGGTGGCGCAGCCCGACAACGGCGAGCAGGCGCTCGAGATCGCCGATACGCTGATCCGCTCCGGTTCGGTGGACGTGATCGTGGTGGACTCGGTGGCGGCTCTCGTGCCGCGTGCCGAGCTTGAAGGCGAGATGGGCGACTCCTCGATGGGGTTGCAGGCCCGAATGATGTCGCAAGCGATGCGCAAGCTCACGGGAATCGTCTCCAAGTCGAAGACCAGCGTGATCTTCATCAACCAGATCNNGTGATGTTCGGCAACCCGGAGACCACCACCGGCGGGCGCGCGCTCAAGTTCTACGCCTCGGTCAGGCTCGACATCCGCCGCATCGGCGCGATCAAGTCCGGCGAGGACTCGATCGGCAACCGCACCAAGGTCAAGGTGGTCAAGAACAAGGTGGCGGCGCCCTTCCGGGTGGCCGAGTTCGACATCCTCTATGGCGAGGGGATCTCGAAGCAGGGCGAGCTTCTCGACCTCGGCATCGAGCACCGGCTGGTCTCGAAGTCGGGCACCTGGCTGTCGTACGGCGAGGCCCGCCTCGGGCAGGGACGCGAGAACGCACGGTCGTTCCTGAAGGAGCACCCCGAGATCGCGAGCGAGCTCGAGGAGAAGCTCAGGGAGATCCTGCCGACGCTGGCACGCCCGGCGGCCGCCGCGGATGAATCCTGACGACCGTGGCCGGTGGCCGGTGGCCGGTTTGAGACTCGCAGGCAACCGTCTTTACCGGCCCCTGGCCACAGGCCCCTGGCCACGCCTTGTTCGGCTTGCGAAGCGAGCCGCATGAGGGCGTGGGTCGTGCCCAAGTACGGGCCGCCCGGCATCCTGCGCTTGCAGGAGCTGCCCGACCCGCGACCGGGGCCGGGCGAGGTGCTCGTCCGGGTGCGGGCGATCGGCCTCAACTTCGCGGACTGCGCCGCGCGTCTCGGCGTCTACCCGCGCGTGCCGAAGCCGCCCTTCGTGCCCGGCATGGAGGTGAGCGGCGAGGTTGCCGCCCTGGGCGACGGCGTCGACGGCCCGCCGATCGGGACGCCTGTCGCGGCGGTGCCCATCTTCGGCGGGCACGCCGAGCTGGTCGTCGTGAAGGCGCAGTCCCTTCGCACGATGGCCGGCTCGATCGACTTCGTGACTGCAGCGGCCGTCGCGGTCACCTCCCTCACCGCGGACCACGCGCTGTTCGCGGTGGGGCGGCTGCGCGCCGGGGAGCGCATCGCCGTCACGGCCGCCGCCGGCGGGGTCGGGACGATGGCCGTGCAGATGGCCGCGGCGGCCGGCGCCCGCGTGCTGGCCGTCGCCTCGACAAGGGCCAAGCGTGAGCTGGCGCGCGCTCTGGGCGCTCACGAGACGGCAGGGTACGACGGGTACCGCGAAGCGCTTGCGGGCGGCGTGGACGTTGTGATCGATGCCGTGGGCGGGTCGCTGTTCCGCACGGGCTGGAAGGCCCTCAACCCCGACGGGCGGTACGTGCTGTACGGCTTCGCCGCGGCCGTCGGCCCCGCCCGCGTCCGCTACCTCCACGGTGCCGTGGAGCTCCTCCGCATGGGCCTGGTGGCGCCCACGGCGATGGTGCAGTCCACGAAGACGCTTGCCGGTTTCAACCTCTCGCTGGTACCGCAGCTCGCCGGGGAGCTTCAGTCCCGTTTCGCCAGGATCGAGGAGATGCTCGCTTCCGGCGCCGTGAGGCCGGTCGTGGGCGCGATCGTTCCTTTCGATCGGCTGCCCGAGGCGCACGCGCTGCTGCAGGGCCGCGGATCGACCGGCAAGGTGGTTGTACAGCTCTGAAGTTCGCACGTTCGAACGTTCGCAAGTTCGAAGGTTCAACAACAGCAGAGGGGCAGAGGAGCAGAGGGGAAAGAGCGAGACAATCCGACGTCGTGTCGTTCTCCTCTACCCCTCGGCTACTCCACCCCCTCTGCCGTCTCATGCTCCTCCGCTCCTCAGCACCTCTGCTCCTCTGCTGTTCGTTTACATTTGAACCTTCGAACGGCATCACAGTGGGGTAAACTCCGAGCCGTGGAGAGCACGGGGAAGGTCCTTGTCGTCGATGACGACGCCGCAAACCGGCTGGTCGTTCGGACGATTCTCACCGGGGCGGGGTTCGACGTGCGCGAGGCGGGCGACGCCTTCGCCGCGCTCGATACCATCGACAGCGACACCCCCCACGCCGTTCTTCTCGACATCAAGATGCCGGGGATGGACGGACTCGGGCTCCTCGAGAACCTCCGCAAGCGGGGCGTCGACGTGCCGGTGGTGGTGCTCACCGGGCACGGCGACGAGTTCACGGCTTCGTCGTGCCTGCATGCCGGAGCGGACGCGTTCCTCGGCAAACCGCCGGAGCGCGCCAAGCTGCTGCTGGCCCTTCAGGGAGCCGTCGCGCGAGGCAAGCTCGGGGAGGAGAACCGCCGGCTGAAAGGCGCTGCCGAGAATCTGCCCCCGCTGCTGGGCGACTCCGGGGAGCTGCACGCCTTGCGCGAAGAGATCGCGCGCGTGGCACCATCCCGCGCCACGGTCCTCGTGGTCGGGGAATCAGGGACCGGCAAGGAACTGGTGGCACGGAGAATCCACCACCTGTCGCCGCGAGCCCGCGAGCCGTTCGTACGCGTGAACTGCGCGGCGATCCCCGAGGAGCTCATCGAGTCGGAACTTTTCGGCCACGAAAAGGGGTCCTTCACCGGCGCCGTCCGCAAGCAGATCGGCAAATTCACGCAGGCTGACGGCGGCACGATCTTCCTGGATGAGATCGGCGACATGTCGTTGCGCACGCAGGCGAAGGTGCTGCGCGTGCTGCAGGACGGCGAGGTCGAGCCGGTGGGTGCCGGGGTGGTGCGCCACGTGGACGTCCGGGTCATCGCTGCCACCAACAAGGACCTCCCAGAGGAGGTCAAGGCCGGGCGGTTCCGAGAGGACCTCTACTTCCGGCTCTCGGTGGTGGTCCTTCGCACGCCCCCGTTGCGCTCGCACCCCGAGGACATCCCGGCGCTCGTGGAGCACTGCACCAACGAGGCGTGCGCCGAGTACAACCGGCGACCGAAGCGCTGGACCCGCGAGGCTCTCGACCAGCTGGCCTCGTATCCGTTCCCGGGGAACGTTCGGGAGCTCAAGAACATCGTGGAGCGAGCGGTGATCATGCAGCTCGAGGAGGAGATCACGGGGGTCGATCTCTTGCCCTCGGGCGGCGATGGGGGTCCCGAAGACGAAGGGCTGTTCGGCGCGCCGACGCTCGCCGAGTTCCAGGAGCGCGCGGAACGGGCATACCTCGTGCGCCAGCTCCAGCGCCACAACTGGAACGTCGCGGCGACGGCCCGGACGATCAACACGCCTCGTTCGAACCTCTACAAGAAGATCGAGGCCTACGGCCTGAAGCGGGAGGACTGATGGGCGGCATTACGCTTGACGACATGATGGCGGCCGGGGCGCTCTTGGAGGGCCACTTCAAGCTCTCGTCCGGACGGCACTCCTCGCGCTACCTGCAGTGTGCGCTGTATCTGGCCGACCCCGCGCGGGCGGAGGCGGCCGGTCGCCAGCTCGCGGCGCGCCTGAAGAACGCGGCGGCACAGCTGGTTGTTGCACCGGCGCTGGGCGGGGTGATTATCGGCCACGAGGTCGCCCGCGCCCTCGCGGACGTCCCGTTCTTCTTCACGGAGCGGGCCGATGGCGTCATGACGCTAAGGCGGGGCTTCCGCATCGAGCCCGGCTGCCGGGTGCTCGTCGTCGAGGACGTCGTCACGACCGGAGGCTCGACCCGGGAGGTGATGGACGTGGTGAGCCAGCAGGGCGGGGTCGTCGTAGGCGCCGGCGCCATCGTGAACCGCTCGGGGCAGGAGAACCCGTTTGCGCCGCTCCCGTTCACGGCGCTCCTGAGCGTGGACGTGCCGAGCTACCCGCCGGAGGCCTGCCCGCTCTGCGCCTCGGGCGTGCCGGTCGCAAAGCCCGGCTCCCGGCCCGACAAGCGGAGTTAAGAGTTCAGAGTTAAGAGTAAAGAGTTCAACGACAGGAACGGCCGTGGGGCATTGCCGTCTTGTCGTCAACTCTTCACTCTTAACTCTTAACTATCAAGAAGATCCAGTTCGCGAGCAGCAGCCCGACGATGGCCGCACGCGCCCAGCGCGGGAGCGGCGTCGGGAGATCCGGCACGGGCCAGCGCAGCGCCGCCCAGGCCGGTGCCACCAGTCCCCCGACCACGAAGGCGATGCCCGCCGCAGCGGCGGCCGGGTTGGCGGCGAAGGCGCGGCCGATCTCACCGTGAAGCAGAGCCAGTACCGCGTGGGTCGTACCGCATGTCGGGCACGGAAGCCCCGTCAGCACGCGGAACGGGCAACGGGGCGCGAACGGCGCCAGGGCGAGCCAGAAGGGGCGCAGCGCGATGGACGAGATCGCCACGACACCCCAGAGGAGCGCGACCTGGCGCTCCTCTGGGGCGGGCTTGCGGCACCTCACGTCGCGCTCAGCGGCCGAAGTGACCGAGGTGACCGACGAGGGCGACGATCGCCGCGCCGAACGCCACGCCGATGATCGCGACGCACACGCAGCAGAGCACGATCGGCAGCAGCACGGCGAGCGCCGCCTTGCCCTGCGTGGTGCGATGGACGATCGCGAGCCCGATGATATAGAGGACGAGCGCCCAGATGAACGCGAAGAAGCCGCCGCACAACGGCACCACCTGGAGGACCTGGACGGTCCCCGTGTAGCAGACGACCCTGACGGTCGACGCGAAGCCCGTCTTGGCCCCTCCGACCAGCATGAGGAAGAGGTGGAGGATCGCCGACCACACGAACACGCCGATCAGGACGAACAGCGGCGCCACGATCATGAAGCCCACACTCACGAAGATCGGGAACCCGAACATGAGCTTTGGGTTGTAGCCCGGCAGGCCGGAGAGGAAGCCCATCATGGCGCCACGCAGGGCGATGCTGTAGATCTGGTTCGCGATGATCCCGACCCATCCGAAGACGATCGCATAGACCAGCGGTTTGCCGAGCGTTCCGGTCAGCGACATGCGCGCGAACGCCTGGCTCGGCGCCGTAATGATCAGCTTGGCGGTCTCGTAAAGCCCTTCGAGCGCCGGGTACCCGAGCTGCTCCCACGGCAGCGGCTGCGCCGGCGGTTCGGGGGGAACTCCTCCCGGCGGTGGCGGCGGCATCGTGCCCGGTGGCTGCATGCTCGGAGGTTCGGGTGGCACGGGCGGGATCGGTGGGGGGTTGGTCGCTGCCATCGTTGCCTCCTTCGTGACGGACGTCCGGCACGTAGTCTACCGCACCGACGGGCACCGTTCCCACGTTCGCAGGATCAACAACGGCAGGGGAGCAGAGGGGCAGAGGGGCAGGGGAGCAGGAGACCGTTCGCGGTTTCACTGGTTCGAAGGTCCGGAAGTTCAGAGAGACAAGAACCAAGAAGGCTGGGAATGGGCCGGGAGTCCAGTCGTTGTTTTTCCCCAGGTGGACTCCCTCTGCCCCTCTGCCCCTCTGC
>PMLC01000001.1 GCA_003158745.1 Acidobacteriota bacterium
CCGCGCTGCATCCTCTCCAATTCGGCCCCCGATGCCAGGAAGACGCCATCGAGGTACACGGAGGCGTTGGGCGGCGAAATCCGCAGCTTCAGGGCAGCCAGACCGGTGCCTACGGAGGGTGAGGCCTGGCTCCCAACGGGCGTGCTGTCCGGGCGGTGCTCCCGGCGCAGCTCGGGCCGGAGCGACGGATCCGGGCTGGTCCCGCGCTGACCCGTGGCGCTGCCAAAGTCAGGACCGAACACCCTGCCGTGCGGCAGTCCCTGCGGCGGCTGGTACGGTGCCACCCCGTTGCCGCTGCGATCGCGCTCGAGCTTGAGATCGATCGGGATCTTCGCCTCGCTTCCGGTGTCGATCTCCCCTCCCTGGGACACGTACCCGGACAGGCGGAACTCGATGCGGTAGCGGCCGGGCCTGAGGTAGAGGTAGTCGGACTTGCCGTCGAAGTCGTCCGCGATGCCGATCAACACCCCATTGAGATAGACGAGAGCGTTCTCCGGGGTTACGCCGGTGGCGACGGTGGTGAGGCTATAGCCAGCCATGCCACCACCCTCGGGACCGTACGCCCACGCGTTGACGAGGGCGTTCTCCGGAGTTACGTCGGTGTCGACGGTGGTGAGGCCGTAGCCAACCGCGCCACCACCCTCGGGGCCATACGCCCACGCGTTGTCGTACCACCACGGTCCGGAATACCCGTAGTAAGCGAATGGCCAGCCCCACCCCAAGAAGTCTACCCAACCAAACGGCCAACCCCAGCCAGAGTAGCCTCCCCAATAGTGATGACCCTGCCACCCCTGGTGCCCACCCCAGCGACGATTGTCACCTCCCAGATGGCCAACGGTGCCGGTGTGGCTGACACCTCCCACACGACCACCGAAACCGCCCTGACTGAAACCTCCCACATGGCTAACGGTGCCGGTGTGGCTGACACCTCCCACATGGCCGCCGAAACCGCCCTGACTGAAACCTCCCACATGGCTAACGGTGCCGGTGTGGCTGACACCTCCCACATGGCCGCCGAAACCGCCGTGCCTGACGCCTCCCGCATGACCAGAGGTACCGGTGTGCCCGCCTCCATTCGTGTGACCGCCTCCACCATGGCTGCTGCCCGAGGCGTAGCTCCACGCCGGGCCCGCAAACACAAGCAGGCCAGCTCCCAAGACTGCAGCCAGCACCCGCGATCGCATAGGCACCTCCGGACCGGGATTCTCCACCGGACTTCCGACCCATAACCAATATAGGTTCCAGCCCCGATCGCTGCCATCTGGCCACCTTGGCGAGTCTTCTTGCACGGATCGACCCGGGGAGGTGTAACCTCAGTTGGCTCAGAATGCGAAACCCGGCCCAGGTAAGGCGAGAACCTCGCCGCAGTCCTGTGTCACGACCTGGCCGCAACGGTGAACGCGCCCGCGATCGTCGAGACGCCGCGGATGTGGTGCTCGAGCGCGCGCCGACGATCGTCAACATGATGCTGCGCCCGGGACCGAGCAGTTTCGGCCCCTGCACTCGCACACCCCTCCGTGCCGCTTACCGCTGCATGGAAATGACCGTCGGATCGTTGGTGATTTTGTCGATCACCGAGGCGAAAGCGAAGGTCTGATCCCGTCTGCACCGTGATCTTCGCGTGCCCCCGGTTCATCACCGCCTGCCCCGCCGCGTTTTTGAACGGTTGCGTCGCCTGTGCCCATTGCCCCACAGGCAACGGGTCATGGCCTAATCGAAACCTATTGCCGCAGACTAGTAGAGCCGGCACGCTATGACGTCTGCGGTCAGGAGACCGCCCTAGGCACATCCAGGCGTCGCCGTTCGCGAGGCCTTCACATGAACTGGCGCGACAGCTCGTCGAGCTTCCCCAGCTCCGCTTGCGAAAGCGTCAGTTCCAGCGCACCGGCGTTTTCGTCGGCCTGTTGCGGCCGACTGGCCCCGGGAATCACGACGACCGTCTCACCGTGGAACTGGCAGAGCCACGCCAGCGCCACCTGGCCCGCTGTGGCGCCGTGCGCGCCGGCGATTGCCCCGAGCTCTTCAACGAGCCGCCGACTACGCTCGAGTCCCTTCGCCTTGAACGCGCCCATCCACTTGCGCGGGCCAGGCCGCGTCTTCACGAACCCCGGATCCTCGTGATACCTGCCGGTCAGCAGACCCTGTGCGAGCGGCGAGTAGGCGATGATCGTCACTCCCAGCTGGTTCGCTGCCGCCACCGTGCCATCCGACTCGACATGCCGGTTGAGTAAGCTGTACCGCACCTGGTTCGACGCGAGCGGGATCTTGCGCGCCGCCAATGCCTCGTGGGCGCGACGCATTCGATTGGGGCTGAAGTTGCTCACCCCCACGGCTCGGATCTTCTGCTCGGCCACGAGGTCCGCCATCGCGCCCATCTCCGACTCCACGGAGGAGAAACCGACCGGCTGGTGCACCTGGTGCAAGTCGATTGCAAAGGGCGCCAGACAGCGCAGCCGTTCGTCGATGGTGGCCTTGATCGAGCCTGCCGCGCGGAAGAGCGGCATCCACTTTGTCGCCACCACGACGTCGCCGCTCGCCTTGCCCGCAGCCAGCAGTGCGGCGGCGAGCGCACGCTCGGAGGCGCCGCGGCCGTACATCTCCGCGGTGTCGAACCAGTTGATGCCCCTCCGGAGTGCGGCGGCCACCACGCTGTCCACAACCGGCTGGGGGAGCGCTTCCCAGAACTTCCCTGTCATGCCTCGACCGGCTGAGAACTGCCAGCAGCCTAGCCCCACTGCCGTCACCTCGATCTGGGTTCTGCCCAATCTCCGCCGTTTCGCCATCAAGGCCTCCTCGCAGGTTCGACTCTAGCGCCTTGCCGCCGGTGATAGCCCGGGCTGGTTTACAGTCTGGTGACAACAAGAACAGTCAGGCGCCATCCGGTCGTGCAGACGATGCCGTGATCGTCTTCTACGGTTTGATCGTGCCCTTTAAGACTCTGACTGGCCACTGGCCCACTCGCCGTGAATAGGAAATGGAAAACCCCAGCCTGGGTCACGCTTCGCCGCGCTTCCGCAGCGGATATGGTGTGACGCTCTTCTGGATGGCCTTGCCCAGCCAGTCGATGGCGTGGCCAAGGTGACTCATATTGCGCAAGGCCTCGGCGTCCCCTGCCACCTGGCCCGGCTCCCCGCCATAACCCATGTTCCAATAGATGGAACCCGGCACGATCATCTGCGAGATCAAGAACAGGTGGTTCATCGTGTCAAAAGCGTGGGTGGCTCCGCCACGTCGAACTGCCACCACCGCTGCGCCGATTTTGCCCGCCAGAGCGCAATCGTTTGCAAGGCTCACAAACCCAGCGCGGTCGATAAGAGCCTTCATCTCAGCGCTCACATCCGAGAAATACGTGGGTGAGCCAAGGACGATAGCGTCGGCGTCCAACATCTTCTCCAAGACGCCGTTGAACTCGTCCTTGCCAAACGAGCAGCGCCTGTCCTGGTTCTTCCAGCAATTACGGCAAGCGCGACAGCCGGGGATGTTCTTGCCTCCGATCTGCGCGATCTCTGTCTTCCAACCAGCCTGAGCCAGGGGTTCCAGCACCGATTCGAGCAGCAGGCGAGTGTTGCCGTTCCTTTGTGGGCTTCCGTTGATGGCGATGACTTTCATGGTGAGCCTCCTTGGTTCAGACTTGTTCCCAAAGTCAGGGCAACTGCTCTTTCCTTTGGTCTGCTATAGAGTGAATGACAGGTACAGGAAATGCTCGTCATAGTTCATCTGCATTGAAAAGGAACTTCCTATCCCTCAAATCTCACTTGCCTTTTCATCCGGCTGCGCGCGGAAGAACACCCAGAGCGCCGCCGGCAGGGCCGTGAAGTCGGCCAGCATGGCCAGGGCGAACGCCGCGGACGTGATCGCCCCGAACTGCCGCATGGGCGGCAGGTTCGACAAGGTGAGGGCCAGGAAGCCGCCGGCATTGATCAGGGTGGCGAACACAATGGCGTGCCCGGCGACGCGGATGGCGTGGGCGAGCGCCTGCTCGGTGGAGGTCCCGTTGTGGCCCTCCTGAAAGTGGAAAAAGAAGTGAATCTGGTCGTTCTCAGTGGCTCCAAGAACGGTGGTCGCAATCAGGATCGTGACCACGTTGAGGGGAATGCCAGCCATGCGCATGAACAGAAACATGACCAGGATGGCGAAGAGCGACGGCACCATGGCGTTCAGCCTCGCCGGCCCACTCTTGAAGACCAGCAGGAAGGTCACGAAGATGATCGCGAACGTCAGGGCAAAGCTCTTCGTCAGTGTCGGCACCAGGTGAGCCGCGATGGTGGCCTGCAAGACCCCACTCCCGACGATCCGGTAGGAACACGAGGCGAGCGCCGGGGTGACCGCCTCGGCGCGCTTGAAGGCGCGCTCCGTGGCCGCCTGGAGCGCGGCGAAGTCATCGCTGTCGCCGGCTCGGGAGGTCACGGTGAGGTAGGTCGAGCTCAGGGTGGACATGTCCACCCACTGGCGCAGGGCGGCCTCTTCGAGGAGAAGCTGCTCGAGGTCATCGGAAACCTTAGCGAGCCCGGCGGGGTCCGTCGGCAGCGCGTCTCCCAGCCCGGCGGCGTAGCGACGCAGCCTCAGGACTCCGGGCAGGCCGACCACCGAGCCCACGACCGGCTCCCGCTGCAACTCGGTGGTCAATGAGTCGAGGGCCCCGAGCACCGCAGGGTCCGCCACCGTACCTGGTGGCACCGTCACCCACACGGCCACCGAAGTCAACCCGAGCACCTTCTTGGAAAACGCCCGCGTGTCCCGGGTCACCGGGATGTCGGGGTCGATGTAGGCGAGCACATCCGTTTGCAGGCGCATCGGGGCCAACACGCCGGGAATCCCCAGCATGGCCGCCAGCCCCGCCAGGGCCATGACCGTGGAGGCGGCCAGCACGGGCCACCGCCATCGGTAGGACCAGCGTGGCAGCACCTGGGCCACTCTCACCATCCAGCTCCCGGCCACGGCCCGCCTCAGGCGCGTCGGCGCACCTAGAATGACCTGCAGCGCCGGGTACAAGGTGAAGCAGACCAGCCAACCGAACGCGAGACCGACCGCGGTCCAGATGCCGAGCTGGCGAATCGGACGGATCTGCGACACCGAAAGCGCGGCAAAGCCAACGGCGGCGGCGAACACCGAGGCGCTGACGGCCAGCACCTTGTTGGCCAACGCGAACACCCTGTGATCCTCGAGGCCTACATCCGCGGCCTGATCGACGAACCGGCTATGCAGGTAGACGAGGCTCGCCGTGGCTGTGATCATCAGGGTGAGCGGTACCAGCGCCGAGACGATGGTGAAACCGAAACCGAGCAGACCGCCGCAGGACACCCCGAGGAGCACAGCCGTGGCCAGCGACAGCAACACAGTCACCATCGCCCGCCACGACCGGTACAGGCCCAACGTGAGCAGGACCACGAAGGCTCCGAACAACGGGAAAAAGCGCACGCTGTTGGCACCGGTCTCGCGTTCGAGCCAGGAGTCGAGCCAGGGGCCTCCGACCCGCCGCACCGAGGTGATCCCGGCCCGGCCCGCCGGGCTGGCGGACACATCGGCGATGGCGCGGTCGATACTCCTCAGAGCGGCATCGCGCTCCACCGAATCGGCCACGTCCAGGGTCAGCACGATGCCCAAGAATCCGTCGCCACAGAGCCCCTGGGCTCTGAAGAACTGGGTGCCTCCGGCAAAGCGGCGCAACTCGTCCGCGGCTCTGGGCCGCGTCGCGGTCCCCGGATGCAGGCGGGACCAGACGGTGAGCAGCGAGTAGCTGGTGACCGACGGTACACGGTCGAGCGCGCTCTGCAGCGCGGCTACGCCAGCCAGGGCCTTGGGGGCGAAAGGGTCGGGGTTTTCGATGAGGAGCAGTACGGCTGGCTTCTCGGGAAAAACCCGCTGAAACTCCCGCGTGGCGACGACGTCGGGGTTGGCGGCCACCACCATGCGCTCGAGGGCGTTGTCCTTCGGAATACGCAGGGCAACCATGAGTGCGCCTGGAATCAGCAGCGCGTAGAACGCCACGATCCACCAGCGCAGAGAGACGACCTTCCTGAGGATCGCAGTGAGGCGCGGGGATGCGGTCGGAATGCTCACTCGTCGGCTATCATAACCGTCCGGGGGTGGCGCCCATGTGGTCGGAAATGTCCGTGCGCTCTCGTCGGCCGGTCGCGGCCAGAATTCCAGGGCTCATCTGGCTTGCCACAGCGCTGGTTTGCCCTGGCCTGGGGCTGGCCGCGGTCGGCCCGGTGACCCTGGTGGTGTGCGCCCCGGGCTACCCTGGCTCGACCGTCGAGGCGCAGCCGGCCATGAACGCGTTTGCCAGTGCCGCGGCGCGTGCCGCGGGCTGGGAGACGGGCGAGTTGGAGGCCGTCTACTACGAGACCGAGCAGGGCGCGCTGGGGCGGTTGGCCAAGCCCGCCGCCGCCTTCCTCCTGGCGCCTCTGCCGTTCTTCCTGCAGCACCGCGCAGCCTACGAGCTCGAGCCCCACCTCGAGGCAGTCGAGCAAGGCGGCGAGGCCGCCGAGCCATGGACCCTAGTGGCCTCAGCCGGCGCTGTCAAACGGCCGGCGGATCTGGCCGGCTTTGAGCTGGTCAGTCTAGCGGGCTATGTGCCTCGCTTCGTGCGCGGGCCTGCCCTGGGCTCCTGGGGGGAGCTTCCGCCCACGGTGACAATCACGTTCTCCGGCGCGGTGCTCTCCTCCTTGCGGCGAGCCGCTGCCGGCGAGAGGGTGGCCTTGCTCCTCGACCATGCCCAGGCGGCGGCGCTGCCGACGCTACCGTTCGCCGCCAAGCTGGGGGTGGTCACCCAGTCCGCCCCGCTCCCTGTCTTGGTGCTTTGCGTGGTTGGTGGCCGCGTGCCGTCAGGTAGAGTCAAGACTCTGATCGCCGCACTGCGCAATCTGGGCACCACCCCACTCGGCGCCGAGACCCTGGCGGGCATCCGCCTGATGGGGTTCGTTCCGGCCGACTTGGCCGCCCTCGCCCGGGCCAGGGAGGCCCTCGAGCGGCTCAAGGACTAGGATGCGGGGTCGTTTTTTCGTCCAGGCAGTGCCGCTGGCGGTCATCTTGCTGGCCTCCGGTTGCGCTTCCTCGCTCCGGGAGCCGCCCCCCCTTGCAGCTCTCGGCGGCCCTGTATCCGCAGGCCAAGCACCGGGCGCGGCCGACGTCGATCGTCTCCTCCAGCAGGCCGAGGCCGGCCTCGCCCGTCGCCCAGATCCGGCCGCTGTGGAACAGGCGCGGGAGCTCTTCCTCGCCGCGGCCGGTGCCGACGAGTCGCGCAGTGAAGGCTTGCTCGGAACCGCGAAAGCCACGGCGTGGTTGGTGGATCACGAGCCGGACAGCGCCCGCCGTGCCGCACTGGCCACCGCGGGAGTCCAGACCTGTCAGTGGTGCATTCGCCGGGCTGCAGGCAGCGTCGAGTGTCGCTACCGCCTTGCCCTCGCCCTTGGACAACAGGCCCGCGAGCGTCCGGCCACCGCGATGGATGCCCTGTCCAGGATCGTAGTACTCCTCGAGGAGGTCATCACAACCGCACCGCACCTTGATGAGGCGGGCGGGCATCGCGTGCTGGCCCTACTGCTGCTGCGGGCACCCGGCTGGCCCGCAGGGCCCGGTGACCCCAATAGCGGCCTCGAGCACGCACGCAAGGCCGTCGAGTTGGCCCCAGAGTACCCGCCCAACTTGCTGACCCTCGGCGAGGCGCTGGCCACCACCGGCAGTCACGACGACGCTCGGGCAGCCTATCGTCGGGCCGCGGAGCTGGCGCGAAGCCGAGCGGCAGCCGGCGATCCAGATGCAACCGAGTGGGCGAAACAGGCCGCCGCCGGGATATGACGCTCTGTACCGAAGGCAAGGGTGATTGAAGAGTCGGCGCGCACCGCTGTAAAGGCCTCCACCGACGCAACCGTCGGGTCTTTCCGCCAGGGCGTTGAGGAGAGATACCGCCCGTGGGCGTCGTCTTTGTGCTACGAACTTGGCATAGAACCACCTTACGCGATTGTCTCGCCCGGCGCGCTGGCGCTTCTCGTGGCCGGTGTGGTATTCGACGTCACCGCCACCGTTCGCATGATCCTCGGCTCGGGCAAGGTGTGGACGCTGCACGGCATCCTCGGCTAATCGGCGCTTGCCGGTATGCTCGTCGAGACGGTTCTGGTGACTTGCCACCGTCTCCGCGCGGGCGACGCCGAGGTCCTGCGCCGGTTGCACCTGTCCACGCGGATCGCCTACTCCTGACGAGTTGTCGCCTTCGTCTCCGGCAGCATCCTAGTCGCAAACCCGAGGTAGCGCCCGCCCCGCGTCGCGGCGCACCGACGAGACCGACGCACCCGCTGATGGTCGTGCCCTCAACGCCAGCCTTCCTGATTTTGAGGTTCACCTTTGAAATCACTTGCAAATCAATACGACTGGGCCGCGTCACAACCTGCAACCCACGACGAACCCCCGGTGTGTTGCACTCACGTACCACGTGGGATGGTCGGCGCCGACCGAACTTGCGTGGCGGAGGTCGGACCCCTGCTCGTATTCCCGGAGGTCACGGACCGCCTTCATCGGCTGAGTGAAGATCTGCACCTCCGACACGAGCTGGCCGATGGCGAAAACCGTCAGGCCGTCCCGAGCAGGGCGGTCGTAACGGAGCCAGAGGAAGAGCCCGATCCCCAAGTTCACCGCCCCGGTCATGACGTGCATCTTCCACGACCGCCCAAGTGCCTCTTGTGCCGCGCTCCGGCGCAGAAAACTCTCGGCCGCCGCGAGCTTGGCCTGCCGCTGCTCAGCCGTATCGCCCGGCATGGCCCTCAGCCGTGCTGCCAGACGGCCCGCCTCTACGGGCGCCACCAATTGGCCGATCACCCCGGAGCTGCTCGTGACATACCCGACGAGCGTGTCCTGCCTCTCCTTCTCCGTGTCCGCCTGCGAGTGAGCGACGAACTGCTCAACGGTTAGAGCGCCATACGCTGCGCCCCAGCCGTACCACCAGAGGTTTGCCGCTTTCTGACCTCCATCGAGTGAGCTCTGGATGTACACAAGGTGACTGGTCACCTCAGAGTCCGCGAGGCTCCTTGGGTCCTCGGTGGCCGCGCAGTTGGTCAGGGCAATCAGAACCACGAAGACGGAAGCTGATGTCGCGACGCAGTTCATCGTCATCCCTTGCCGGTCGATTCAGGCTCTTCAGTCGAGCGCGTTGAGCTGATCGGACGCTTCTGCCTGGCGCCTCAGAACCAGATCCGCAGCCCCACGCGGGCGAGGCTCGGGTCGGCCCGCAGGATCGGTGCCCCGTAGTTGGGGTTGGTCTGGACGCCGTTGTCGGACTGGAAGCCGTCTTCGTTGTAGAACGGGTTCGTGCGCAGCACGGTCTGCCGGTTGAAGATCCGGAAAATATCAGCGATCAGGCTCGCGTGGAGCGCTCGTACGGGCAGCGTGTAGTCGAGGTGGAGATCGGTATCCCAGTCTGCCGGCGTCCGCCCCTGGCTGCCCCGAGGCTCGAGGTAGAGCGGAACGGGTGCCCCGTTGATCAGCGCGAACGAGCCCAGTTTATCCTCCGGGGTGCCGCTGCGGTAGTAGGCGTTCACCCCGATGGTCATTCCGAACGGGAGCCTATGGAAGCCCGTGACCTTGAACTGGTTGGGGCGGTCGTTGGCGAGCTTGCCATATGCGTTGGCGAGGAGGCCGGGGTAGTCGAAGTCGAAGTTCGTGTTCGGGTTTGCCTCTCCCAGTTCGTTGTAGGAGCCGTCGTAGTTGCCCCGCAAGCGCGAGTACACATACGAGGCCAGTAGGTAGGTGTCCGCCGAAAAACGCTGCTCCGCGGTCACCATGAGCCCCTGGTACGTCCGCTTGGCTTGCGGAAGCGACGGGCACAGCACGGACGCCCGCCCTTCCTCCTGGTTGAGACCGTTGGTGCAGAGAATTTGGTGCGTCGTGCCGTCGGGCATGGGCACCGACGGGAAGATGCCCCGGCCGTAATCCCCCATCCCGGGGTTCATCAACACGCACCCATTGCCAGTAAACGCGAACGCGGCATCGTTGCCCTGCAGGTCGCAGCGGTCCTCCACAGCTACGAGGAGGCGGGAGTAGACGCCACGGATGCCCACCTTGAGGCTGTCGGTGACCTTTGTCTCGTACGCGGCGGAGAACTCCTCCGAGGTGGGTGGTTTGAGCTTCGGGTCCGCCGGCTCGGCGAATCGGTTTGGAAAACTCTGGCAGCTTACCGCCGCCTGGTCGCACTCGAACTCGTAGCCGAACGGGCTCGTGACCGAAAGGCTGGTCCCGGCAAAGGCCAGGGACTGGTGGTTCATCGGAATCGGCTGAAAGAAACGGCCGAATGCCATCGTCACTTTCTGGAGCCCTTTGCCGAGCGGATCCCACGAGAGGCCCAGGCGCGGCGCGAAGTTGCCGGTCATGTCGGCGATGGTCCCTCCCGTGACCGCGTCCTTCAGGCGGTACGCCTCGTAGCGCACGCCGGCGTTCACGGTGAGGGTCTGTAGCGGCGTCCAGGAGTCCTGAAGGTACAGTGACAAGTTGTCGCTCTTGGGCGAGCCGGAAACCACGGGCACCACGTGGCCGGTCCCGAAGAGCCCGCTCTGGTCGCCGAACCAGGTCTGAGTGTAGAGGACCATGCCGTCCGCGAGGCGGTCCAGGATTCGGTCGTAGCCTCCCGGAATCGACTGGTACACGGTGCCGTCGAGTTGGGCGAACTCGAACCCCGCCTTGAGCTCGTGCTGACTGAGGTACATCGAGAACGACCCCCGTTCCTGCCTCCGCTCGTAATCCTCGCGCAACAGCGGTTCGCTCGTCGGGATAAACACCCACGGTGCCCCGGTGTTGCACCCCGGCAGGTTGCAGTTCGCGAGGTCGAGTGTGGGCACCTGGGTGGGGTCGGTGGTAAGGAACTGCGGCTCGAAGTCGGGCGTGCGGTCTTGCCGCTCACGGTGGTCGAAGAGACCCAGTTGCACCATCCAGCTGTCGCCCGTCCTGGTCCCGATGAGCGAGAGGTCGGGCCCACCGTCTGTCTCGTGGATCTGCCGCGACTGGGGCGGCCCATCCTGCACAAGCTGCTGCGCATCGGTGGACGGATTGCCGATCACCGAGCCAACGACTTCAGCGGACGGCGTGAGGGTCCAGGTGAGCTTGGCGGCGTAAAGATCGGCGTGCTTGTCCTGGGAGCGGAACGTCGAGCCATCGTACGGGCTCCCGGAACCGGTCACAAGGTGGACGTCACGCTGCACCACCGTGGGGTCGTAGACCCCGAAGAACCAGAGCTTGTCGCGAACGAAGTAACCGCCGAGGCTGGCGCCGAAGTCCCTGTCCGTAAGGCCGGCAAAGTTGCCGCCGACGACGCCGGGCTTCGCGGTGGCCTGCAGGCTCTCGTTGTCGAAGTACCCGAAGAACTCGCCGTGGTACTCATTCCCGCCCGATCGGGTGATGGCGTTGACGACGCCGCCCGTGGCCCCTCCGAACTCTGCCGGGTAGGTGGCCGTCCGCAGCTGAACCTCCTGGAGGAACTCCTCCGGCACGGCCTTGATGTCGCCTCCGTTTCGCACGCCGGTGACGTTGATGCCGTCGATGAAGTAGGCGTTCTCGAGCCCAGTGGCGCCGAACACGGAAAACCCGGAGCCGTCCTCGGACACGCCTGGCTGGAACAGCGTGATCGAGGTGTAGTCGCGTGTCAGAGGGATGCGGATGAACGCCTGGGCATCAACCGTGTTTCCCACCTCGGCCGAGCGGGTGTCGAGGACCGGGGCCTCGCCCACCACCTTCTCCTGCGCGGAGAAGGCCAACGTGAGCGAGAAATCCACGGTCGTCGTCGCCCCGAGGGAGACGGTGGCCGACCGTTGCTGGCTCGCGAAACCGGTCAGGCTCCCACGAAGGTCATACCTTCCGGGCGGGAGCGCTGCGAAACGGTAGCGCCCTGTGAAGTCGGATTGCGTGGTCCGAGAACCCGGGACGGCGCCGGTGGCGGTGATGATGACCCCGGGCATGACACTCCCGTCGGGCGCGAGGACCCGGCCTTCGATCGCGCCCGTCGTCTGGGCGCTCAGCGGCGCGGCACAAAACGCAGCAACAGCAAAGACCGCCAAGATGAGACAGCCGGAAGCTCGCTGTGAGTGCATGAGAGGTTCCCTTCGTGGCTGGGCGATGATACCTCACGCCAAGGAAGAGGTATCCGACGGAAGTTGCCCCGATGAAGTTCACACTCTGACGTGGTCGAGCATCAGCAGAAAGTGGAGACGGTGGTCCTCCGGCCCCTGCAGGGCGACGAGCCTGTCGCGAAACCGACACGCCAACGAGGCAGTTTGGCGCAGAGCCTCTTGGGTGGCTTCCTCGCCAACCTCGATGAGGACGCGCCAGGTCCCGTCATGGTCTCGCATGAGGCGCAGGAGCGTGCCGTTGGGGCGTGAGAAGTCGAGACGATCGGGGGCGACACTGTACGAGCGAGAGATCGCCGGCTTGCGGTGCTTCCGGCCTTGTCTGGGTTCGCCTGGCATGGAAGGTCCTCCTTCGACACGAATGCAATGTATGGTCCCCTGACACACATCAGCCACGGGCACAGCTTCAAGAGATCAGTCAGTTCCCTGCGTCCGCGAATGCCCGCGTTCAATCGCGCGTGGATGATACGACCCTTCCGGACAGCGCCGGGCACCTGTTCGGAGATCAGAAGGGCAGGTCATCACAAGGCACGCTCCAAGCGCCGCCATGTGCGCGGGGCGAGGCCCTACGGGTGATCCCGAGGCCGTCATGTCCCAGATGGCCGTCGCGCTACCATGACCTAATGGGCACGGTCACGGTTCCGAGGTGGCTCCTGGTCGGCCTGGCAGTCGCCATGGGTGTGAGCTTACTGGCGGTGGCGTACATGATGGGACGGGAGAGCCTGCGCGCAGGGCCCGCGCTGGTAGCGGCTCCTGCGCACCACGCGCCACCCCTGATGCCACCGAACGCCACCGACGTGCCGGCAAGGGTAACCGAGGTCGGGGAGGTGCGGCCCCCGAACGAAGCGCCGGATCACGCGGTTGAGCGGCCGCCCACACCCACCTCCGGCGCAATTGCCGAACCGCCTGCCACTGCGGCGCCGCAGGCGAACGTGGCGCCGGCAGGCCGGGTCGCTGCGTACTTCGCTCGCATGGACAGCATTCGGGCTAGCGGGCCCAACGGCACATCCCAGGAGGCGGCGCAGCGCCTGTTGGGAGCCGCCCTTCAGGGGGACACCACTGCCTTGGACGACCTGACGGCCGACACTGAACGTGCCGAACGTGAGGTCCAGGCGATCGTGGCGCCTGCCGAGTGCGCCGAGTACCACCGCGAGTTGCTGGGAACACTGGGAGACGGCAAGGCACTTCTTGGCGACCTCCGGGCCACGTTGGCCACCGAGGACAGCGGCCGACTTGTCCAGATGACCGCGAGAGCCGGCGCGTTGCAGCGGCGGGCCGAGGATCTGCGCGGTCGGGAAAGAGATCTGAGATTAAGGTACGGCGTGCCATCACCCTAGAGATCCCCGATCGGAAGACACCACCGGTCTCGATTGGGACCTCCTGGTGTGCGAACAGCCGAGTAGCCCGCCGGCAGGCCCGAGTAGATCATCTGGGCTGCGCTTCGCGTTCGGGCAGGGTGGTAGTCACGCCTTGTCGTGGCCAAGTTGAGCAAGGGTAATCCCATGCGTCACCGCGCGCTCAAGCCTACGGTCAGTGTTTCACGATTCTGAATGACTCAGGTGGCTCGTACCAGTATTGTGTCTGTGCGGTCCACTGTGAGTGTTGGTAGCGGCGGTGCAAGAGGTTGAACACCCGCTGAAGCAGGTCCACAGAATCGTCGTCGCCGGTCGTGTAACGCCCGGCAACGATGACGTCGTGCAGCATCTTCGGGATACGCGGTTCGGCTGGATCCGCCGCCGCCCACGCCAGTACTTCCCTCGCCAGGAAGCTGACCGGTGCGCCTCGCGCAGCCAGCGTCTCTCGCTCCTGCTGTGCACGCTCCCGTAGCTGTACTGGCGGGTAGGCCCCTATCGCCGGTTCGACGTCGGCTTGCCGAGGACCAAGCGCTGAAAGCAAGGAGACGGCCGCGTATCCTACGAGCAAGTCAGCATCAGCGGCCGGCAAGGCTGTGCAGGCTGAAGCTAGCGACGGCGAGCGAGCCCATTCCCTGGCGCATGTGTGCCGGAGGTGTGCCGGGATTTGAACAGGCTTAAAATGGCTTCTTCTGGGTGGTTGACCTGGAAGGCGTTAACTGGCGCGCCGAGAGGGACTCGAACCCCCAACCTTCTGATCCGTAGTCGGCTTCGCGGCTATCCCTGAGTGTTAGTGAGTCCGCCTGACCTCGAACGAGTTGGGAGGCAATTCCTTGCCGATCAAGAACTAAGAGCATATCCGTAAATAGA
>PMLC01000008.1 GCA_003158745.1 Acidobacteriota bacterium
GTATTGGTGAGGAGCGACGCCGGCGAGCTTCGCGCTCTCGAACAGCGTGTAGAAGAGCGCCGCGGCCTCAGCGCCGCGCTTGGATCGCGAGCCGTTGTGATTCTTCCGCCCGACCACGATCTGACAGCCATTCTGCCCATGTCGGGCTGACGGCGGTGGTTCAATATCGGTGGCACCCGCTCTATGGTCGCCGACTCCGCTGCCAGTACACCGAGAAACGTGCTTCGGGAGAGCTCGTGCACGTTGAGGCCGGCCCAGGAAATGTTGTTCTCGTTCCTGCGTGGATGCTGGATCCGGTCGTGTGTAGCTCGATGCGTCTGGGTGAGCCGCAGGTGGACCTTCAGGCTCTTCGCGACCTCCATTGCCTCCTGGTGAGTCTGGGATTTCGTTCATCCTCTCGAGGCGGCTCCTTGACCGCACAGGAGGATGCGAATGAAGCGGGTGGCTCACGAGAGGACGCAACGGCAGCTGAGGCTTCCCTTCGACCTTCCGGTGCTCGATGGGTTGGAGGAAAAGGAGGAGCGAGCCAGGGCAGTGAGCGTGTTGGCCCAGTTGCTCCTGGAAGCGACGAGGATGGACAGGGGTGAGGACGATGAAGAAGGATGACGCGCTGCCCGCTTCTGTGACTCGTCGCAAGGCCGTGGTCTACGTGCGCCAATCGACTGCAGGGCAGGTGCAAGACAATCTCGAGAGCCAGCGGCGGCAGTATGCCCTTGTTGAGGTCGCGCGCAAGCACGGCTTCTCGGTGGTCGATGTCATCGATGACGATCTCGGGCGGTCGGCCAGTGGACTCGTTGCGCGGCCGGGCTTCGACCAACTCGTTGCCGAGCTCTGCGCCGGCACGGTGGGAGCGGTGCTCTGTCTGGAAGCCTCCCGCCTGTCACGCAACGGGCGCGACTGGCATCATCTGCTGGAGCTGTGCGGCCTGGTCGAAGCGCGTGTGATCGATCTGGAGGGCATCTACAATCCATGCCTTCCCAACGATCGCCTTCTCCTGGGCATGAAGGGGACGATCAGCGAATTCGAGCTCGGCATCTTGCGCGCGCGGCTCGTGGAAGCGGCTCGGGCAAAAGCCCGCCGCGGCGAGCTCCGAATCGCCGTCCCGATCGGCTTCGTCTGGGAGCGCGACGGCGGCCTGCGGTTTGACCCGGATCTCCGAGTCCAGGAGGTCGTCCGGCTCGTGTTTCGGAAGTTCGAGGAGCTCGGGAGCGCCCGGCAGGTCCTGTTGTGGATGCGTCGCGAGGGAGTCCACTTCCCGCGTCCTTCCGACGGCAAGCGTCTGATCTCGTTCGATTGGACGCCAGCTCGCTATCGCAACGTGATCGCGTTGCTGAAGAACCCCTTCTACGCCGGGGCCTACGCGTACGGGAAGAGCGAGAGCAAGACCGAGATCATCGAGGGCCGCGCCCGCAAGAGCTATGGCCTGCGCAGGCCCATGGAGGAGTGGGAGGTCCTGCTGCAGGGCCACCACGAGGGCTACATTCCCTGGGAGCAGTACGAACACAACCAGGCACAGCTGGCTCGGAACGCCTTTGCCAAAGCCGGCGGGGTGAAATCGGGGCGAGGTGGCCGCGCCTTGCTCGCTGGGCTGCTCACATGTGGGCGGTGCGGGCGGCGAATCCAGGTCGTCTACACTGGCAAGACGCCGGCGCCGAAGTACCGCTGTGACCGGCCGAATCTGGCGCTGGGTTTGCCCCGCTGCATGGGTTTCGCGGCCTGGCACGTCGACAAGGCGGTTGCTTGTGCCCTCATTCGCGCGGTAGAACCGCTGGCGGTGGATGCCGCTCGGGAGGCGGAGCAGATGCGACGGAATCAAGACGCGGAGCGACGCCGCATCGCGCAGCTGGAGCTGCAGCAGGCCCGTTACGAGGCCCAGCTCGCGGAGCGCCGCTACGCGGCCTGCGATCCCGACAACCGCCTCATCGCCGCGCAACTCGAGAAGAGCTGGGAGGAGACGCTCCGTCGGGTGCAGGTGTGTGAGCAGAAGCTCGAGGTTGACGACGCCTCGATCCCCCTGTCGCTCGAGCACGACGTCCTCGATGGTCTTGCCGAAGACCTCCAGTCCGCGTGGGATGCGCCAACGACCACGACGCGCACGCGCCAGCGTCTTGTCAGGGCCCTGATCGACGAGATCATCGCCGATCTCGATGAGCCATCCGGCGAGATCGTGCTGACAGTCCGTTGGAAAGGTGGCCAGCACTCCGAGCTGAGAGTTCGCAAACCCCGAACTGGCGAGCACCGTAGGCACACTTCCGACGAGGCGCACGGCGTCATCCGTAGCATGGCTGGGAAGTGGCCCGACGACCAGATCGCCGCGTCGTTGAACCGTATGGGACTTCGCACCGGCCAGGACCAATCCTGGACCGCCCGGCGCGTGCAGTCGTTTCGAGGCAAACACAAGATCCGCGCCTATCGGTCTGCCACGGACGACAGCGGGTGGTTGACGATGACCGAAGCGGCGAGCGAGCTCGGTGTCACCAATCACGTGATTCGGCGGTTGATTCGTGACGGTGTGCTGCCCGCCGAGCAAGTCGTATCACAAGCGCCGTATCAGATCCGGGTCGAGGATCTACGCGCCGATTCTGTGCGACAGGCCATGGAGCACCACGGGCACCCGTGTCGAACGACTTTGGAATCTCAAGCCTCTTTGTTTCCCGATGGTTGACCAGGGGGTGCAGTATGAACAGGAGATCACCACGCCGCGCAGCGCCCGTTC
>PMLC01000081.1 GCA_003158745.1 Acidobacteriota bacterium
CGAACCTCCTCAGGACGTCCCCCCAAGCGCTAAAGGCATGAAGGGAAAAAGGAAACGCTTCCCCAGCCGCCAGGCGCAGCGAAGCGAAGTCCCCCGCCTACTTGCGTGCCTTGCGGAACGGCCTTCCGCGAGGCACACCGAGCATCCACCCGCGGCCGTTACCTCACATCGAGATCCCGGTGACCGTTCGCCCCTTGACGCCCCGACCCCGAACGGAGAGACTGGCGCGGCCGTTCGGGTGCACGTGAACGCTCGGCCCCCGGGCGAGCCTGGCCTGACCTGGAGGAACGCATGAGGAGAGAGACGTTGCTGGTCGTGAGCATGGCGCTGGTGGTTGCTCTGTTTCCTTCCTTCAAAGTGCTGGCCGCGGACAGCGCCGCGCCCGAGAAGGCGAGGAATGCACGACTGTGCAAGCGCCTTGACCAGGCCCGTGAGGGCAAGCCGGTGCTCGCGGAGGTCCGCCTCGAGGTCGTGGGGACCGGACCCACCGGAATGAGGTCGCTCGTCTTGTTCGGTAACGGCGTCGGGATCTGGAATGGTGAAAAACAGTTCCGGATCGATCCCAAGGCCGTCCGCGGACTTCTCAAGTCGATGGACAAGGCAGGGTTCTGCGTGTGGCCTGAAAAGGCCTCGCAGATCGGAAGGGAAAACGAGCCTGAGGTGGACGTGGACGCGCTGCAGGTCAACCGAGCGATCTCGCTGACAATCGGCGACGTGTCCAAGGCCGTGACTCAGATTGCCCACACACCGGAGTCGGTGGCGTTCACGGCCCTCGTGACGCACCTCCTCGACGCCTGCGAAAAGGACGGCCAAGGAGGGATCGGCGCCGAGAACCTGCAGGACGGGCTCGCCAAACTGCGCGACGGCACCCTGGCTCCGGAGGTGTTGCAGGTCATCGCCAACTGCCCGCAGCAGGCCGCCACTGACCCAGAAGGTTGGCTCCTGCGCCTCCGCGGTGTCCAGGTTGAGGCCGAGAGCAACACCAAGACGGGCGGATACACCGACCACCGGAGCATACGCCTGTCGGAGCAAGAAGTCCGTGATCTCGCGAAGTTGCTCTTCGGGGCCGACCTTGCGGGGCTTCCTAGCAACATCGTCGCTGCCGGCTACACCGACATCAGGGTCGTGGTTCTCAATCGGACCACAGCCATCCAAGCTCGGGCGTTCGTCGGCGTGCCACCGTCAGGCAGGCCGGAGGCGCAGGAGGTGTTCTCGAAGGTTCGTGACGCCATCTTTGATCTCTACCGGCGGGCGGCGCGCGAGGGAAAGGCGAGCAGCAGCTGATGGAACCCTCGATGCCGGCGTGAGATTCAGAGGCAGCCGTAGGCGCCAGGCCTCCAGTCAGCCTGCACACCACGCCGGTTCAATCTCTTGAGACTGTTCTCACAATTTCAGCACTTGACAAGGCCCGGGGTCGCTCTAAAATGCTGGCAAGGTGTCAGGAGCACGAACGAAACCTGGAGTTGTCCACTTCGCCGAAGACACTGGATGGGTGAGGATTTCGAGGGGTGCGCAGAGTCTCCAACGTTATCATCAGGTTCACGAGGCCTGATGTTGGTGCGCGGGGCGCAAACTCCTGGCGTCTTGCGCGGACTTTCGGTCAATAAGCAACCAAGGAGAATGGGGGAAGAAGAGAAGGAGGAGCTATGAACTGGCGCAACAAGTTTGTACCTCTCATCGCCGCCGTCGGCGTCATCGCGACGCTGGTCGCGATGGGGGCAAGCGCAGCATCGGGCCCGGTTCGGCCCGCTGTGCGGTACCCCGTCAAGTTCGGCATCTCGCCGCCGATGAGCAGCATCCCGCCGGTGAGCCCGCTGCGAAGTCCTGTGAACCGCGAGCGCGTGAACGATTTCCACCTGTTCCCGGCGCGGGCAGCGGTGCCCGACGCGGTGGCGCAGCGCCACTTCGGCCTCACCAACATGCCGGCGCCGATCACGACCTTCGACGGCATTGGGGCTACCGGCTACACGCCGCCCGACACCGAGGGCGCGGTGGGCGGCAACTCGCCCGCGAGCAACGTGTACGTTCAGTGGATCAACACGAGCTGGGCGGTGTTTAACAAGACCACTGGCGCCATGACCGCCGGGCCTTTTGCCGGCAACAGCTTCTGGTCCGGCTTCGGTGGCAACTGTGAGTCTGACAACAACGGCGATCCCATCATCATGTACGACAAGCAGGCGGACCGCTGGTTTGCCGCGCAGTTCTCTCTCACCGGCTCACCGGCGTACTACCAGTGCCTCGCGGTGTCGACCACGCCGGACCCGACCGGCACGTGGTACCAGTACGCGTTCAGCACCGGGACCGTTTTCCCCGACTACCCGAAGTACGGGATTTGGTCGGACGCCTACCTCGGGACATACAACGAGTTCAACAGCGAGAGCGGCGTCGGCATCCTCGTCATGGAGCGCGCCAAGATGCTGACCGGCGACCCCACGGCGGCGATGATTCTGTTCGACCAGAACGGGCAGAACTGGTGGTCGGTGCTGCCGGCCGACTTCGACGGCCTGATTCCGCCGGCGACGGGCAATGCGATCTTCGGTCAGGCGGCCCAGGCCGGCACGGCCACGGGTCAGACCACCGACGCAATGTTGATCTGGAACGCGACGTACGACTGGACGAACCCGGGCGCGGCGTGCTTCGGCGCGTCCTGCACGGGGCAGCCCAACTCCATCGTCCCGGTGGCGACCTACACCAACATCTGCTCGGGCAACCGTTCGTGCGTTCCCGAGCCGTCGGGCGGTGAGAACGTCGACGCCATCAGCGGCTACACGATGTACCGCTTGCAGTGGCGCAACACCGGCGACCACGAGAACCTGGTTGCGAACCACACGGTTGACGGCGGCGGCTACACCGGCATCCGGTGGCACGAACTCCACGGCAGCGTCGTGGGCGGCTGGAGCCTCTACCAGGAAGGCACGCTGGCTCCGAACGACGGGCTGTGGCGCTGGATGGGCAGCATCGCCATGGACCACAGCGGCGACGTCGCCCTGGGGTACAGCGGTTCCAGCAGCGCCACATTCCCGAGTGTCTACTACTCCGGCCGTCTCGCCAGCGACCCGCTCGGCACCCTGCCTCAGGGCGAGCAGCAGTTGGTGGCCGGCAACGGCGTCATCAACACCGGGTACAACCGGTGGGGCGACTACAGCGCGATGCAGATTGACCCCACGGACGACTGCACCTTCTGGTACACGCAGGAGTACACCGGCGGCGGCAGCTGGAACTGGTACACCCGCATCGGGTCGTTCAAGTTCCCGAGCTGCTCGATCGGTCCGACCGGCACGCTCACCGGCACGGT
>PMLC01000104.1 GCA_003158745.1 Acidobacteriota bacterium
ACTCTTAACTTGATCCAGAACCTTCGAACCTTCGGACTGTTTCTCTCCCCTCTGCTCCTCTGCCCCTCCGCTCCTCCGCACGCGGTAGGCTAGAATCCGTGGCGTGAGACTCGTTTTCTTCGGAACGCCGGAGTTTGCGACCCCGACATTGGAGGCGGTCGTGGAGGCCGGACACGAGGTCCTGCTCGTCGTCACGCGGCCCGACCAACCGGCCGGCAGGCACATGCACATGGCCGCGCCGCCTGTCGTCGACGTTACGAGGCGTCTTGGCCTGTCCCTGGCGCAGCCCGAAAAGCTCGGTGTGGACGAGTTTGTGTCCCGCCTTCGCGCCCTCGCTCCCGAAGTCGCGGTCGTCGTCGCGTTCGGCCGAATGATCTCTCCGCGCGTGCTGCGAGTCCCCCGGCTTGGGTTCGTGAACCTCCACCCGTCGTTGCTTCCGCGCTATCGGGGTCCCTCCCCGATTGAGTCGGCGATTCTGGCCGGCGACGCCGTGACCGGAGTGACCACGATGCTCCTCGACGAGGGGATGGACACCGGCCCGATCCTGTTGCAGCGGGAGACCCGGATCAATCCGCGCGAGCACTCGCCGGAGGTCGAGGCGCGTCTGGCCCACCTCGGCGCCCACCTGGTGGTGGAGACGCTCGCGGGTCTGGCCTCCGGCACCGTGATTGCGACGCCGCAGGACAACAGCACGGCCACCGTCACCGTCAAGCTCGAGCGCCGGATGGGCCGGGTCGACTGGCAGCTCACCGCCCAAGAGTTGTCCAACCGTTGTCGTGCCTTCGACCCCTGGCCAGGCGTCTTCACGAGCTTCCGGGGGGGGCGGCTGAAGATCCACGGCCTCGAGGTGGGCGAGTCGATTCTGGGCGACGAGGCCCCCGGAACCGTGCTCGGAGTTTCGCCGGCGGGGATCGCGGTGCGCGCGGGCAAAGGGACGGTGGCGGTCGTCACAGAGGTTCAGCGGGAGGGCAAGCGGCGGATGCCCGCGGACGCTTTCATAATCGGAGAACGGGTTGCGCCCGGAGAACACATCCACTGACCCCCGCTTGCAGGCGGTGACGGTTCTGGCACGGGTCGAGGCGAATTCGGCGCACGCCGCCCGGCTGCTTGGCGGCGCGACACCCGCGGAGCGCGAACTTGTCATGGGCACACTGCGCTGGCAGCTCACGCTTGATCGCCTGCTCGAGCGCCACCTACGAACCCCGATCGCCGCGCTTGACATCCGCGTGCGGGCAGTGCTGCGGGTCGGCCTCTACGAGGCACGCCGCATGCGCACACCGGCGCCGGTCGCCGTCGCCGAGGCGGTCCGGCTGGCCAAGGCCGTCGCCCCCCGGGCCACAGGGCTCGTTAACGCCGTGCTGAGGCGGGCGGTAGGCGAAACCTGGCCTGGTGCGAGCGACGCGGCGGTGCCTCTCTCGGTCAGGTACTCCCACCCGGCTTGGCTCGTGGAGCGCTGGCGCGGCCTCCTCGGCGAGCAGGTCACGGAGGATGCGCTCGCGGCGGACCAGGAGGCCGCACCGCTCTACCTGCTTTCGGCCGTCAGCGCGCTCGACGAGCTCACCGCCGCGGGCTGCATACTGCGGCCGCACCCGACGGTTTCCGGAGTCGTCGCCGTGGAGGCGGGCGTCGAGGCAGCGGTAGCGGCTCTGCGGGCAGGGCGGGCCTACGCCATGGACCCGACGGCAGTGGCCGTAGCGCGAGTGCTGCCGGAAGTGGACGGGACGGTCATGGATCTGGCGGCCGCGCCCGGCGGCAAGAGCCTCGTGCTCGCGAGCGAGCGCCCGGGCGGACGCTTCCTGGCTTCCGACCGTCACTTTGGGCGGACCGTGCTCATGCGACGGAACCTCGCGCTCGCAGGGCGCCCGCTCGCCCTGATGGTCGCCGATGCCGCCGCATCCCCGCTCCGTCCCGCAAGCTGCCAGTTGGTGGTGCTCGATGCACCGTGCTCTGGCACCGGCACGCTGCGACGTCATCCGGAGATCCGTTGGCGGCTGCGTCCGGGCGACCTGGCAGAGCTGTCCGCGACGCAGCGAACGCTGGCGGCTGCGGCGAGTGAGTTACTGGCGCCGGGGGGGGTGCTGCTCTACGCTACATGTTCGCTCGAACCGGAGGAGAACTCCGAGGTCGTGGCTCCGCTCCCCTTCGAGGCTCTTCCGCTGACGGCGCGGCTGCCGGACAAGCTGTCCTGGATCGAACTGCCGAGCGGCGGAGCCGTGATCCCGCCCAGCGCCAACGGCGATGGCTTCACCGTGCATTTGCTGCGAAAGCGGACGTGACCGGCGCCCCGGGTTACACTTACACCGACAGGTTTTTCGCGCCGGTTGGTTGACGGGCCGCGACGACTGCGCATGGGAAGGTGTCAGCAGTGCCGGCCCCGGCCAATGGAGGAGACGCATGGCGGGCAAGACGGAATTGGTCGAGCGCATCGCGTTCGAGACCGGGCTGCCGAAGGCGCACGCGGCGCGTGCCATCGAAGTCATGATCGATGCGATGGCGGAGTGGCTCGGCACAGGCGAGCGTGTGGCGATCCCCGGCCTGGGCAGCTTCTATACCTCCGAGCGCCCCGCGCGGGAGGTCCGCAACCCCCGCACCGGGGATCTCGTGCATGTGAGCGCATCTCGTACGGTCCGCTTCCGTCCCGGCAAGGAGCTCAAGGGCGTCGTCAATACCAAGCGGTGACCGCGAGCTGACAGCCAACAGCTCACAGCTCACAGCTCACNNCTCACAGCTCACAGCTCACAGCTCCCTCCCCCCAGGTGATGTCGTTTTGGGCGGGAGGGTGGACTGTCAGCTGTGAGCTGGTTGGAGGGGTGGGGGAGAGCTGTCGGCTGTGTGGGTGGGAGGCGGAGAGCTGTCAGCTGCTTCTAGTCCTCGAACGCCGATCCTCCGATGAACTCGCGGAGAATTGAGGTATGGGGCACCTCGTCGGGGAACACCGGCACGAACCAGCCGAGAAACTTGAGGAGCCTGTAAGCCTCGGTGTACGCGGGGTGCTCGCGAGGCACCTCGAGCAGGAAGCGCTCGGCGAATACACGCAGAACCGCGGGCTCGTAGACGAGCGCCGAGTTGAAGATAACGTCGGCTTCCTCCTGGAACGGGAAGATCCCCCGCGCCTCGCCGCGACGGACGGCACTCCACATCTCCAGCGTGCGGGTCGCCGGATGGCCCCGGAAGAGTCGGTCGCGCACGATCCGACGCAACAGACGGGTGTCGGACGTGAAGATACGGTTGTGGTCGTCGAGGATGAGCTGCGTGAGAGCCGAGATGAAGACCCGGTACTTGGCTTGCTCGGGCACGGCCTCGGTGAGGCGGTGGTTGAGCGCATGGATCCCCTCTACGAGCAGGACCTGGTTTGGCAGCAGGCGCTGCCGGGCCCAGCGGTCGCGGTCGGCACGCTTGCCGCGGACGAAGTCGTACCGTGGCATCTCCGCCTCGTCCCCGCGCTGCAGCGCTGCGAGGTGGGCGTTGAACAGCTCCAGGTCGAGAGCCTCCAGAGCCTCGTAGTCGGGCTTGCCGTCGGCGCCTACCGGTGTGCGGTCGCGGTCGAGGAAGTAGTTGTCGAGGGAGAGGCCGACCGGCTGAATGCCGTTGACACGAAGCTGCACGGCGAGGCGGCGGATGAATGTCGTCTTGCCCGAGGACGACGGCCCGGCCACCAGCACGAACCGGACACGCCTGGACTCCTGCGCGACGAGGTCCGCGATGCCCGCGATCTTCTTCTCGTGGAAGCCCTCGGCGATGCGGATCTGTTCCGAGATCTCTCCCGAGAGGCACATCCGGTTCAGGGAGCCGACGTTGGCGAGGCCGAGCAGCTCGTTCCACCGGCGCGTTTCGCGGTAAGCGGCGAACAGCTTGGGTTGGGGCGCGAGCGGAGGCAGGTGCGCGGCGTCTCCGTTGCGTGGGAAGCGCAACAGGAGGCCGTTCTCGTAGGGAACCACGGCGAACCCGCGCACTCGGCCGGTCGAAGAGGCGGTGACGTTGTGCGAGATGTCGACGAACGAGCCGCAGCTTACGAGCGCCACGGTCGACGAGCGGTGTGTCGCAAGCAGGGCGAGCTTGGAATCGTCGCCACTGGCGCGGAAGATTGCCTCCGCCTCCTCGGTGGTCGCGCGCCGCCTCTCGAAGCGGCGGTTCTCGGAGCAGATCTCGTGCATGCGCCGCTCAATGGACGCGACGGTCTGGGGTGTCAACTGCGTCCGCGACTGCCACGAGTAGAAGTACCCGCCGCCGAGCGACTGACCCACGACGAGTCGCGCCTCAGGGTAGAGTTCGCGAACCGCCTCGATCAGGACGATGCTGGCGCTCTGGCGCGCCACGGCCTCCCCTTCGCGGGAGGACGTGCGGACCGTCTCCAGGTCGACCTGGAATCCGAGGATGGGGAAGTCGAGCATCACAAGGCGTCGGTTGACCAGCGCTGCCACGACATCACGCGGGACGGTGCCGAGGGCCTGGATGAGGAACTGCTCCACCGTGGTTCCGCTCGCCACCTGACGGCGCTCGCCTTCGAAGTTCACCACCACGGCGTCGTGAGTCACGACCACCTCCGGTCCGAAATTGTAGGTTATTCGCCGCCGGGAGCGGAATGTAGAATCAATGCATAGCCCGCTGTGCCTCCCCCCGGGTCGGCGGCGAGGAGCTGAAGTGGCGAAGAGTGCTTTCACGGCGAGGATCCTCCGCGCCATCGAGACGATCACGCGGCGTGTCGAAGAGCGCGGGGAGCCCCTGTTCCACGGCGGCGAGGAGCCTCTGCCCCAGAAGCGCGAGGTCATCTCGATCCTCCGCGGGCTGCAGGAGGTGATCTATCCGGGCTACTTCGGGGATCAGTCCCTCTACCGCGAGTACCTCCACGGCCACTTGGGCGACCAGCTCTTCGCCCTCTCGAGGAAGCTGGAGGCCGAGGTGTGCCGGTCGCTCGCGGCCAACTGCGGCCGGCCTGGCGCCGGCGCCGGGCCGGGGCTCAAGGCCGGCGAAGTGGTCACCGCCTTTCTCGAGCGGCTGCCGGACGTGATGGACTTGATAGCCGCCGATGTCGAGGCAGCGTATGAGGGCGATCCGGCCGCGACGTGCCTCGAGGAGGTGGTACTCGCCTATCCCGGGGTCAAGGCGGTGTTCACCTACCGCATCGCGCACCTGCTGCACGACCTCGGCGTGCCGTTGATCCCGCGGATCATGACGGAGTTCGCCCACAACGAGACGGGGGTGGACATCCACCCCGGGGCCACGATCGGCCGGGAGTTCTTCATCGACCACGGGACCGGCGTCGTGATAGGAGAAACCACGGTGATCGGCGACCGCGTCAAGCTGTATCAAGGAGTCACGCTGGGGGCGCTCTCCTTCCCGCGAGACGTCCGCGGAGGCCTTGTGCGCGGGACCAAACGCCATCCAACCCTCGAGGACGAAGTGGTGGTCTACGCCGGTGCCACGATCCTGGGTGGCGGAACCGTAGTCGGGCGTGGCTCAGTGATCGGCGGCAACGTCTGGCTCACGACCTCCTTGCCGCCCGGTTCGAAGGTGACACTGGCGCGCGATCAGATCGGCTATGAGATCACCTCCCGCGATCCAGAGGGCGGGCGTTGACCCTGTGCGACGGCTTTTGCTACGGTGGCGGCGCATGATCCGCCTTCCGCTCGTTGTCGCCGCCTTTCTCGCGTGTTCGTCGGCCCTCGCCCAGGAACCGCTGCCGCCCGGGTTACACGGTGCTGATAGGCTCGCCGCCCTGGTTCAGCGTGTCAGCCAGGTCCAGGCGGGCCTTACGACGTTGACGGCGAACTTCGAGCAGCGGCGCACCAGCAGGTTGCTGGCCGAACCGAGCGTCTCGCGTGGCACGTTCTACTTCAAGGCCCCGGACAGCATTCGATGGGAGTACGAATCGCCGCGGCCGATGACCGTGCTGCTCTCCGGCGGCGTTGCGCTCACCTACCGGCCGCTGGAGAAGCGTGCCGAGAGAGTCGAGGTGGGGCGCGCCCAGCGCCGCGTCCTCAGGTTCCTTTCCGCCGCAGAGCCGCTCGACAAGCTGAAGTCCTATTTTTCGTTCACCTTCCGGGACGCCGGCGGTACCTCCAACTACCAGCTCGAGCTGCGGCCCACCGCGCACCAGATCAAGAAGCGGCTCAAGATGCTCGAGATCGAGATCGACCGGCAGTCGCTGGTGCCGGTGGCGGTCGCCTACACCGAGACGGACGGCGACAGCACGGCGTACTCGTTCTCCAATATCGAAATGAACAAGGCTCAGGGCCCGGACCTCTACGATCTCTCGTTGCCTCCCGACGTCAAGATCGTGCAACTCAAGGTGGGGGGCGGGGATTAGCAGGGCACCGGGCGCCGGGGAGACCGCAAGACGGGGATGAGCACAAGAGACTTCCGGTTGGGTCTTGCCCGGGTCCTGCATGCCTCGCCGCCCTTCCCCCCATCGGCCTGACTGGCGGAGCGGTGAGGTGATCGGTACTTTCAGCGTGACGGCCCGCGATGACAGCACCGGCGCTCGTGCCGGCGAGCTCGTCACCGCGCACGGTGTCGTCCGCAGCCCGGCTTTCATGCCGGTCGGAACCGCGGCGAGCGTGAAGGGAATCGCGCCCTGGGAGCTCGAGCGCCTCGCGCCCGAGATGGTGCTCGCCAACACCTACCACCTCCTGCTGCGTCCCGGCGTGGACGTCGTCGAGAAGCTCGGGGGGCTGCACCGCTTCATGGGCTGGAACGGCCCGATTCTCACGGACTCGGGAGGGTTCCAGGTGTTCTCCCTCGCCGAGCGGCGCCGGTACGACGACGACGGGGTCACCTTCCGCTCGCACATCGACGGGTCCGAGTTGCGCCTCACCCCCGAGGTTTGCGTGGGGGCACAAAAGCGCTTCGGCGTGGACGTGGCCATGGCGCTCGACGTGTGTCCGGCGCTCCCGGCCAGCCATGAGGACCTTGAGCAGGCGGTGGCGATGACATTGCGCTGGGCGGCCCGCTGCCGCGCGGCCCTGCCGTCCGGCGGGCCGACATTGCTCTTCGGGATCGCGCAGGGCGGACTCGAGGGCGACCTCCGGCGCCGGTCGGCCGAGGAACTCGCGGGAATCGGGTTCGACGGGTATGCGCTCGGAGGTTTTTCGGTGGGGGAGCCCCCGGAGGCGATGTGGGGTGCGGTCGCGTCTGCGGCGCCGCTCTTTCCGGCCGAACGGCCGAGGTACCTCATGGGCGTCGGAACGCCGCGCGACATCGTGCATGCGGTGTCCGCCGGCTGCGATCTGTTCGACTGCGTCATCCCGACGCGCAACGCCCGCAATGGGCTGCTCCACACCTCGCGCGGGCCGGTCGTGCTCAAGAACGCCCGCTGGAGGTGGTCGGAGGAGCCGCCCGACCCCGCCTGCGACTGTCCGACCTGCAGGTGGTGCTCGCTCGCGTACCTGCGGCATCTGTACCTTGCTCGGGAGGCTGCCGTCGTGGTCCTCGCGACCGTCCACAACCTGCACTTCTACCTATCCTTGATGAGAAGGGTCCGTTGGGCTATCATGACCGGCCGCTTTGCCGGGCTACGCGCGGAGCTTCTCGCGACCGGCTCTGCAGAGGGCTGAGGACGAGGGAAGGCCATGGACCCAAAGAACCCGCTCATTCAGTTTCTGCCGTTCCTGGTCATATTCGGGATCTTCTACCTGCTGCTCATCATGCCGATGAGGAAGCGGCAGAAGAAACACCAGGAGCTGCTATCCAAGCTCACGAAGGGCGACCGCGTGATCACGAACGGAGGGATCTTCGGCACCGTCGTGGAGGTGGATGCCGACGTGCTCACCCTCCGCATCGGCGAGCCGAAGGTCGACATCAAGGTAGCTCGTTCCGCCGTGGCCGGTCTCGCCAAGGACGCTGCGACCGTTGACCTCAGCGCCAGCGAGCCGAAGTAGGAGGATGCGATGAAGGGCAAGCTCGCGTGGCGCTGGGGGCTCATCTGTGTGGTGACGGTGTTCGCCGTCTATTTCATGCTGCCGCTCGACAAGCGGATCCACCTCGGGCTCGACCTCAAGGGCGGCATCCACCTCGTGCTCCAGGTGAACACCCAGGACGCGGTACGGGCCGAGGTCGATGACGCCATGGAGCGCGTCCGCGGCGATTTGACCGAGAAGGGTTTCGCGCCGACCGCGCTCCAGAGGGTCCCTGACGGCAACGGGTTCCAGTTCAAGCCCACGGTCAATACGACCGGAAAGGTGCTTGACAAGGTCATCGACGACCGGCTCGCGGAGTTCAAGGTGTCGCGCGGCGTCGAGATCACGGCGATCCTCAAGCCCGAAGTGGTCCGGTCCATCAAGGACATGGCGGTGCGCCAGGGGCTCGAAACGATCCGCAACCGCGTGGACCAGTTCGGCGTGTCCGAGCCGGTCATCCAGCGCCAGGGCCTCGAAGGCGACCGCATCGTGGTGCAGCTGCCCGGCGTCGACGACCCGGCGCGAGTCAAGGACCTTATCCGCTCGACCGCGTTCCTCGAGATCAAGCCGGTCGTGCGCGTCGCCCCGACGGAGGAAGCGCTGCTGGCAACGTCGAGCGGGCAGGTCCCCGAGGACTCCGAGGTCGTCTCTGGCGACATCGAGGACCTCGAGGGGAGGGTTTCCGGCAAGGAGTACTACCTCCTCAAGAAGGCATCGGTCATTTCGGGGCGCGACCTCCGCAACGCGCGCCGGTCGCAGGATTCATACGGCCAGCCGGCGGTGAGCTTCACGCTCAACCCCGAAGGAGCCAACAAGTTCGGGTCGTACACCTCCGCCCACATCGGCGACCGCATGGCGATCGTACTTGATAGCAAGGTGCGCTCCGCACCGGTCATCCGGGGCCACATCTCGGACTCCGGGATCATTGAAGGGAACTTCACGGTCCAGGGGTCCGAGGACCTCGCGCTGGTGCTGCGGGCCGGTGCGCTCCCTGCGTCCATCACCTACCTGGAGGAACGGACGGTCGGCCCGAGTCTCGGGCGCGACTCGGTCAACCGCGGTTTGACGGCCGGCCTCGTTGGCCTGGTCTTGGTCGCGGTGTTCATGCTGGTTTACTACAAGGGCGCGGGCATCAACGCCAACGTGGCGCTCGTGCTCAACGCGATCCTGCTGCTGGGCGCCATCGGCGCGCTCAACGCGACCCTGACGCTCCCGGGCATCGCGGGCGTGATCCTCACGATCGGCATGGCGGTCGACTCGAACGTGCTGGTGTTCGAACGTATCCGGGAGGAACTCGAGCTCGGCAAGACGGTCCGGAACGCGGTGGCGCTCGGGTTCTCGCGGGCGTTCGCGACGATCATCGACACGCACGTGACCACGATCGTCTCGGCGCTGTTCCTGTTCCAGTTCGGCACCGGTCCGATCAAGGGGTTCGCGGTCACGCTGACCGTCGGCCTTGCGATCTCCATGTTCACTGCCGTGTTCGTGTCCAGGACGATCTTTGAGACCGAGCTGTCTCGACGGGCTCAGACCAAGACGCTGTCGATCTAGGGGGATGCGATGCGCTTCTTTCACAACACCAAGATCCGCTTCATGGAGTACCGCTGGCACTGGATCATCGCGTCCACGGTTCTGAACCTCGTCGCGATCGGGCTGATCTTCATCGGTCCCGGCTTCAAGTACGGCGTGGACTTCGCGGGCGGCACCCAGCTCACCCTCAAGTTCAGGACGGACCCTGATCTCGGCCGTGTCCGCACGGCGCTCGAGGCCCTCAACCTGGGCGATGTGTCGATCCAGCGCTTCGACGAGGCCGCGCTGCACCAGATCCTCGTGCACATGCAGAACCCAAAGGGCCAGGAGGGCGACTTCACCGCCCGCATGCTGCAGGCTCTGCAGAAGGAGTTCGGCGGCGGCACGGGCCAGCTCGAGATCAACCTCCAGGGTTCCGACGCGTTGCGTGACGGGCTCGCCCAGGCCGACCCGGACAAGGTCGGCGGCTCGTTCGACGAGCGCCGCGCGCACTACAAGCCGATGTCGGACGAGATCATGGGCTTGCGCAAGCGGGTTGGGATCATCGGCGGCGCGGACGACCTGCGCTCCCTTGCCCCGCTCTCGCCGGCCGTGAAGAGCTACCTGTCCGCGAGCGCCCACTTCGGGGAGTTCGCGCTTCTCGCGGCGGAGAACGTCGGCCCTGTGGTCGGGAAGGACCTGCGCGAGAAGGCGATCTATGCGGTGTCTTTCTCGCTCCTCGGGATGCTCGTCTACATCTGGGTCCGCTTCAAGCTCCAGTACGGCATCGGAGCGATCGTGGCGAACTTCCACGACACGCTGATCACGCTGGGCGCCCTCATCATCACCAAGCGGCCGATCAACCTCCCCACTATTGCGGCCCTGCTCACGCTCGTCGGCTACTCGACCAACGACACGGTCGTGATCTTCGACCGGATCCGGGAGCGGTTGAGGCTGGAGCGCGGCAAGCCGCTCATCACCGTCATGGACGAAGCGATCAACGCCACGCTCTCGAGGACGATCATCACCTCGGGCCTGACATGGGCCGTGGTGATGGCTCTGTTTATCTTCGGCGGCGACGTGATCAACACGTTCGCCTTCGTCCTCGTCATCGGCATCGTCGTGGGCACGTACTCGTCGATCTACATCGCGTCCCCGATCGCGCTCGGAATGTCGAACTGGCTCGACAAGCGCCGCGTAGCTCGTCGTCGTCGGTAGAACGGGGCTTCGGCCACCGGGAACAACAGGAAGATTCACGGGGCTGGCTCTGCCGGCCCCGTTTCCTTTCGCCCCGATCCCCAGCCGCGTCCTGGGGTTTCTGTGTCTCTCTGCTGTGTGGGGGCGCGGGAAGACTGTCAACTGTCAACTGTGAACTGTCAACTGTTGCCAGGGGGGGTGGGGGAAGACTGTCAACTGTCGACTGTCAACCGGGTGGGCGGGCGGGGATGCCTTGACCTGCCATTAGAATAGAAGGGTGACGGAGACCCTGCTTCGCTTTGAGGACATCCTCGAGTTCGTCTCGGCGTACAACCCGGACTCCGATGAGGATCTGCTGCGGCGCGCCTACGTCTACTCCGCCATGGCGCACCGCGGCCAGGTGCGCGTGTCCGGCGAGCCCTACCTCGTGCACCCTCTCGAAGTGGCCCGCATCCTTGCCGAGATGCACCTTGACGAGGTGGCGATCGCGACGGGACTCCTGCACGACCTGCTGGAGGACACCTGGGTCACCGAGGAGGAGCTCGAGGAGCAGTTCGGCGAGCACATCACCGGCCTCGTGAAGGCTCTCACCAAGATCACGACGATGGAGCAGTCGTACGCGGCCCGCGAGGCGGCCCAGGCCGAGAACGTCCGGCGCATGCTGCTTGCCTCGATCGTCGACGTACGGGTAATCCTGGTCAAGCTCGCCGACCGGTTACACAACATGCGCACACTGGGCTACCTCCCCGAGAACCGAAGAAAGCGGATTGCTGCCGAGACGATGGAGATCTACGCGCCGATCGCGCACCGCCTCGGGATGGGCCGGATCAAGGCCGAGCTGGAGGACCTGGCCCTCGCGTACCAGCACCCCGAGGAACACCGGAGGCTGACCGAGCAGCTTGGCCAGCGCGAGGAAGTGGCGAGCTCGATGATCGCGGAGATCCGAGGGGCGATCACGCAGGTCCTGGAGGAGAACTCGATCAAGGCAGATGTCCGCGGCCGGATCAAGCACCTCCACTCGATCTGGACGAAGCTCCGGCGGCAGGGCATCGGCCTCGACCGGGTCTACGATTTCCTCGCGTTCCGTCTGATCGTCGATACGGTACCGCACTGCTACGCCGCGCTCGGTTTGATTCACCAGCTCTGGCGTCCGGTGCCCGGACGCATCAAAGACTACATCGCGATGCCGAAACCGAACGCCTACCAGTCGCTGCACACGTCGGTGATCGGCCCGGAAGGCCAGCCGTTCGAGGTGCAGATCCGCACCCTCGACATGGACGAGATCGCCGAGCGCGGGATCGCTGCACACTGGCTATACAAAGAGGGGCGCGAACTGAGTCATGACGCGGAGCGGGTTTCCTGGCTGCGAAGCCTCGTCGAGGGGCAGCAGGAAAACCCGCGCGACTTCCTGAACTCGCTCAAGCTCAACCTCTACCCAGAGGAGGTCTACACCTTCACCCCCAAGGGCGAGGTATTCGCGTTCGCCCGCGGAGCCACACCGATCGATTTCGCGTACCACGTCCACACCGAGGTGGGGCACCACTGCGTTGGCGCGCGGATCAATGGGAAGCTCGTCCCATTGAGAACGCCTCTGCAAAACGGAGATATTGTCGAGATCCTGACCTCGTCGAATCAAGTGCCGAGCCGCGACTGGCTCGAGATCGCGGTGAGCGGGCGGGCGCAGAACAAGATCCGGGGGTGGCTCAACCGGGGCGAAAAGGAGCAGGCGGTCGAAGCCGGGCGCCGGCTGCTGGAGCGCGAGTGCCGCAGGCTCGGGATCTCGCTCAAGCACCTCCGGGAGGAAGGCAAGCTCGCGCAGATGGCCTCGGACCACGGCTTCGGCCGGGAAGAAGACCTCGCAGCGGCCGTCGGCTTCGGGCGTCTCTCGCTGAAAGACGTGCTCGCGCCGTTCGCGCGGACCCGCGCCACGGCGCCCGTGGTCGCGCCGGCGCCGGGCAAGGTGCGGGTTGGCGCCGCCGACGGCTCCGTCATCATGGTCCGTGGCCAGCGCGACCTGCTCACCTATCGCGCGCAGTGCTGCAACCCGCTCCCAGGCGACCAAATTGTGGGCTACGTCACACGAGGACGCGGTGTGGCCGTCCATGCGGCCCAGTGCCCGAACGTGAGGAAGCTGCTCTTCACCGCCGAGCGGGAGGTCGAGGTCGAGTGGGCAGGGGTGGAGGGTGCCTTCGCCGTGCCGCTGAACGTCGGTTTCGAAGACCGCCCGGGCATGCTCGCGTCGATCTCGCAGGCTGCCAACGGGGAGAACGCCAACATCCGAAGCTGCCACCTCTCCACCAACGAGGACAGGCTGGGTACTGCGGAGCTCGTCGTCGACGTGCAGGGACGGGAGCACCTGGAGAAGGTGCTGGTCGCGCTCCGCCACATTCCGGGTGTAACGAGCGTGGAGACTTCCGTGACGGCGCCTGGGCGCCGCTTGCGAGTGCTCTGAGACGGGATTCTACGGGAGCAGGCGCGCTTGCCGCAGCAACGCGAGGGACTGGCTAGTGCGCTGGCTTTACGACCTTGCCCGACCGCAGACAGCGGGTACACACCTTGATGCGCATGGGCCGACCGTCGACGATTGCACGCATGGCGTGAAGATTGGGGCGCCACTCCCTGCGGGACACGTTGTGGGCGTGACTTATCCGGTTGCCGATCTGACTTCCTTTGCCGCACACCTCGCAAATCCGAGCCATCGATCCTCCCTCCCTCGCGTCAGGGCAGGAGATTCTAGCACTCGACTCCGGTTTTGCCAAGGTGGCAGGCCGCTGGACTCTCCTTGACATTGCCGTTTACCGTGGTTACATTAGTCACAAAAGGATGAGAGGCATGCATCCACCCTGGTGGGGACGAGCAGAAACGTACAGAGGGGGCTACGAACCGTGCGGCTAGGAAAGAAAAAGGGCATCGTCGGGCTCGACATAGGTTCCTCAGCTATCAAACTCGTGGAACTGAAGGCCAGCAAAGGCGGCCGGTTCAATCTACTTCACGCTGCCCATGCGCCGTTGTCCCCGGAGGCAATTGTCGAAGGTACCGTCATGGATTCGTCGCTGGTCGTGGAAGCGGCTCAGCGAATGATCCAGGAGCAGAGCGTCAAGAACCCAGCCTTCGGGATTTCTCTGTCGGGAATCTCCGTGGCCATCCGCAAGATCCAGGTGCCGGCGATGTCGGACGCCGAGCTTGCCGAGTCGATCCACTGGGAGGCAGAGCAGTATCTGCCGTTCGACGTCAACGAGGTCAAGCTCGACTACGTCGTCCTCGGAGGCGACTCGGACACGGTCGACGTCCTCCTGGTGGCCGCCAAGAAGGACCGGATCGCCGATTACACCGGCATCATCACCCAGCTGGGCAAGATTCCGGCGCTCGTCGACGTCGACGTCTTCGCACTTCAGAACGCCTACGAGCACAACTACGGGCTGCCGCAGGACAAGGTCCTGGCGCTCGTCAACGTCGGCGCGCACATCATGAACGTGAACATCTTGGCGCGCGGGCAGTCGGTGTTCTGGCGCGACATCGTGTTCGGCGGCAACGCGTACACCGAGGCGATCCAGCGCGAGCTCAACCTGACGCGCGACCAGGCCGAGGCGGTCAAGACCGGTGAACAGCTCGGCGACCACACGCCGCAGACGATTCTCGGAGTGCTCAACGGTGTGAGCGAGGACCTCGCAGCCGAGCTCCAGAAGACGTTCGAGTTCTTCTACACGACGTCCAGCCACGATCACGTCGAGGAAATCGCTCTGGCCGGGGGGGCATGCCAGGTGCTCAACCTCGATGGCGTGCTGCGTGAGCGTCTCGGGGCTCGCGTGGAGGTGATGAACCCCTTCCGCGAGATCGCGTACTCCGAAAGCCAGTTCCCGCCCGAGTGGCTCAACCGCCACGCGCCCGCCATGGCCGTAGCGGTGGGCATGGCGTTGCGGACCGCCGGAGACTAATGCCCATGATAAAGATCAACCTCCTCGTCGAAGCACGCGCCGAAAAAGTCGCGCGAGCGCCGTTGATCGCCTTCGGGGCCGCGAGCCTCAACAACTTCATCCTCATCGGTCTGATCATCGCGGGACTCGCCGTCGTCGGCATCCGCTACTGGAAGCTCTCCACGAAGCTCTCGGGGCTCAAGGCGGAAATCGCGACGAACCAGCGCGAGTACGACCGGTTGAAGCCGATCATCGCCGAGGTCGAGAACTTCAAGAAGAAGAACGCCGAGCTCAAGCACAAGATCGAGGTGATCGAGCAGCTCAAGCAGAACCAGTACGGGCCCGTGCGCATCATGGACGAGGTGAGCAAGGCCCTCCCCGACCTGTTGTGGCTCACCAGCATGAGCCTCACGGGGAACGTGGTCGCGCTGCAGGGCCAGGCGCTTAACGAGAACGCGATCGCCAACTTCATCTCGAACCTCACGGCGAGCCCGTTCTTCCATGAGCCGAGCCTGAGGATCATGTCGCAGGACGAGAAGGGCGTCTTCTCGTTCGATCTCTCCTTCGTGTTCGAACACACCCCGCGCGAGGCGGCTGCCGTGCCGCCCCGGCGGAGTTAGGGGGCTTTGCGTCATGGCAGGCCTCGATCTCGAAAACCGGCCCTGGTACATCGCGCTGATCGTCGGCATAGTGGTTTCGGGTTTGCTCGTGTTCGCCTTCGAGAACTACCTTTTCAAGGACATCGACAAGGAGATCGTTGCGCGCACGAGTGACCTCGAAGCCCTGAAGAAGAAGGTGCAGGAAGGCAAGATCGCGGAGAGCCGTCTCACACAGTTCCGCGAGGAGGCGGAGCGCCTCGAGACGGAGCTGCAGCGCCTGCTCCGCATCCTCCCGACCGCCAAGCAGACGGACGAGCTGATCAAGAAAGTCAAGTCGCTGACGGAGCGCGGGAACTTCCGCCTCGTGACCTTCCAGCCTCAGGGCTTCATCAAGAAGGAGTTCTACTCGGAGTGGCCGATCACCGTGCAGCTCGAGGCGAGCTACCACGAACTCGCGCTCTTCTTCGACCGGCTCTCTCGGTTCTCGAGGATCATCAACGTCGAGAGCTTGCAGGCGGGAGCCAACAATCGCAAGGGCTCGGCCTACACCATCAGCGTTTCGTTCACCATGAAGACGTTCATCTACGGTGACGTCATGCAGGAAGGAGCGCGGTGATGAGCAAGCGAGCGCTGGCGTTCTTGCCGACGCTTCTGGCTCTGGCCGCCATGGCGCAGGGGCCTCCGCGGCCGAGCGCGACGCCGGTCCCGACCGAGAATCCGATCGACGTCTCCACGGTCGAGCGGATTCTCAGCGGCGACGAGGCCGTCGATGCCGGCCAGGGGTTCACCTACGACCCGGCGGGGAGGCGCGATCCTTTCCGGTCGCTGCTCGCCCGTCAGGCCAAGGAGGAACTGGGCCAGCGGCCCCCCGGGCTTCGCGGCATGGGGGTCGAGGAGATCAAGCTGCAGGGCATCCTCAAGCTGCCTGAGGGCTACGTGGCGATGATCCAGGGCACCGACAACACGAGTTACCTGATACGCCCGGGCACGGTCCTCTACGACGGCAACGTCGAGCACATCGAGCCAGGCAAGGTGGTCTTCCGGATGCAAGTGGCCGATCCTAAGAGCCTCAAGCCGTATCGCGAAGTGACTCGGACACTCCAGTGATCATGTGGGGGTTGCGATGATGGCGACAGCTACTCGCTCGTTGATAGCGGTGGTGGCCGTGGGAGTCCTGGCGGGTCTCCTTCTTCCCGGTGTCGTTGCCGGGCAGGAGGCGGTCTCGATCCTCGGGATGGCATGGACTCCCAAGCCCGCGCCGGCGCTGGTGATCAGCGCCTCCGGACCGCTGACGTTCACGAAGGCGCAGCCCGAGCCCGGTGTCTTGATCGTTGAGTTCCCGGAAGCGACTCTGGCGAAGCCCCTGCCGACCGTCGAGGAGCCGGGGTCGGGGCTGCGGCGCGCCTCGGTGTCGGCGGTGGATGAGGGCGGCAAGCGGTGGACGCGCCTCCGCGTCGAGATTGATGTGAACGCCAACGTCTCGGTGAGCGCGCTGCCTTCCGGCATCGAAGTCCGGATCGCTCAGGCTCAGGAACTCTCGCGCGCCCCGAGGGCCCGCGAGCTCGGGGACGTGCTCGCCGTCGCCGACGCCACGGGCGTCTCCGTGCACCTTGCCGGGCAGGGGCGGTTCGAGAGCAAGGCGTTCACCCTCGAGAACCCGCCGCGCATCGTCGTCGACCTCAAGGGCGTCGTGAGTCGGGTGACGCGGCGCGTGCAGCCCGTCGGCGCGGCCGGCGTGGCCCGCGTGAGGGTGGCGCAGTTCGCGACGGCGCCGGAGCCGGTCGTCCGCGTCGTCGTGGACCTTGAGAAGCCCATGCCGTACCACATCGAGCCGAGCGCCGACGGCGCCCTCCTGCGGGTGGGCGGCGAGCAGGCGCAGGTGGCTGAGGCCCCTGCGGCCGCCCCCGCGGCGGTCCAGGTCGCCGAGGCGCCAGCCGTCGCGAAGCCAGAGCCTGTGGCGGCGAAGGCTGAGCCCGAGGCCCAGGCGGCTGCTCCCGTGCCCGCCACGACCGAAGCGCCGGCGGCTCCAGTGGCCCCGCCCCCGGAGAAGGCCGCAGAAGTCCCGCAGACGC
>PMLC01000091.1:0-26712 GCA_003158745.1 Acidobacteriota bacterium
TGGGGTACGGCGAGGACTTACGATGGAAGGTGCCCAGTGTGCGTGAACCGCGAGGTGGCGCAGGCATCCCCCAGCCCGGCTGATAGGCCCGGCCTGCCAGCGGAAGGCCGTTACGGCTACCGCGGTTTCAGCCGTCCGCTGCGGGTCGCAACAGCAACGGCGGCGGTGCGGTCCTTGACGTGCAGCTTGAGGAGAATGACGTGAATGTAGTTCTTGACGGTCCCGACCGAGAGATCAAGCGCACAAGCAATGGCATCGTTGGCGTGGCCGTCGGCCATGAGTTCCAGGATGCGCTGTTCGCGGGCAGTGAGCCGCTCCAAATTACCTTCTCCCACCAAGGCCCTCGCCGCGGCTTGGGAAACAAAGGCCCCGCCGGCCGCAACCTTGCGGACAGCTCCCACAACCTCTTCATCCGCTGCGTCTTTGACCACGTACCCCGCCGCTCCCGCATCCAGGGCTGAGCGGACGTCCCCAGGGCGCCCCCAACTCGAAAGTACGAGGATGCGCAAACCAGGCCGAGCCGCGAGAAGCGCGGCGATTCCCTCGGTCCCCGAAGCATCGGGAAGGCGCAAATCGAGAACGACGACGTCCGCCGGCTCGTGCGCGAGGAGTGCCACTCCCTCGGCGGCGCTGGCGGCTTCCCCAACCACTGTCATGTCTGACTGTCCACCCAATACCGCCCTGAGTCCCTTCCGCACCACGGGGTGATCTTCGACGATGACGATGCGGATCGCCGGCGCGCGGGTCATGTCGCCTCCTTCAGATCCCTGGGTACACGTACGCGTAAGCGTGGCCAGGAACGTCCGGCAAACCAGCCGAGGCGCGCCTCGGCGTACACCTTCGTGCCCGTTCCGGGCCGGCTTTCGACTGCTACCCGCAACCGCCGCCGCTGATTTCGCTGATAAAGACCTATGAGGCCGAACGCGCCCGAGGAGTCGGCCGCGGGCGCTGTGGCGATGCCGATGCCGTCGTCCGCGACGCACACGCGGACCAGACGGCGCCCGTAAGCGATGGAGACACGAAGGTGGCGGCCCTGGCTGTGGCGCGCTGCGTTGGTGACCGCTTCTTGGGTGATGTGCCACAGCTCATGCTCGACCGCCTCAGAAAGACGGCGCGGGTTTCCGGTAACTTCGAAAGTAACCTCCATGCCTGCCGGGCCTGCGAGCGTCTCGGCCAAGTCGTGCAGCGCGTCTGAAAAGGGCATAGCCGCCAGCGCATAGGGGCGCAGCGCGGCGATGGCGACTCGGGTATCCTCGGTGCAGGTGCGCGTCAGCTCTCGCGCAATGGCGAGGTGGGAGCGGGCCTCAACGGCTTCGCCTGGGAGCACGTCTTCAGCCCTCACCAAATGAAGTCGAATTCCTGTAAGCACCTGCGCAAGTGTGTCATGAATCTCAGCAGCAATCCGGGCGCGTTCCTTGAGGACGGCATTGCGCGTCAGGACGTGCCGAAGCTGAAAACGGTGCAAACCCGCAGAAAGAGCACCCACCGCCAGCGCGCAGAGGAGGTAAAAGAGCGTGGTCTGATAGAAGAAGGGCTCGATTTCAAAAGCCCTGGTCGCGCCTTTGCTGTTCCACACACCGTCGTTGTTGCACGCAATGACGCTGAACTGATACTTCCCGGGCCCGAGGTTGGTATAGGCCACGTCGCGCCGCGTTCCGGCATCCCCCCACTCCTTGTCGAAGCCCTTCAAGATGAACCGGAAGCGGACCTTCTCGGGCGCCACCAGACTCAGGGCGCTGTAGTGGAACTCCACGCGATGACGGCCCGGGGGCAGCGAAACCGGCGAGCCGGGGGCCAGAGGCCTGCCGTCCACCAGCACTGCCTCGATGACCACCGGGGGTGGGTGGGGGTTCAGGAGGATCGAGGCAGGGTCGATGGCCGCCACTCCCTTCGGGGTGGCGAAGTAGAGCAAGCCGCTGGCCGCCCGCCATGCGCAGGGCTGCGTGCCTCCGCTGCACTGGCTCGCCCCCATGCCATCAAATCGGTCGTAGCCTTCGCAGGGGATGGGGTCGGCTCTGCCGGCCGCCCGTCCGTCCAAAAGCGCCTTGTCCACCCGGAAGACACCCTTTTCACAGCCCATCCACAGACGACCCGCGGCGTCCTCCAAGATGGAGTAAATGGTGTCGTCGGAGAGGCCGTCCTTGGTCGTGAAGCTGGTGAACCTCCCATCCTTGAGGCGGCTGAGGCCTCCGGACGTCCCAACCCAGAGGGTGCCCGAGGCATCCCTGTAGAGGGCGTTCACGATGTTGTCCGCCAGCCCGTCGCGGAGGGTGTAGGCCGTGAAGTGGCCGTCGCTGTAGTGATTCAGTCCGCCGCCGTCCGTTCCCAGCCAGAGGCCGCCCGCGCCGTCTGCCACAATAGCGGCCACCGTGTGTCCCAGAAGGCCGTCCTTCGTCGTGAAAAACGTCACGTCCGAACCCTGCATTCGAATGAGACCCATGCTGGCGCCCGCCCACAGGGTCCCCAGGCCGTCGTCGAACAGGCAGAGAATCTCGGAGTCAACGATCTGCTTGTTTCCGGCAAACGGCAGCGTCACTCGGCCGTCCTTCCAGCGCGCAAGGCCGCCCGCCTCCGCGGCGAGCCAGACCGTTCCATCCGGTTCGGCGAGAATGGAGTTCACCGACTTGCCTGGAAGGCCCTGCGACGGGCCGACTTGCTCCATCCGTCCCCCCGTGATCCTCGCAGCGCCCCCGTTCTCCATGCCTACCCAGAGGGCGCCGTCGGCCGCCTGGGAAATGCACAAGACGTATTGGGAAGGCAGCCCCTGAGGGGTTCCGATGGTGAGGAACTTCGTGTCCCTAAGGCGGTTCAGGCCGCTCATGGTGCCAATCCAGAGGCTGCCCTCCCCGTCGCCCTTGAGCGCCACCACTTGGTCGTTCGAGAGACCATCGCGTGAAGTGTAAGGCGCCATCCGGCCGTCCTTGAACCTATTGAGACCGCCGTTGGTACCGGCCCAGAGACAATCGGTGGAGGCCTCATAGTAGAGGCTCTGGACATTGTCATCGCAGAGGCCGTCTTTGACCGTATACCGCGTCACATGGCCCTCGTGCCACCGGTAGAGGCCCTTTAGGGAGCCCAGCCACATGTCCCCCCCGGCGCCCACCGCGAAGGCGTAGTACCAGTTTTGCCCTTCGCCCGGGAGGTCCACTGACTCGAAGCGGTCCTTGGACTGACGCACCACGCCCCGGCCCGTGGCCACCCAGATGCGCCCTTCCCGGTCCTGCCCTACAGCGTAGATCGCTTTGCCGGGAACTCCATCGGCGGGGCCGTAGCGCGTGATCTTCCCTCCCCGGTAGACGCAGATCCCCGCATCCGCCGTGCCGAGCCAGAGACCGGCATGCCTGTCCTCGAAAAGGCTCGTGACGCGCTCCGCTGGAAGCCCGTCCTGGACAGTCAAGGCCGTGAACCGGCCGTCCTTGAGCCGGAGCGCGCCGCCGCTCTCCATTCCCAGCCAGAGTCCGCCTTCGCGGTCTTCGCAGAGGGCGAGCACGCTGTTGCTGCGCATCAGCGGGACCGTGTGCCGGTCGTAGACGGTGAAGCGCAGACCATCAAAGCGCAACAGCCCCTGTTGGGTGCCCAGCCAGATGTATCCATCGCGGGTTTGGACGATGGCCTGGATCGCATTCTCGCCCCACACGTCATGGCCATACTGGCTGAGCGTCTTGTGGTCGTCCAAAGCGAGAAGCGGTGAAACAGGAGCAGCCCCGAGAATGCCGACCAGGGCCAGCACCCTCCAATGCAGGCCTCTGCGGGCGGATAGGCACCGGTCGGACCGAGGTCTCTTGACGCTTCGCGCTCCGTGTATGCAGGCTCCCATGACTCGCAATAGTAGAGGCGGGAAAAGCGCGGCGGTCAAGTGCGCCCGTTGGAAACCAGGACCATCAAATCCTTCAATGGCGAGTTTGACCGCGGGAGTTTAAATGGGCCAAAATCCGAGAGTCGTCACCAAAATGAGCTGACAACCTCTGGTCTCAGATGCGTCACGGGGCGTAAATTCCGTTCCCCGGAATTGTGCCGACAAAATCTCGAGCTCGATCGGCGGTTTGGCGGCTCGGATGGCACACTCAGCTCTTGGCGTCAATGGTCTGCGCCTGCGCGGTCGCACCACCGGCAGCTGGGGTCGCTGACACCCCATCGGGCGCGTAGTGCACCAGCAGACCCCGAATCACCTCACCCGGTTCCAGGTGCCGAAAATCGTATCGAATTGCGTGGTGGTCCCCGTGCCGCACGAACCGCTTCCGGACAGCCACGAGGAACCCCCCCGCGTATTCGATGACCTGGTTTGCGGACCACCCCTTCTCACGGCTCGCGTAGATGGTAAGGACGAGGGGCGACCCCTGTGGTCCAGCCACAGCCTCGTCAAGGCGCTCGGGGCCCAGCTTGCCGAGTCGGATCCGATGCGCCTGCGCATGCTGCAAGGCCCCGAGTGCCCGCCACGGAAGGGCGACCAGCGCCATGCCGAGCATCCGTGACGACAGCGCCGCGTCGAGCGCTCTGAGGATCCCTTCCCCGAAGCACCAGACCGTGAGCCACGCGACCGGCGTGAGCAGGTAGCTCAGGTAACCGATAATGCCGACTCCGAAGAAGTCGCCGGACGTAAGGGTCGGTTGATGGCTCACGTACGTCCACCCCGTACCCTGGGTGAAACGGTCGCCAAAGCTGAGGAAACCCATGACGAACAGGCCGGCCGACACAAAGGTCTCGATCCACCCCGAGACGATGTGGGCGGCGACCGACGCGTAGACGGCCGGCCACCCCGCGCGCTTCGCGCGCTCGGGAAACGCGCTCACCACGAGCGATGCGCCTGCGAACAGCGCACGTTCCAGGAACTCCTGCACCAGAGGCACGACCTGCTTATAGACCCGGCACGCGCACCGGTCAACTTCCGAGGAACCGCCGAAAACAAAGGCGGGCGGCTCCTCGCCGCCCGCCACATGCTGTTCTCGCCGCCGAAAGGCGCTCGTCCTACCGCCCCGAGCGGTTCTCGTAGGCAGGCCGATGAGGTGTCACGGGCGGTCTCTCCTTCAGGAGCCGCAGGACCTCTTCGATGCCCCGGTCGAGCTGAGGATCGCCGCCGCTCCACATCTTGGCCGGGTCGTCCGTCACGTCGATGTCGGGGTCAACGCCGTGACCCTCGACGATCCACTTGCCGTCGGTGGAGTAGATTCCAAAGGTCGGCACGGTCACGTTGCCGCCGTCGATGAGTTCGGGCGTGCCGGAGATTCCGATCAGCCCACCCCAGGTGCGGCGGCCGATCAGCGGTCCGATGCCGGCTTGGCGGAAGTAGAGCGGGAAGCAGTCCCCGCCCGAACCGCTCCAGCCGTTGATCAGCATGACCTTGGGTCCCGGGACCGAGGCCGGCGGCCACTGCCAGTCCTTGCCGTCGCGCACGGCCCAGTAGTTCGTGACTGGGCGGTTGAGTAACTCGACGAAGCGGTCAGGGATCTGGCCCCCGGAATTGAATCGTTCGTCGATCACGAGGCCGTCCTTCCCGAGCTGACCCATAAACTGCCTGTACAGCTCGCTCTGGCCGTCCTTGCCGGTATCCGGCACGTAGATGTAGCCGACGCGGCCGCCGGTCGCCTTGTCCACCTTCAGGCGGTTGGCGTTGATCCACGCGAGGTTGCGCAGGCGCACCTCGCTCTCGAGCGTCGTGACGAGAACCTGCCGCGCGCCCGTCATTGTGGGCTTGTCGTTGACGGTGAGCATCACGTCCTTGCCCGCGAGGCCGTCGAACGACGCCCACGGGTCCAGGGCCGTGTCCACCTTCGAGCCGTCGACCGCGAGGAGGTAGTCGCCCTCCTTGACCTTGGCACCGGGCTCCAGGAGCGGCGAACGGGTGTCGGCGTCCCACGGCGCCCCCTCGAAGATCTTCACGATGCGGTACAAGCCGTTCTCGAGCGAATAGTCGGCACCCAGCAAGCCCACGCCGCGCTTCTCGCCCTTCTCCAGGTCCCCACCGCCACGGTACGTATGGGACGAGTTGAGCTCTGCGATCAGCTCGCCGAGCACGAAGTTGACGTCGTAGCGGGTGACGCAGTCGGCAAGCAGCGCACCGTACCGCGTGCGCATCTCGTTCCAGTTCACCCCGTGCATGTTCGGGTCGTAGAAGAAGTCGCGCTCGAAGCGCCAGGCGTCGTCGAAGATCTGGCGCCACTCTGCGACCGGGTCGACCGTCATCTCGAGATCCGAGGTGGTGAGCTTCTTATCCATCTTCTGGTCCGGCTTCGGTTCGACGAGCGCAAACGACTTCTTCTTGGCCACGAGGATCTTGGCGCCTCCGGCCGCGATCTCGTAGGCGTCCGCATCGGCGACGACGGTCTTCTCCTCGCGTTCCTTAAGATCGTAGAAGACGATCGGGCTGCTCTCGTCGTCCGACCCCGCCCGCGGCAGCCTGCGATAGAACAACTTGCCCGCGAGGGCTTGGAGATCCGCGTAGCGGCCCGCCTTGGGCGGGAGAACCACCACCCGCTCCTCGAAGCCGGCGATGTCGATCTTGACCGGTTCGGCCTTGGCGGGCTTCTCCGGCTTCTTGTCGCCCTTCTCGTCCTTCTTGTCGCCGTCGTTCTTTGCCTCCTCCTTCTTATCCCCGTCCTTCTTGCCTTCCTCGACGTCGTTGCGGGGCGCGAGCGGCGAAGGCACGTCCACTCTCAACGGCACCGCGACGAGGTTGTCGGTGTTGGCGTAGATCCACGTCTCGTCGGTGCCGTAGGAGGGCTGGAAGGTGCGGCCGGAGACGTAGTAGAGGTACTTGCCCTCGGGATCGAACGCCGGAGCGGAATCGTTGTAAAACCCCGAAGTCACCTGGTGGAGCTTCTTCTCCTGGGTGTCGTAGAGGAAGATGACGCCGGTCCTGCTCGCAGCGTCGCGCCCGAAAGCGACCCACCGGGAGTCGGCTGACCAGCTCCCGGTGAAACCTTCCAGTCCACTCTCGAACATGTAAAGCCCCTTGTCCATCCTGGTGATGGCGCCGGTGGCGAGGTCGCACAGGTTGATGTTCATCGCCTGATCGACGAAGACGACCCGGGCGCTATCGGGCGACCAGAAGATCCGGTAGCGGAAGCCGGGGCCGAGCTTGGTTACGGTGCGCTCATCCCCCGACCCGTCCGCATTGCGGACCGCGAGCTCGTACTCACCCGTACGGTCGCTCCAGTAGGCGATCAGCTTGCCGTCGGGAGACCACGCCGGGTAGCGCTCGGCGACGCCGGGGGTCCTGGTGAGGTCGAACGTCGGCCCGTGCTCCGCGGGCACGCTGAAAACGTCGCCGCGGGCTTCGAACGCCACGCGCTTGGCCGACGGCGACACCGCGGCGGTGGCGATCATCTCGCCCACCTTCTCCAGGTGGGGCTTGAGCGTCGCGCGGTCGGTGACGACCTCGATCTTGACCTCGTGCGCCTTGTCGGTGGCGGTGTCCAGCAGATAGAGCCGGCCGGCGTTTTCGAACACGATGTCGGACGGCCCGATCGACGGGAAGTGGACATCGTACTCGTCGAAGACCGTCACCTGGCGCATGGCACCCGAGGAGGTGTCGAGAGCCCAGATGTTGTTGCGCTTGTTCTTGTCGCGGTCCGAAAGGAAGTAGAGCGTCTTCCCGTGCCACATCGGCTGGCTGTAGCTCGCATTATCGTCCCCGACGCGCTTGGAGGCGTGGGTCGCGAGGTCGAACAGCCAGATGCGCGAGACGTCGCCACCGCGGTAGCGCTTCCATGTGCGGAAGTCCTCGCTGTTGGGCACGAATGCGAGAGTCTTCCCGTCCGGGGAGACCTCGCCGTACTCGCCGTAGGGCACCGGCAGCTTCTCCGGCAAACCACCCTTCACCGAGAGCCGGTAAAGCTGGTTGAACCTCAATCGACCGCTCGCCATCGGCGAGGCGAAGAGGATGGAGGCGCCGTCGGGATACCAGTTCAGCATCCGCTCGGAATACGGGTGATGGGTGAGCCGCGTTGGCAGGCCCCCGCCCGACGGCATCACGTAGATGTCCTCGTTGCCGTCGTAATTGCCGCTGAACGCGATCAGCGAGCCGTCCGGCGAGAAGCGAGGGAACGACTCCTCACCCTTCGGGGTCGAGAGCCGCTCGGCCAGGCCGCCGCCCTTCGGCGCGACCCACACGTCGCCCGCATATACGAACGCGATCTGCGTGGCCGACACGGCGGCCTGCCGCATCAGCCGAGCGTCGATGGCCGCAAGAGCCGGGACGGCGCTGCACCCCAGCAGCGCCACCATGACTGCCTTCATGATCCTACCCATCGATCAGCCTCCCTTTGCAGGGGTCGCGCAGGACCCCGCTGCTTCGATCTCCCGTCACGAACCGAGATGGGCCGCGGTGGGCCATGCCCTCCCACGGTCTGAAGAACCGCTGCATTTCATGCATTGCTTCCACGGATCCAACACGATGCGAGACGGCCCGGCGTCGCCGGGTACCGGGGCGCTTGTCACCGGGCCGCAAAGCTCGGAAGCGGCAGCGCCAGGGGGTGGCGCTCCAGGAGCGCGCCGACCACCGCGCCGATCCCCACGACGTTCGCGGCGAGCCACACGGCTGGACCGACGACAGGCAGGAGCGCAAGCAGCAATAGGACCGAAAGCGCCACCCCGGTCCGCGTCAGCTCCCCGCGCAGGCGCAGCGGCAGATAGACCGCAACGGCCTTGCCCATGACCCACGCGACCCCGACCACGCCGGCCAGCTTGGCCGCCAGGAGCGCTGCCACCGCGAGCAGCAGGCATGCGACTCCGAGAGGCGAGTTGGTAACCGCCAGAGCCAGGACGACCACGGCCAGCCAGACCAGCAACGCCAGGACTCCGATCATCGGAGACCGCAGGCGCTCCGCTGTGAGCCAAAGACCGAGCGAGCGCACTTGGCGGGGTACCGCCAGGATCACAAGCGATCCCAGGGTGAGCCACACGCCCGCGCGCAGGAGGCCGAGGCCCAGCGCCGACACCGAACCGTCCGACGTCTCGAGCCCGCCAAGGCCGACCAGCCCCAGACCACCGGCCGACGCCACCCGCCCGCTCACCGAACCCGAGCCGCGCACGCGCCCGCCGAGCGCCACGACGTCACCGTGCACCCGTGCCCCGGCCGCGAGCTCAACGTCGCCGCCGACCGCCACCACGTCGCCGACGATCTCGGACGACACACGAACATCCGCAAGTAGGGCCACGACGGGGCCCTGGGTCGGCCGGTCCACGAGAACCGGAGCGCCCAGCTGCGGCGCCGGAGCGGCCAGGAGCGCGCCAGCCAGGAGAAGTGCGGTCACTGCCCCGTTCCGCGCCGCGCCCGTCCGATGAGGGAGACCATTGCCCAGCTGCCGCCGAGCGCGGCCAAAGCCAACCAGACAACGAACCAAGAGCCTCCGGCCGCGATCAGTACCTTGGCGGCGTCGGACCCGCCTCGGGCCGCTGTCAGGGCGTCCAACGCCGAGGAGGCGATCCAGCCCAGGACGCCTCGGGCGGCCGCCGGCAGCTGCGCGACCGTGCCGGCGGCAGGGACGCCGCCAAGCAGGAGCAGCCCCGCAGCCACGAAGGCAAATCCGGCACCGAGGGGCAGCCATGCGGCGAGGCGCCGCTTCTGCCAGGGGACGGGCGGCAAGGTCGCCATGATCCTCCGGACGGTCACCGGATCTGCTTCGCCTGGCTCGAGTTTTGCGAGCGTTGAGAGGAGAGCGGCGTGGGCGCGACAAGCCGGGCATTCATCCAGGTGAGACCGGATTTCGGAACGCCCATGCAGTCCACCCGTTTCCAGAGTGCCTCGCGCTTTAGAGCACGCCTCGTTCACCCCGGTCCCCCCAGCTGCCCCAGGTACGGTTTCAGGGCCTCTCGTAATACGCTGTGGGCGCGGAAAAGTTTGTTCTTCACGGTTCCGAGCGGTAGTCCTTTCAGGTCAGCGATTTCGTTGTAGGAAAGACCGATCAGGTGACGCAGCGTCACCAGCTCGCGGTACGAGTCAGGGAGGCGCTCGATCTCATGCGCGATCGCCGCCGCCAACTCACGGTTGGCCAGGTCCCCGAGCGGTCCCCTCCGGGGATCGGCGGGGTCGAGGCGGATCTCGTCCCCTTCGCTGTCCTCACCTAACTCGAGCGAAACGGTGGGCTGCCGGCGGCGCCGAAGGTAGTCGATCGCTACGTTGTGAGCGATGCGGAACAGCCACGTCGAGAACCGGAAGCGGACGTCGTACTGGTCGAGGTGGCGCCATGCCCGGATGAATGCCTCCTGAACGAGGTCGCGCGCCTCCTCCTCGACCGCCACGATCCCACTGACGTAGACCCTCAGCTTTGGCTCGTAGCGCCGAACAAACGTGGCGAAGGCATCCTCGTCGCCCGACAGCACGCGGGCAAGGACCACGGAATCGTCGTCTGGCACCGGGCGTAGTGTACCCGGATCGCCGCTCCGCGGCGAGGCGCGCGCCCTGCCGGAAATCGGTCCGCTCAGGCCGGGTGGATCTTGTGAGACCCTGCTGGAAAGCCACGTTTTGTGTACAATGTCGGCACCACGCCGAGGGATGGACGGGTCGAATCGGCTCTGACCCACATGTCGCGCGGCGCTCGCCAGCAGGCGAGAGACCTTCAAGGAGAGATGCCCATGTCCAAGCTCAACCCCTTCGAAATGGCGCAGCGCCAGTTCGACGAGGTTGCAGACCAACTGGAGCTCGACGCCGGGGTACGCGCGGTCCTTCGCCGGCCCCTGCGGGAGTTCCACTTCCGCATCCCCGTCAGGATGGACGACGGGGGCCTACGAGTATTCGACGGCTACCGCGTCCAGCACAACGATGCGCGCGGCCCCTGCAAGGGCGGCATCCGATGGGCCGCCAACGAGACCATCGACACCGTCCGCGCCCTTGCGACCTGGATGACCTGGAAGTGCGCGGTCGCCGACATTCCGCTCGGCGGAGGCAAGGGCGGCATCGTGGTGGATCCCGCCACCCTGTCCATCCACGAGAAGGAGCGGCTGTGCCGCGGCTGGGTCGACCAGATGTGGAAGAACATCGGCCCGCGCACGGACGTCCCGGCGCCCGACATCGGCACGACGCCCCAAATGATGGGCTGGATGATGGACCAGTACTCCAAGCTGCGCGGCGAGTACACCCCCGGCGTGATCACCGGCAAGCCCCTCGGTGGCGGCGGCTCCCTAGGACGCACCGAGGCCACCGGCTTCGGGGTGATCTACGCGGCGCGCGAGGCGTTCAAACACCTGGAGATCGACCCCAAGGGCACGAAGGCCTCCATTCACGGCTTCGGGAACGTCGCGCAGTACGCTGCGATCGGCTTCATCGAGATGCTGGGAGGGGTCGTGGTCTGCGTCGCCTGCTGGGACCGTCACGACAAGACGGCCTACACGTTCTCCAAGGCCGACGGCATCGACCCGCGCTTCCTGATGTCGATCACCGACCAGTACGGCACCATCGACAAGGGGAAGGCCAAGCAGGCCGGTTACTCGATCGAGGACGCCGACGCATGGATCGGCATGGAAGTGGACATCCTCATGCCTTGCGCGATCGAGGGCGTGTTGACCGCCGAGACGATCGGAATGATCAAGCCATCCGTCAAGATCATCGCCGAGGGTGCCAACGGCCCGACCACGCCGGAGGCCGACGCCGAGATCAAGAAGCGCGGCATCTTCCTGATCCCCGACTTCTTATGCAACGCCGGGGGTGTCACCTGCTCGTACTTCGAGAGCGTGCAGAACGATATGAACTTCTACTGGTCGAGGGACGAGGTGCTCGGGAAGCTCGACGAGAAGATCGCCATCGCGTTTGCGGGCGTCCTCGCCATGGCACAGAAGAAGGATGTCTACATGCGCAACGCGGCGTACATGATCGCCATCGACCGCGTCGCCACCGCCATGAAGCTCCGAGGCTGGGTGTAGACGACGGCAGAGGAGCATGGGAGCGGAGGGGCAGAGGAGCGGAGGTGCGCCGGGCGCTCGAGAGTGCGGCAACGTCAGGTGAGAGGGAAGAGGTAAAAGGGGAGAGGAAAGACACCAGGCATCCGCCGTGTTTTGTCTTCCCTCTACCCTCTACCTTCCACCCTCTTCCCTTCAGCCTGCCTGTGAACCTGCGAACGGTCTTGTGCTCCTCTGCTCCCCAGCTCCTCTGCGCCCTTGGGCCCCAGGTTTGCTAGCATCGTCTCAGTGACGATCGGGATCGTCGTGCTGCTCCTCACCGGGCTCGCGGCCTCGGCGCTCTTCTCCGGCGCCGAGACCGCGCTCACCGCCCTGCCGTTCGCCCGGGTTGGCGCCCTCGCCAAGCGCGGCGGGCGGGCGCAACGTTGGGCGTGGCAGCGCTGGAGCACGAGGCCCCAGCGCGTCCTTACCGCGATCCTGGCCGGAAACACCCTGGTCAACGTCGGCATCTCCGCCGTCGTGACAAACGCTGCCGTCAGCCTTTTCGGCAATAAGGGGATAGCCCTCGCGATCGGCGCGACGACGCTGGCCGTGCTCATGTTCGGGGAGGTCACCCCGAAGGCGCTGGCGCGCACGGAACCGGAGGTCCTCGCCCGGCGCGTGATCGTCCCCGTGGCAGCGCTGGAGTGGCTGCTGACGCCGGTCACGGTGCCTCTCCTCGCGCTCTCCCATCTCGTCGCGCGAGTCCGCCGTGTCTCGCTCGACCACACCCAGACCGCCTCCCGGCCGGAGGACGTGCGCCTTCTCCTTTCGATCGCCAAACAGGAGGGGCATATCTCAGAGCTCGAGCACGCCATGCTCGAGGCCGTGCTCCGGTTCGAAGGTGCTCACGTTCGCGACGTACAGAGGCCGCGCACCGACGTTGTGTTCCTTCCCGACACGCTGACGTTTGACGAACTCAAGGCGAAAGTGGTCACCCACGGCTACTCGCGCTACCCGGTCTTCCACGGCCGGGACGACAACGTGGTCGGCATCCTCCTCGCCAAAGACCTGCTCAAACCGCAAGAGCTCGGGGCGGGGTGGACCTCGCTGCTGCAGCCGGCCCTGTTCGTTCCCGAGAGCAAACGCGCGGTCGACCTCCTGCGAGAGATGCGCGAACGGCGTTCGCACATCGCCCTGTCCGTGGATGAGCACGGCAACCTCGCCGGCCTCGTGACGCTCGAAGACCTGCTCGAGATGATCGTCGGAGACATCCAGGACGAGTTCGACACCGCAAGACCGCTCACGCAGCCCGAGGGGATCGGTCGGTGGCTCGTGCGGGGTGCGCTGCCGCTCGACCGGCTGGCCCGCATCACCGGCCGGCCCATCCAGAGCGCGCCTGACTACACGTCCGTGGCTGGATTGCTGCTGGCCCAAGCTGGGCGCGTCCCGGCGGTCGGCAGCCGCTTCGAGATCGGGGGCCTTTCGCTCGAGGTCGTCGAAGCCTCGACGCGCCGGATCGAGCTCGTGCGCGTCACGATCGCGGAACCAACGGCTTCACCACGGGCGTGAGAGGGGGCTTCCCGGCCAGCACGGCGAGCACGTTGTCGACGGCAAGGTCGGCCATCGCCGCCCGGGCCTCTCCGGTCGCCGAGCCCAGATGCGGCAGCAGCACGACGTCGGGGCGTCCCAGCAGCGCCGGGTGAACCTCGGGTTCACGCTCGTAGACGTCGAGCCCGACACCGCCGAGATGCCCGCTCGCGAGAACCCTCGCGAGTGCCTCCTCGTCCACGACCTCGCCGCGGCTGGTGTTGACGACGATGGCCCCACGCGGGAGCAGACGCAGGCGCCGCTCGTCCATCAGGTGCCGCGTCTGGGGCGTCAGAGGGCAGTGGAGCGACAGCACGTCCGACCGGGCCAGCAGAGCATCGAGGCTGGGCACGTATTCCGCTTCCGCCCCGTCGGGCGGCCGCGCGTCCCTGTGCGAGTGGTAGCACACCCACATGCCGAATCCCGCGGCCCGACGTGCGACGGCCCGGCCGATCCTCCCCATCCCAATGATTCCAAGCGTCTTCCCCTGGAGGCCGACGCCGAGAAGGAGGTCGGGTTTCCAACCCGAGAATCCGCCGTTGCGCACGAGCCGATCACCTTCCACGACCCGCCGCGCCACGGCCAGGGTGAGCGCCCACGTGAGATCCGCGGTCGCGTCGGTGAGCACGTCCGGCGTGTTCGTCACCCAGACGCCGGACGTGCGTGCGGCTTCGAGGTCGATGTTGTTGACACCCACGGCGTAGTTGGCCACCAGCACCAGGCGCGGACACAGCGCGAAAACCTCGGCGGCCACGCGGTCGGCCAGCAGGCAGATGACGGCCTCCGCCTCGCCCACGAACGCGGCCAGATCCCGCCCGGAGAGCGCAGGACCTTTCGGTCGCACTCGCACCGAGTGCCGCTCCGCCAGCCGATCGAGCGCCCGACCGGGGAGAGGGGACGTGACCCCGACCTCACTCATCGGGAAGTTGCCACCCCTCCACCGGCGCGAGAATGCGGACGAGGTCTTCCTCGACGCTTCCCGACTTGGGGGTCTCCACGATCCGTCCGATCTCGGCACCGCCTGCCGTCACGACGATGGTCGGCACAAGCTCGACCTTGCCGAACGGGAACGCCTTCGCGTCCGCGCTCTTGCTGCGGTCGATTCCGAGGAGCCGCGGCGGTTCGAAGGGCGACCGAGCTCCGAGCGCCGCGAGAATCGCCTGCATGCGCGGCACTTGATCCCGGGAGTCGCCGCACCAGGTGCCCATCGCCACAACAAGCTGGTAACGCAGTTTCGCTGTGCCCAGGAGATCCAGCCACTTCGCCTGCGGCTCGTACTTCTCCCGCTCATCCTTCCAGCCCGCGATCTCGCGGTCCAGGCGGCCCGTGTCGAGCCACCCGTACCAGACCGGGAAGTACGCCGGCACGGCGCCCTCCCCACCCCGCGCACGCACGATCCGATCTCCGGCACGAAGCCGCTGCGCCACTTCGAGCCCTGTCACGGTCTTTCCTATGAGCGCAAAACGGCCGATCAGGTGCGGCCGGGGCGTGAGCGTGACGAAGAGCTGGGAGCCGCCGGTATCGGGCCCGGAGAGGGCAATCCCCACCGAGCCGGCCTCAAACGCGCCGCCCGACAGCTCGTCCCGCAGGGTGAACCCGGGTCCGCCCCATCCGTCTCCGCGCGGGTCGCCGCCCTGCACCACAAAGTCCGGCTCGACGCGATGGAACGTCAGTCCGTCGAAGAACTTCTTCTCAGCGAGATCGGAGAACCTGAAACACGTCAAAGGAGCATCGGCGGTGTTCAGGACGAACTGCAACGTGCCCCTCACGGTCACGACCTCGATCCATCGGGGCGCAGCCGCCCAGGCCAGGACCTGGCGGTAGAACTCGGGCCCCTCACCGGTCCTTACCTCGGGCAGCGGCTGCGGCACGCCATGGGCGACCAGCACCTTCCAGGCAGCCCGGGCGAGCACCGGGTCGGGGTAGGTGACGAGTCCGTTCAGCGCGGCACTGGCGCCATCCGGGAGCGTCTTCCCCTCGCCGAGCGCGTCCACCAGAGCGACCGCCGGATCGGGAATGGCGGCGCCTCGCTCCCGAGCGAGCAAGCGAAGGAGCTCCTCGGGTTGCGGCAGCGCCTTGCGTTCGGCAAGCGCCTGGACCGCGGCAGCCCGCACCACGGGATCCTGGTCCGCGAGGCGCTTGTCGATCGCTGCAATCCCTGCGGCGCTCGGGTCCCGCCCCAGCGCCTCGATCGCCGCAAGGCGCACCGCCGCCTGCGGATCTCCCAGGGCGGACACGAGCTGCTGCTGCCCGCGGTTCACGCTCCTGAGTGCCTTCACCGCTGCCAGCCGGCGCGGCAGCTCCGGTGAGGAGAACCAATCCCCTACTGCCTGATCTGTCCAGGCCTCCCCGGACTCGGCAGCGGCGGCCAGCGCCTCCCCGGCAACCCACGCCTCCCCCGCAGCAACCGCGTCCCTCAGTTGCGCCTGACAGCACTTAGCAGCACCGGCGAAGCGGATCGCCACGACCCGTTCCTGCACACGATCAGGGTCGGCGTCGCCGACCACCCACTGCGCGCGCTCGAGGACCGCCGGCGGAACGGGTCGGCCCGGCTCCTGACGCAGCGCCTTCTCGAGCCCTTGCCAGGCGGCGATCCGGACTCGCGAGTCCGGATCGCCCGTCCCACCCGTCAGCTCGGCCCACAGCCCCCGTGCCGCTCCACGGCTCGCGCCCTCGAGGGCCACCATCCGGACCAGGGGCTCCGCGTCGCGGCTCGCGCGCCTCAGGTCAGCCACCGCATCCGGCTTGCCCGACCGCGCCAGGGACCAGGTTGCCGCAAGCCGCACGCGCGCGTCGGGGTTGGCCACGAAAGCCGTGGCGCGCTTGATCCAGAGCGTGCCGGAGAAACGCCAGAGCTCCTGCAGGATGGCGGCCTGGACCTCGGGGTCCTTCTCCCTGCCCAGCCTCTGCAGCAGCCACAGGTCGCAGTCCGGCAGCCGAGCGGAGGCGGCGCCCCAGGCGGCGGCCGACCGCACCGCTCCGGACGGATCGAGTAGCAACCTGTGCAGCTCTCCGCCCAGCGCTTCGATCTCGTGCGCTCCCGCAGGGAGCATCGAGGCGAGACGTCCGGCACTCGCTGCCGCTTCGGCCCGCACGCGGGGCTGGCGGTCGTGGGCGAGGCGGGCTACGAGCCTGGAAGCCGCCGCGTTCGCGAGCTCCCCGAGCACGCGCGCGGTCGCCGCGCGGATCCCGTCATCCGGGTCCGCGGCCAGCTTCGCGAGCGTCTCGGGTTCGAACCGTCGCGCGTCGGCCAGTGCCAAGAGCTGTGCCCGCGCCTCCGCGTTCGCCGGCTCCGCCACGGAGGAGGGCGGCGCCGCTGCGGAGACAAGCGCCCCTCCCAGCAGGGCGGCTAGAACCCCGAAGATCACACACATGGTCACTCGGGTCGGGCGCCGCGTTCCATGGGTTCGTGGCAGGGACCGTGTCGTCATCGGGGGCGCTCCTGATCGCGCTGCTCTGCAGCAGTCTCGTTGAAGCACACGTAGCAGATCGGGCCGGCATCCGTGTCCATCTTCTTCCGCTCGAGCAGAGGTCCCAGGTCGCGTCCGCATCTGAAGCAACGCCGGTCGTCCCTTTCTTCCTCGCCCATTCGTGAAATCCCTCACGTTCCGTGCCATTCTCGCCTATTCCAATGCCGCCGGGAAGACCGGGCACTGGGCACCGAGAGACCGTGGTCCGTGATCCGAAGAGGCAGGCAGAGGAGCAGAGGGGCTGAGGAGCAGAGGAGCGAGACACTGACGAGGTCATCGCTTGCTCCTCCGCTCCTCAGCCCCTCTGCCCCTCTGCCGCTGCTGACGTGCGGGTAGCCGCGCCGCCGAGAGTGGGCCAGATGCAAGGCGCACGAGGCGGGAGCAGCGGAGTGTAGCCGGAGGCTCCATGAGCATGCGATCCGCCGAGTGCAACGCAGCAGATGGTCCGCTATCGGCGGCGCCCAAGCTCAAGCGCCGTGGAGGAGGCGGTCTGCCAGGAGATGCGGCAGCCCCGCTGCCAGTATCCGCCGGCGCGCCGCCTCTACGTTGTAGATCACGCGGTAGAGAGTGAAACGGCGGGCAGCCGAATCGTACATCCCGTACGACGCCCTGGGGTCGCGATCGCGCGGCTGCCCGACGGACCCCGGGTTGATGAGGTACTGTCGGCTTGGATCGAGGTCGATCACCACCCGGGTTCCGCGGAGGAGCATCCCGCCCAGGCTCTCCTGCCCCTCCACTTCGGCCCGCTCGAACACGCACGGCACGTGGGAGTGCCCGAAGAACGTGACGCTCGCCGTGACGTGCGCAAACGCGGCCTGAGCCTCCATCTCGCTGAAGAGATATTCGTCCTCGTCGGTGGGGGAGCCATGGCAGATGATGAGGTCATCCTCGACCTGGCGAGGGCCGATCGGGATGGAGCCGAGGTAGCGGCGATTGACCGCCGTCAGGACCTCGGAGCTCCAATGCGCCGCCCGTCGGGCGTGAGGGTTGAAGAAGACGGCGCCCTCGCCGGGATCGATCACGACGCGGTCGTGGTTGCCGCGCACACCGATGACCGCCGCACCCATCTCCCGCAACCGTTCGATGACCTGGTTGGGGGCGGCACCATACCCCACCGCGTCGCCGAGGAACAGAACCGCGTCGCGCCGCTTTCGGGCGGCGTGCGCCAGCACGGCGCGAAACGCCTCCAGGTTTCCGTGGATGTCGGAGATGACCAGGTATTTCACGAGTGGGCCTCGAGCGCCAGGGCGAGCCTACCGGCCAGCGCCTCGGCGTCTTCGCCGGGCTCGGGGCGTATGGTGAGGTCCGCCGAGCGGTAGTGAGGGAGCCTCTCGGAGTAGAGCTCCAACGCCCTCTCGGGCGAGCCGAACAGCGGCCGCTCGCCCTGCTTGGCGGGGAGACGGAGCACGATTTCGCCCCACGGCACGTCCAGGAAGACGGAGACGCCGAGGCGCCGGATCAGCTCCCGGTTGCCGGGCAGCGAAAACGTTCCGCCTCCCGTCGCGACAACCAGCGATCCGAACCGCGCGCAGGCGGTGAGCTGCTTGGACTCCTCGGCGCGGAAGAAGCCCTCCCCTCGCTCGCGGAACACCTGCGCCACCTTCATCCTCAAGCCAGCCTCCACCCGACCGTCGAGATCCACGAAGAGCGACCCGGTGCGGCGAGCCAGCGTCCTTCCCGTCGTCGTCTTCCCGGCGCCCATGAAGCCGATCAGGAAAACCCGCATGCGATCCGTCCGGGCGACTCGCTCTACTCGCGAGTTGCGAAGCGTTCCATGAAGCGAGTCGAGAGCCTGCCCTCGACGAAGTCCGGTTCCTCCAGGATCCTCAGGTGCAGTGGGATCGACGTGCGCACCCCGCCGATCACGAACATCCCGAGCGCCCGCTTCGCCCGGCGGATCGCCTCCTTGCGGTTTGCCCCGTGGACGATGAGCTTCGCCACGAGCGAGTCGTAGTTCGGCGGAATCCGATAGCCCCTGTAGATGTGCGTGTCCACGCGTACACCCGGGCCACCCGGCAACGCGAGGTCGGTGATCTCCCCCGGGGACGGAGCGAACGTGACGGGGTCCTCGGCGTTGATGCGGAACTCGATCGCGTTCCCGCTCATGTGCGGACGCCGTCGCACCGACAGAGGCAGCCCCGCAGCGATCCGGAGCTGCTCGAGGACGAGATCCACGCCCGTCACAGCCTCTGTCACCGGGTGCTCGACCTGGATCCGGGTGTTCATCTCCATGAAGTAGAACTGCCCGTCGTCGTATAGGAACTCGACCGTGCCCGCGCTCGTGTAGCCGACCGCCGCGGCCGCCTCGGTCGCGGCGTCGCACATCCTCTGGCGGAGTTCGGCGTCCACAGCCATGGACGGCGCCTCCTCGACCAGCTTCTGGTGGCGCCGCTGGATGGAGCACTCGCGCTCGCCGAACGCGACCACCTTGCCGTGGGAATCGGCCAGCACCTGGATCTCGATGTGGCGCGGCGCGGTCAGGTACTTCTCCAGGTAGACGTCGCCATTCCCGAAGGCTTTCTCCGCCTCGTGCCGCGCCGTGTCGAAGACCTGCTTCAGCTCGCGCGGATCTCGCGCCACCCGCATCCCCTTGCCGCCGCCGCCGGCCGTGGCCTTGAGGATCACGGGATACCCGATGCCCTCGGCGACGGCCACGGCGTCCTCTCGCGAGGCGAGCGGCTCACTCGAGCCCGGCAGGACGGGCACGCCGCGCGCGGTGACCGTGCGGCGGGCGTTGGCCTTGTCCCCCATCGCCCGGATCGCATCCGGGGGCGGCCCGATCCAGGTCAGGCCGCACTCCTGCACGATCTCCGCGAAGTGGGCGTTCTCCGCCAGGAAGCCGTAGCCGGGGTGGATCGCGTCCGCACCGGTGATCTCGGCGGCTGCGATCACCGCCGTGATGTTCAGGTACGAGGCGTTCGCGGCGGCCGGTCCGATGCACACCGACTCGTCCGCAAGGCGGACGTGGAGCGAGTCGCGGTCGACCTCCGAGTGGATTGAAACCGTCGCGAGCCCAGCCTCGCGACACGCGGCGATTATTCGCACGGCGATCTCCGCGCGGTTCGCGATCAGGACCTTCGATATCATGGCTGCTACGAGGGCCGGATGGCGAAGAGACGCTCCCCGAACTCGACCGCCTGCGCGTTCTCAGGGTAGATCCGGACGACCACGCCCGAAACGTCGGACTCGATCTCATTCATGAGCTTCATCGCCTCGACGATGCAGAGCACCTGGCCCTTCTGCACGAAGTCGCCGGCCTTGACGTACGCCTCGGCATCCGGGCTGGGGGCGGCGTAGAACGTCCCAACGATCGGGGAAGTCACGAACAGGAACCCGTTCTCCTCCGCCGACGCGCCTCCGCCCAGACCTCCCGCAGCCGCGGGATCTGACGACGGCAGCGCCATGGCGGCGAGCTGGCTGGCGGTCGCGAACTGCGGCGGGAGCAGCGGGGCGCCGAAGCGCAGGTCCGGCTGCGGCGGGCACGGCACCCCGTCGATTCGCACCCGGGTGCCGTCCTTCTCGACCTCGATCCCACCGATCCGGGTGTCGGACACGAGCTTGATCAGCTCGCAAAGCTCGGAAAAGGTGAACATCGCCCTCCCCTCAGAGGAATTCCTGGCGAAGCCTGAACGCGGCCGTCCGGCACGCGAACCGCGCCTTGCCCGGGTTTCCGTCGCGAGCCACAACGGCCATCAGGAAGTAGCCGCCTGCGATGCTCGTGATGAGCACGACCTTGTGCTCCGCCGCCACCATGATCTGGTCCAGCTCCCCGAGCTGCAGCTCCCTGTTGGCGGAGGTGACGTCCCGCAGGAATGTCGAGTACTCGGCGATGAGCTCCTCAACATCCTCGGGCCGCTCGCCCCAGCTCGTCACAGGAATCCCGTCGCGATCGGCAATCGCCGTCAAAGAGACTCCGGCGCAGCGCCGGATGTCGGCCAGGGCGTTCTCGAAGGTCATCGTGCGGCTCTTTCCCGCCCAAGTGTAAGGGACGCGAGCCAGCGCTGCAACGCGGCGATCTTCCGCTCCCGCGCGGGCAGCGGAGGCGGCGCCTCGGGCAACGGCGCCATCATGTCACGGATGAGCGCCAGGAGGTCCTGAGCCTCGACGTTCGCGGGCTCGCGCTCCAGCAGGCGCTCGAGCACCACCACCGCCTCGTCGAGCGCCTGCTGCTGCACGTAGAGGCGGGCGAGTGTCAGCGACGGCAGGGGTTGGACCGGCGCCGTCGCGGCGGTCGCCGTCAGCACGGCCTTGAGCAGCAAAGGCGCCTCCTCGGACGGAGGCGCGGTAATGAAGTGCGCATCCACAGGCGGAGCAGGAACTTCAGCCTCGACGGCCGGAGCCGGCTCGACGGCCTGCTGCTCGGCCACGGGCTCGATCGGGCTCTCGATCGCGGCACGCTGCTGCGCCTCGATCTCGACCGACGGCACGGGGGCTGCGGCCTCTACCGGAAGCTCGAACAGCATCTCGGTGGGCGCCTCGGGCGTGGCGCCGGCAGACGATGGTGCCGGCGGTTGGGCGACCGGCGCCGGCGGCGCGGGCTCGAGCACCCCGGCCGGCATCGAGACGGGCTCCTCCAGGCCGAACGGATCGGCCGTGGGCTGTTCGATCCCCATGCTGCCGAGAGGGAGACCCTCGCCGAATGTCGGCATCTCGCCGAACACGTCCCCGGCTTTCGCAGCCGGTGCCGGAACCCCGAGGACCGATTCGGCGAGGGGCGGCAGGACCACCTCTTGGGGCGCCAGCGACGCGACGGACGGATGCCCCCCCGCAACGGGCGGCGGGCCCACGTCGGAGACTCTCGCAACCGCTTCAGGCTTGGCACCGGGGAGAACCGCACCGGCAGGGGCGGGCGCTTTCTCGGCCGGCGGCTGCGTCGCGTCGGCCGTGAGCGCCTCCACCGCCGACTCCAACACGTCGTCGCCGGGGACCAGCTCCAGGCACCGCCTCATCGCCTCGAGGGCCGCGGGGCGGTCGCCGGTTGCCAGGTGCGCCTCGCCGAGCAGGCGCCACGCCACGGGGTTCTGGGCGTCCAGCACGAGGGCCTGCTCGAGCCCACGGACCGCGTCAGGACCGTGCCCACCCTCCAGGTACGCGCGCCCGAGGGCGACCCAGGCGGCCACGTAGCGGGGGTGGTGCACCAGGCCCGCACCGAGTGCGTCGGCCGCCTCCGCCCACCGGCCGTCGCGCCGCAGCAGCTCCCCGAGCTGGTAGAACTGCCGCGACGCCGGGTTGGCGACCACCTCGCGCTGCAGCTCCGCGATCCTGCGCGTGTTCTCGGTCATCGTGTCATTTTATACCGGATCGAGGTCCCGCGAACCAAACTTGGGGTCAGGCTTGCGTTGTTGCGTTGTTGCTCTCGAGGCTGCGGCGCAGGTCCGCGAGTCGTGCGCCCAGCGCTTGATCCCGCCGGGCGTCCGTAGCCAGCCGCCCCACCTGGCGACTGATCGTGGAGATGTCGCGGCCGAAATGGAGCGCGATCCGGCTGAGCGCCGCCGCTTGCGTCTGGGTCGCAAGCCACCCGATTGCCGCCCGCGCCTGCGCAGCCTCGTGCCGCCGCCCGGGCGCGCGCAGCGCGGCCTCATCCGTTCCCCAGGCGGCGCACACACCCTCGATGATCGCGCTCAGGTGCGGCACCACCCTGGGTCTCCGAGAGGCCCCGAGGATGCGACAGACAAACACCTCGTCACCCAGAACTCGGGCGTCGGCCTCGCCACGGTGCAGTTCCTCCCGGTAGGTCTCCCCGAGGCCCTCACGCACGAAACCAGCGTAGCGCCGCCGCGCGCGCCGCACGTCACGCTCGTCGAACATGGCCAGGACCAGCCCGCTGTCCAGCCACGCGGTCCGGTCCTTGCCCAGGTACGCGCGGTGGCCGCTCCATACCCACGCGGACGGGTCACGCACAAGTCCGGCGCGCACCGGGTTGACGTGAATGTAGCGGACCAACTCCAACAGATACCCATTCCCGTCTACCAGAAGCGACCGGAAACGCCCCTGGAAGAGGTGGCCGACCCGACGCACGCGGCGGTTGAAGGCACGNNTGGTTTGGCATGAGGCAGTACGCATGGATCCGATGCCCGAAGCGCCCAACGCCCTCCGCGACGAGCGCGCAGAACCGCCTCCGGTCGGCGTCGTCGCTGAAGATCGCCTGCCCGCCATTGCCTCGGAGCATAACGTGATACAGCCCACCGGAGACGTGAATTCGAGGCTTGCGGGCCATGAGGTCACCTTAGCCCCTGAGAACGCAACAACGCAAGCCTGACCCCGAGGCTAGAACACCTCGAAGCCGGCGTTGGTGTAGTGCCGATCGAAGGCAAACGCCCGTTCCAGGCCGAGGCGGCGCATCACCTGGAAGCAGCAGCAGTCCACCAGACTGACGCCACGACGTCCGCCGGCGAGCAGCGCACCGGTCGCCGCCTCGTGGTCTTCGGCGGAGACCCACTCCACCCTCAGGACCGGCACGACATCGTGAACGAGCGTGCGAACTGCCGCCATACCCACCCGGTGCTGGAGCACGGCGGTCGTCTCGACCAGGACGTAGTTCAACGTCACAAGGTCGCTGCCCTGCTCCAGCTCACGCCGCCAGATCATCGTCGCGTCAGCGTGGTGCAGGTCGTTGGCGACCAGCACGGCAAGCAGCGCCGAGGTGTCGACAAACGCCCTCACGGCGTCGTGTCCGCGGCCAGGTAGTCGTCGTGGCGTTCGCTCAAGTCGCTATGCGTGGAGCGAAACCGCCCTGCGGCGGCGATGGCCCGCCGGCGCACCTCCGCTTCGGGGACGCCGCGGCGCCGTGCGAGGAGTTCATCCACGGCGACCCGGACGAGCGCGGCCATCGACGTCGAACCTTCAGCAGCCAGGCGACGGAGCGCCTTGGCCTCATCCTCCGTCAGCTGAACCTGTGTCCTCACCATGCCGGCCCTCGCCTGACATCATTATGGTGCGAACGATTACATGGTGCAAGCCGCGGCCAGGCCGACGGGATGGTCACCGGAAACATGAATGCGCGGCGTGCGGGTCATTTTGGGATCAGCCTACCCCTCTTGAATACGCAACAACGCAAGCCTGACCCTAGACGCTACGAAACCGTGGATCTCTCCAGCCGCTCAAGCCGCCCGAGAACCTCGGTCAGGGCGCCTTCGAGCCGCGTGACGCGGTTCTCAATCTCGGCGTAGGAGAGCTTCATCATCGCCCGCATCTCGGCAAACGAGTGCTGCGTCTCGCCGCGGAAACGTGTGAGCTCTTGCTCCACCCGCTCGGTGCGCGATACGAGGTCGGTAACGGTCACCTCCACCCGCTCGGTGCGCGATACGAGGTCGGTAACGGTCACCTCCACCCGCTCGGTGCGCGACGCGAGGTCGGTTACGGCCACCTCCAACCGCTCGGTGCGCGACGCGAGGTCGGTTACGGCCACCTCCACCCGTTCGGTCCGCGATATGAGGTCGGTAACAACCACCTCCACCCGTTCGGCCCGCGACGCGAGAGCCGCAACTTCTTCGCCCACATGGTCCACCTTGCTGTTGAGCATGGCGTGCCTCTCGCCGACGGCGCGCACGTCGCCGCGCACGGCCTCCATCACCACGTCGAAGTGGCGGATGACTTCGTCCATCTCGTCGCGTGTCATGGTGCATTCTCCCGCAGAGCNNTTGGCGGTAAACAACGCAAGAACGCAAGCCTGACCCCGAGGCTACCGGTACGCGGTGTCGTGGTCCGGGTGGAGGGTGAGGAGGCGCAGCCAGTCACCTTCACGGTAGGCAACAGCGCGGAACCCGCGACCGATCCGCAGCGAGTAGAGGCGGTCACCGTGTGACCCGACGCGAGACAGGATGGCCTCCCAGCGGAGGCCGCCATCGGCGTAGACCTGCTGCCATGACATGGCAACGAGCTTGCGCAGCGCGTTGAGCACAGCCGTCTGGCCGTCCTTCGGCAAGGCGAAGAGTTGCCTCTGGAAGACCGGGCTGTTGAGGTCGAGCCGCACGTGCGCCGGCTCGCTCACCGCTTGCCGCGCCTCGAGAGCTTGTTCAGGTCGGAAGGCGCAGCGGGGGTCGCGTCCGCCCAGGCGACGGCTTCGTCAATCGCCTCGCTGACCCGCGGGGTGTGGAGCCAGCGCTCGTTGTCGGGAATGAAGTCGCCGAGTTTGACGACCCAGACGCCGGCTTCAATCTCGTCGACAACGACGTGGCGTCCTGCGTGCTCCTTGCCGAGAGCGATCTGACCGCTGGCGCCGATTGTCTTGATGCTGCTCATGTGCCCCGCACCTCTTTTCGTGCGGCATGATCGCATGAACGCACGACGACGTCAAGAAGTGACCCTACCAGCAACCTGCTCCCAATACGATGTACGGGCGGCGTTCGGAGCCACCACGTCTTGCGATCCGGAGAGGAGGCCGGCCGGACCGGGCGATTCACGACAACGCAACAACGCAAGCCTGACCCCGATACAACGCAACAACGCAAGCCTGACCCCAATATGACCCCTATATATGCTGGGCGCACAAATGAAAAGGGGGCCGCGCCGGGCGCGGCCCCCCAAGGATTCCGGAGAGCTTCTCAGTTCACCGTGATTGTCTGCGTGCACGTTGCGACGGACGTCCCGTCGTTAACCGTCACGGTTGCGGTGAATGTGCCAGTGCCCGCGTATGTATGGGTCGGGTTCTGCGTCTTGTCGTCGGGCGTGGTACCGTCGCCGAAATTCCAATCATATGTGTAGGCACCCGTGCCACCTATAGGCGTCGAGGTAAATTGAACGGTCAGCGGCGCCGCGCCGCTCGACGGGGCGGCCGTGCAGTTAACGCTCAAGGCTCCGCCGAGCTTGCAGGCTTTGTCCGTCGGATCCACGAGGATCACGTTGGTCAGCGTGTCAGAGCAAGTTGTCGCGGCGTTCGTGATTGTGAGGTTGATTGGAGTTGTCACGTTCATCGTCCCGGTTTGAGCGCCAATGGCGCACGGGACTTTGTTGTACTGGATGCCAAGACTTTCGAAGCTCGGCGGAACAGTGAACGTGAGTTGCGTCGGCGTGACTGAAGCCGGGGCAATCGGGTAGCTGGTGGCCGGGTTGGAGAACGTCGCCACCAGGGGCGACTCAAAGTTCGTGCCCACGACCGTGTACGTGCAATTTGTGGCGCTGCCGGGTATCACGCCAAGCGCTTCGCAGCTTGCGGTGACGCTAATGATCGTCGGTTTGGAGACCGGCAGGTACGTCCAACTTGGCCCGGTGGCCTGGAGACCGGAATCCGTGTTGGTGACCACCACGGGCCCCGCAAAGGGCACGCACTGCCGGCTGGCGGTTGGCACCGCGCCGCTCAGCACTACGATCTGGGTGCCCGACACCGACTGCACCTGGGCGGACCAGCCTGCAAGCGTCACGGTGACCGGTGCCACGAACCCCTGCCCGACAATCGTGACCTGGGTGCCTCCGATGTCCGGTCCCCGGTTGGGTGCGAGTGAGGAGATGAACATCGCCTGGCCGTACTGGAACGGGAGCGTGTTCTGCGAGACCTTGCCCGAGGCCATGTTCGTCACCGAGACCTGGACGGTCGTCGGCGTCCCCGGCTGGCTCGCCGTGATGGAGGGCGAGGTGCACACGACCTGGTTGTAGTTGGTGGACACGACCTGCGCCTGCTGCGTCCCGAACAGCACCTGGACGGGGTACTGGAACCCGACGCCGGTGATGGTGACGCGGGTGCCGCCCTCATTCGGACCGTTGTTCGGCGTGAGGACGTAGAGCGTCGGCGCCTGGCCCTCGAGGTAGGTGAACGCCGCTGAAAGCGTCGCGACGCCGAGGCTGGTCGTGACGGTGACGTCCTGCGCGGTGGTGGGTACGGCCCCCGGGACCGGCTGCGTCATGA
>PMLC01000091.1:26831-29642 GCA_003158745.1 Acidobacteriota bacterium
TCGGCGCCGTGCTGCACGTCAACGGTGCGGCCCGGCAACGACTTGAGGACCCCCGACGGATCGGTGAAGTTGAAGTCGACCTCGAACGGCTCGGTGAAGAACTTGCCGGTGAGGGTGATGATCTCGCCCCCTGCCGCCGAGCCGGTTGACGGCGCGACGTTGTAGAGCAGCGGGATCCCGGTGTCCGCGGAGAAGGTGAAGCCGCCGACGAACGTGGTCGAGACGGGGTTGCCGGAGGTGTCCACCACTCCCCGCAGCTTCACCTGGACGTCCGCGAGACGGTCGATCGATGACGAGCCCGAGATTTGCGGCGTGAGGACGGTGATCGAGCTGCCGTCGGCGGCCACGGACACGATAATCGCGGGGTACGGAACGCCGGCCACGATGAAATTGACGTCGAGCGGCGCGATGAACCCCTGGCCGTGGATGACGACCTGGTCCCCGCCCGCGGGCTTCCCGCGGTTGGGCTGCACCGAGTTGATGGCGAGCTGGGCAGCGCTGCCGCCGCGGAAGTGCACGGCGATCGAGTCCGACTTGTTCGGCACGCGGGCCGTCACCAGGCCGTCGCCCCCCGACAGCGAGACAAGCGTCGCGGTGGCCCTTCCGCCGGTGGTCGTGCGCGTCTCCTCCTGCTTCCCGTTCTCGAAAACACCGATGGTGGTGGTGAACGTGACCGAGGTGCCGTCGGGAACGGTGCCGCTGAGCAGGGCGACCAGCAGGATGCTCTCGTTGATCCCGGCGACGTTGGGGTTGGCCGAGAGGGCGATGGCGTACGCCGTCGGGGTGGGTTGTTTCGGCGCCGTGGGGCTGCTCTGCGAGCAGCCAACGAGCGCCAAAGCACCAGCCACCGCCAAGCCGACGAAGATTGGGTTTCGCTTCATGGTGGTCTCCCGCATTTGCTACCTCAGAACGTCACGTAGAAGAAGTTGATGTTCTGGTCGAACTCAAGGCTGACGCTCTTCCCCGCCACGGTCTTCCCGTAGATCGCGATGTGCAGCCGCTCCCGGATGTTGTGTTTGCCGGTTTCCTTGTCCACGTTCCCGTTCTCGGGCAGGAGCTGGTTGAGCGGCGGCTGTCTGAAGTAGTCGGACGGGAAGATCCGGTAGTTCGTCAAGGTCGTGCTTCCTCCCGCCGGCACGTATACCTGCTCGAAGTTGAACCACTGCGGAGAGGCTACCGTGCCGCCGTCGCTGCGGGTGCAGGTCACGACCCACTCGGTGAGGATCGCGTCGTCCTGCTGGGAGAGCACCGTGGCCGCGCTCTTGGCGTGCGAGTTGATCGTCATGGTGGGAATGGCGACATCCACCGGGACGGAGATGTCCACGTCCGCCACTCCCGTGGGGATGTTCTGCGAGAGGTAGATCTCGGCCTCCGTCTTGCTCGAGCTGTTGCTGCCGCAGCCGACGAGGCCCACCAGCGCCACCATGAGGAGCGCGAAGAGTGCGAAGCGATTCGGTTTCATGGCTTCCCCCTAGTACTTGACGATCCGCGGCGTGATGAAGATGAGCAGCTCGTCGTGTTGCGTGCTCTGGTTCCTGTTGCGGAACAGCGCACCGATGATGGGCAGGCTGCTGAGGCCCGGGATCCCGTTCTTCTGGTCGTTGTCGGTGAACTGGTAGATGCCCCCGATCACCGTCGTGCCGCCGTCGCGGACCATGACGCGGGTCTTCGCGTCACGGGTCGAGATCGGGGCGTTCTGCCCGCTCTGCAGGTTGATGCCGGAGAGCGGCTCGCGCTTCTTCAGATCGATGTCGAGGAGAACGGTGCCCTCGGCGGTGATCTGGGGCGTCACGTCCAGGCTCAGGGTCGCATCGACGTACTGCACCGTCACGGTGTTGTTGGCGACGGTCTGGATCGGGAGCAGGATGCCGCTCTGGATGTGGGCTTTCTCGTTGTTCTGCGCCGTCACCTTGGGCGAGGACACGACCTTCACGAGGCCGTCCGACTCGGCCGCGCTCAGCGTGAAGTCCAGGTTGAACGAGTTGAGGATGTCCCCCATCGTGATCCCGATCGTGCCGTTGGCGGGCACGCCCAGGTTGACGTTGCCGGTGCTCGTGACGCTGTTCGGGAACTTCAACCCCGTCGTCGTACCGTGGGCTGCGTCGCCGTACTGGCTGTAGCCCCACACCATGCCGAGCGCATAGGAGAACGTCCGGGTGGTCTCGACAACCCGCGCCTCGATGATCACCTGAGGGTTGGGCTGGTCGAGGCTGTCGATCAGGCTCAGGATGCCATCGATCTTGTCCGTGGCGTCCCGGATGATGAGCTGGTTGGTGCGCTCGTCGACAACGACCGAGCCGCGGTCCGACAGGATGAATCCCTGGGAGGTGAGCACACCCTTCACCGCGCCTGCCTTCGCATACGACAGGGTCTTGGCCACCGTCCGCATCGGCTTCGCGTTCTCGGACTCCTTGCGCAGCATCGCCTGCTGGGACTTCTCGGCGGTCAACTGCTGGATCCTCGCCACGCGCAGGACGTTGTTCTCGACCACGTAGTCGAGGCCGTTGACGCGCAGGATGATGTCGAGGCACTGGTCCCACGGCACGTTCTCGAGGTTCACGGTCACGGATCCGGAGACGCCCGGGTCCACGACCACGTTGAGCCCGGTGATTTTCGCGAAGGTGCGAAGGACGTCCTTAATGTCCGCATCCTTCAGCTCGAGAGAGATCGGCTCGCCGGTGAACCGCTTCTCCTGGCTCTCGACCTCGTGGCTCCCGGTCATCACCGTCGTCGGAGGGGCGGCCTGCTCGGCCATCGAGGCAGGAATCGTCGTCCACGGCGAGTCGGCCGGCGAGGTCTTGCGGACGGGCT
>PMLC01000077.1:0-9248 GCA_003158745.1 Acidobacteriota bacterium
CGACCACTTCGAGTGTCGTCTCAATGGACTTGGCTTCCTCGACCGTGATGGTTCCGTCCTTGCCGACCTTGTCCATCGCCTCGGCGATGATCTTCCCGATCTCCTCGTCAGCGTTGGCCGAGATCGTGCCGACGTTGGCGATCGCCTTGCCCTCGACGGGCTTGGAGAGCTTGGTGATGGCCTCGACCGCCTTCTTGACGGCGAGGTCGATGCCGCGCTTCAACTCCATCGGGTTCGCGCCGGCCGTGACGTTCTTGGTGCCCTCGCGAATAATCGCCTGAGCGAGGACCGTCGCGGTGGTGGTGCCATCACCGGCCACGTCCGAGGTCTTCGAGGCGACCTCGCGGACCATCTGCGCGCCCATATTCTCTAGCTTGTCCTTGAGGTCGATCTCCTTGGCCACCGTGACGCCGTCCTTGGTGATCACGGGCGAGCCGAACTTCTTCTCGAGAACGACGTTGCGACCCTTGGGACCGAGCGTCACCTTGACCGCGTCGGCCAGTTTGTTGACACCGCGCAGGATCGCCTGACGGGCGTCCTCTGCGTAGACAATCTGCTTTGCCATCTCACGCCTCCCCTACTTTTCCAGCACGCCGAGGATCTCGTCCTCGCGCACGATGACGTACTCCTGGTCGTCGATCTTGATGTCAGACCCCGAGTACTTGCCGATCAGGATGCGGTCGCCCTTTTTGACGTCGATCGGCATCCGCTTGCCGTTCTCGTCGAACTTGCCCGGACCGACCGCAACGACCTCGGCTTCCTGTGGCTTTTCCTTTGCGGTGTCGGGAATGATGATCCCGCCCTTCACTACCTCTTTCTCTTCGAGACGGCGGATGAGAACCCTATCATGGAGCGGACGAACGTTCATGCGTTTAACCCTCCCTCTTTCTTGTGTTTACGTTTGCTCGCCGAGGATCCTATTAGCAGTCCATCTGCGAGACTGCCAAGAGTCTAGGACAGGCGTTGGCAGTTGTCAAGGGGGAGTGCCAAAATTCCGAGGCCGTCTCAGGCTACGCATCCGAAGCGTTTTGACGGCGCCTTGCTCCTGCCGGGCCTCTCTTCAGCGTCGCCAGCGCCCTGTGCTGCCCTCGCAGGATCGCCGCCGCGGCCGCTCGCCAGGCGTCGCCTTGCACAAGACACGGTACCCGGCCGCGCGGAGCAGTGCATGTCCCGAGTGCAGGACCGCCAAGCAAAAGCGGTACGCAAGAGGCCCGAAAGGCCGCAGCCGGGTCGCGGCCATGAGATCGAGGTGGAAAACGGCGAGTGGGCCACCGATCCGGTTACTGCCCCGAGACGGTGCACGGCGACCATGCTCGGGGTGTAGAGAAGACGCCAGCCCAGACGGCGCAACCGCAGGCAAAGGACGCCGGCGGCAAACAGAGCACCCTTGAGCACCACCCCGCCCGCGCCGAACTACGCGACGTTGCGGGCCAGCCTGCCGGCGACCCGGTTCACCGCCGGATCCCGACCAGAGCGACGCTCGCCGTGCGCAGCAGAGTCAGCAGGAAGATACCGAAGGACCTCTCGCGGATGAAGTAGAGATCGTACTCGAGCTTCCGACGGTGCTCGGCCTCGGTGACCGCGTACCGCATGTGGACCTGGGCCCACCCCGTGAGGCCGGGAGGCACCGCGAGCCTGAACGTGTAGTAGGGGATCGTTCGCGCCAGCTGTGCGACGAACTCAGGCCGCTCGGGGCGCGGGCCAACCAGCGACATGTCGCCTTTGATCACGTTCAGCAACTGCGGCAGTTCGTCGATACGGAGGTGCCGGAGAATCCTCCCCAGTCGCGTCACCCGAGGGTCGGCCGGGAGGGCAAAAGCCGGTCCGTGGTCCTCGGCGTCGATCCGCATCGTGCGGAGCTTGATGACGCGGAACCGCCGACCGAATTGCCCGACCCGGGTCTGGAGGAAGAAAACCGGCCACCGGTCGAATACGAGAACTGCAAGCGCCGCGATGAAGACCAGCGGCAGGCACGCCACCAGCGCAACCGCACCGAGGGCAACGTCCACCACCCGGGTAACCCGGTTGAAGAGCTCCCAGTGGATAACGCCGAATCCGGGCTGGTGGAGGAACGCTGCGGGGGAGAGGTCCTCGACGGGCAGCCTGCCGTCGAGCCACGCCCACATCTCGGACGCCACCACGACCGGGACTCCGGAGAAGTGCAGCGAAGCCAGGTCGCCCGCCAAGCCGCCGCTCGTCGACTCGGGACCCACCAGCACCACGAGCTGAACGCCCTCGTGATCGGTTTCGCCCGCTACCTGTGTTGCCGTCAGGCCGGACCCGTCAACCGGTTCCCACGGTGCGAGCGGGTGGCCCTCCAGCCTGCGGCAGACCTCCGCGACAGCGTCGGCATCGCCCACGACGAGCGCTCGCGGGCGCGGCCGACGACGAAGCCACGCCGCCGTCACCAACCGGACGGCAGCAGCCGCCACCGCCCACGCGACGGTCGTCAGGAGGAGCAGCCCCCTGCCGAACCTCCAGCTCGGTTCGACGTACGTCGCGAAGATCAGCGCAGTGCCCCACACGGCGGCGACGAGTGCGACCCTCGCGATGACCTCACCGAGGCGCCGGAGCAGGATCGGCTCGTACAGCTCGGCAGCGACCGCCGTCGCCCACATGGCGAACAAAGCCGTCACGAGCAGGCCCGGATGTGCCATGAGCTGGTGCCACTTGGACGTCCGTTCCAGCCCAGCCGGGAACCGCACGACATGGGCCAGCCAAACCGCGGCGCTCAGCACAACGGCGTCAACCAGCGCCAGAGGGAGTCGCGAACGGGGCGTGGCCGGCAGGAAGAAGCTCATTCGTGTCCCGGATGGTGCGCGGGCGCGCGCCAAGTGTCAACAGCACGCGCATGCAGGTTGCTGGAGATTGTGAGGCGAGGTCGGCGACCCCCACCCGACGCCTCACCCGCCCGTCGCCGGTAGGATGAGCCCTCTTCTTCGGGCTCAGCGGTAGAACCTCGCGATTGCGGCAACGACCCGCTCGCGCTCGTCCGCCCGCAGTTCGGGGAAGATCGGCAGCGCCAGCACCTCGGCCTCCGCCTTCTCCGACTCGGGGAAATCGCCCTTACGGTAACCGAGGTCGGCGAAGCACTCTTGCTCGTGGAGCGAGATCGGGTAGTAGATCTCCGCGCCGACCCCCTCCTTAGCCATGTGCTCCCTGAGCGCATCGCGCTGCGGAACGCGCACCACGTACTGGTGGTAGGTGTGGCTGCGACCCGGCAGCTCGGCGGGCAACGTCACGGTCCCGGCCAGGCCCGCGCTCGCCAACAGCTCGCGGTAGTGCGCGGCGCCGGCCTGCCGCTTCGCGATCCAGCCGGAAAGCCGCGGCAGCTTGACGCGCAGGATCGCCGCCTGAATCGCGTCGAGCCGGAAGTTCCCACCGACGAAGTGGTGGACGTACTTAGGCCGCATCCCGTGGATGCGCATGTCGACCAACCTGTCCGCGAGCGCCTCGTCATTGGTGGTCACCAGGCCGCCGTCACCGAATGCGCCCAGGTTCTTGGTCGGAAAGAACGAGAAGCAGCCGAGCGTGCCTATCCCGCCGACCGGCACGCCTTTGTACTCGGTGCCGATCGCCTGGCAGCAGTCCTCCACGAGAGGGATGCCGGGCGCTGCCGCCGCCAGGGCCTCCATGTCCGCGGCCTGCCCATAGAGGTGCACCGGGATGATCGCCTTGGTGCGCGACGTGACCGCCGCCGCCAGCTTACGGGGGTTGAGGTTGAAGTCGCGCGGGTCGATGTCCACGAACACCGGGCGCGCCCCCAGCCGGTGAATCACCCCGGCGGTTGCGAAGAAGGTGAACGGGGTCGTGATCACCTCGTCGCCGGATCCGACACCGAGCGTCATGAGCGCGGCGAGCAGCGCGTCAGTGCCCGAGGACACCGCCACCGCGCGCTTGACCTTGAGGAAGGCGGCGCACTCCTTTTCGAGTGCAGCGACTTCAGGCCCGAGGATGAACTGCTGGGTGGCGAAGACGCGCTCGACCGCCGCGTGCACGTCGTCGCAGACCTCGGACCACTGCCTTGTCAGGTCAAAGAGAGGAACGTTCGGTTTCTGGTCGGACATGTCTCATCCTCCGTAAGACGCGGATCTCGGCCGCGGGCGCGCCCGCCCCGTCCCACTCAACACTAGCGCCACCAGCGCTCCGGCGAGGAAGCCGCCGATGTGGGCGAACCATGCGACCCCGCCCCCCGTCGGGCCTGCGGCAGCCAGCGCCAACGTGCCGGAGAAGAACTGCACCACGAACCAGATGATCAGGAAGATCGGCGCCGGCAGTTCGATGACCGTGAAGAAAAAGCCAAGGAAGACGAGCGTCCTGACCCTGCCCCACGGGAACCATACCAGATAGGCGCCGAGAACGCCGGCGATCGCGCCTGAGGCGCCGACCATCGGCACGTTCGACAAGGGCGCAACGATCGCCTGCCCGATCGCGGCCGCGGCGCCGCACACCAGGTAGAAGAGCAGGTACGGGGCGTGTCCAAGAACATCCTCTACGCTGTCTCCGAAGATCCAGAGAAACCACATGTTTCCGATGAGGTGCAGCCACCCGCCGTGAAGGAACATCGACAGCAGCACGCTCTTCAGTCCGAGGGTCAGCCCTCCCCGGACGACCATGAGCTGGAAGAACCGCGCCGGCACGAAGGCATAGACGCGCATGAAGCGCTCGAGGTACGGCCCGAGTGACAACTCGAACAGGAACACCCCCGCGCATGCCACGATCAGCAGCACATTGATCACGGGAGGCCGGGACGAGGGAACAGAGTCCCGTAACGGAAACATGACGCAGGAGTATAGCTTCCAGGCTACCGCCGAGCGAGCCCCGCCAGGCAGCCCCGCCAGGAAGGCCGGGATCCGGGCTCAGGGCGCCGGGCAACGAAAGACCGTGGTCCGTAGAGACAGGCAGAGGAGCGGAGGGGCGCAGGAGCAGAGGAGCGAGACACCCACGAATTGCCGCCTTCTCCTCCGCTGCCCTGCACCTCTGCCTCTCTGCCGGTGCTGACGTGCGTGTAGCCGCGCCGCCGGGAGTGGGCCAGATGCAAGACGCGCGGGCGGCCCGCGCAGGAGTCCCACCACAGGCGGGATGAGGACGCGAGACCGCGATGTGCAACGCACCAGATGGCCCGCTATCGTTGGCGCCTTAGGCGAATTCGGCCGGCAACGGCAGGCGGAGGGGTCAAGCCGCCTCCCGAAGCCAGAGCTCGAGGACGAGCAACGCATACACGAGCCCTGGCCGGTTTCTCTCTTGCATGGCGGTCCCGTCTACGATCGCCCGCACGAACCCCGCATCGAGGAACTCCGATACCCTGCACCCCGGCGTGACGAGCGCGTCGAAGACCACGTCACGGAGATCGCCGGCCAGCCAGGCCGCAAGGGGGACCTCGAATCCCCGCTTTCTCCCCTCGACCACCTCTCGCGGCAGGCGGTCGCGGTACGCGTCGCGCAACACCGCCTTCAGCCGGTGGCCGCGCACGCGATATGAGACGGGCAGACGGAGCGCGAACTCTGCGACCTCGTGGTCGAGGAACGGCGAGCGGCCCTCGAGGGACGCCGCCATCGTGGCAATGTCCATCTTGACCAATAGGTCGGACGGCAGGTTGATCCGGAGATCGCCCGCCACCTGCGCATCCACGGCCGACAGTCCGGGGGCGAACTGGTCCTCCACCCAGGCCTCGGTTGGCCGTTGCGGCGCTCCGCGCCAGATCGGTGCCTTGTCTTCCTCGAGCAGCAAATCCGCGGTCCAGACGAGATACCGCTGGCCCGCCGACAGCGAGAGCCCGCGCCCGAACCGGCGGAGCAGGCCCGCCGCCGAGCGGCGCTTGGTTGCGGCGACGCGCGAGAGAGCGATCCGCATCGCTGGCCCAAGCGCCGGCACAGGGCTCACGCACCCGAGCACCTTCGCGGCCAGGTACCTGCGATACCCACCGCAGACCTCGTCGCCTCCATCGCCGTTGAGGACTACCGTGACGTACTGGCGTGCCAGGCGCGAGACGGCCAGGCTCGGGATCGCCGAGGGGTCGCCGAAAGGCTGGTCGAAGTGGCGCGCGATCGTGAGGAGTTCATCGAGGGGGGCCACGTGGAGCGGCAGGACAACGTTCTCGATGCCGAGCGCCTCGGCGGTGCGACGGGCGACCGGGCCTTCATTGAGGTCCTCGTCCGCGACGGATACGGTGAACGTTCGCAGCGTCCCGCCCAGATGGCGGGCCGCCTCGAAGGCGACCGCTGAGGAGTCAACGCCTCCGGAGAGGAAAACACCCACCGGGACGTCGCTCCGGAGGCGAAGCCGAACCGCCTCGGAGAGTTTCTCCCGAAGCTGCTCCTGCGCATCGCGGTACGAAAGCGACGCCTTCGGCTCGAGCTCCGGTTGCCAGTAGGGGACCTCGCGCAGACCGCCGTCGCCGAAGGTCAGCCAGTGGCCGTGCCGGACGGCATGGACGCCATCGTAGACCGTGTCTGGCTGGGGGACGACCCCGAGAGACAGGTAGTCGTATATCGCCTGCTCGCGAACGCGGGGCGCAGTCCCCGCCCCGCGCAAGATCGGGACGAGCCCCTTCAACTCCGAGGCGAACGCCAGGCCGCGTCCCGGCAACCGAGAAAAGTACAGCGGCTTCTTACCGAAGCGATCGCGCGCCAACAGCAACGTCCTGGCCTTGCGGTCCCAGATTGCGAACGCGAACATCCCCCGGAGCTTCGCGCACAACGCGGCGCCCTCGTCCTCCCAGAGGTGGACCAGCACCTCGGTGTCGCTCCTGGTGGCGAGGGTGTGGCCCCGCTGGCGCAGGCCATCGCGCAGCTCGAGGTAGTTGTAGATCTCGCCGTTGAGAACCGCGACGACGTTGCGGTCCTCGCTGAAAACCGGTTGACCCCCGGTGACCAGGTCGATGACCGCCAGACGCCGCATCCCGAGGATCAGGGCGGACTCGACGAACATCCCGCGCCCGTCGGGCCCGCGGTGCTTGAGATCTTGAAGAGCTTCCGCGACGTGCGAAGCGGCCGCCTCGACATCGCGAGGCATGCAAACGCCAGCTATGCCGCACATATTGCGATCCCGAAAACCCCATGGCCGATCACGGATGCGCGGCTAGCCCCTGGGGGACAGGCCATGCCGACACTGTACCGCGTTTGAGCCAGCCGTCGAGCGGTTCGCCGCCCTGGGAGACCGGACTTACCAAAGGTGAGGACCGGCCTCTTGCGCTCAGTTGGGATTGCGACGGGGTTGTTGGTTGCGCCGCAAGCCGGCACCGGGCGTGGGCTGCACACCTCCCATGGCTTCTTCGCGCCGTTCCCGCACCAGCTCCTGGAGCCGGCTCCACTGATCAGGGGTTAGTGTCGCACGCACCTTGAGCAGCATCTCGAAGCGCTCTGCCTCGAGCCTCTGACGCGCCTGCTGGAGCACGCCGAACGCGAGGCGGGCTCTCTCGGCCTCGAAAGGCTCCGTTTCGGAGGCGGCCTGGAGGTCGAGCGTGGCCTTCTCCACGGAAGCCTTGAGGTCAACCATCGCCTTCGCGTGCGGGTACGTCGCGGCGTTGAGCTTGCTCACCTGCTCGGTGGTGATGCCGAGCCGGCCCGCGATTCGCGGCCGTTCCCACCATTTCCCAACAGGCACGCTGAAGGGTTGGGCGGAAGCAACCCCGCCCGCGAGCACCAGAACCGAACCTACCAACCATCTTGCTGCACGCACACTCATGACCAGCTCCCTTCTCCGTCCACATCGGGGGCGGGGACGACGGCTTCAACGACTTCCTCGGATGCCGCTGCGCTCAGAGGGTCCCGCGACAGGACATCGTCCACCTCGGTGAGGACGGCATCGGTGTTGATTTTCGGACGCGACACGAAATTGCTGCCCAAGAGCGGAAGAAGGCTGAGTACCACGACTGCCGCGGCCGCCGCGAGCCACTGCACCAGGTGAGACTTCCTGCTCCCGCCGCTCCACGCCGAGAGCGCCTGCTCGCGGATCCGCGTCCGGGTCGCCTCGTCCGGATCCTCGCCGAGCGCGCCGTCCACGGCCGCCAGAAACGAGTCGCGACGGCGGCGGCAGACAAGGCAAGAGGAGAGGTGCGCCGCCGCTGGAGCGGGCAGCTCCTCGCCGACCAGCGCGAGGTCCAGTTCGTCGTCAGTGAGATGCTCGATGCTCATGGGTTCGCCTCCTCAACCGCCGCGCGCACGCGCTGCACCGCCCGGTGCAGGTGCGTCTTGACCGTCCCGACATCCACGTCCAGCGCCTCGGCAATCCCTGCAAGGTCCAGTCCAACGAAGAACCGCAGGGCAAAAACCTCCCGCTGGCGCCTCGGCAGCCGAGCCACCTCGCGGCGCAGCCGCTCCACGGCCTGCCGCGCCATTGCAACCCGCTCCGGGCCCGGCTCCGACGACGGCACCACGGCAATCGGGTCCATCGCATCGTCGTCGCCGGTTTCGAGGGGCTGGAACGGCACCAGTCGCCGCCGCCGGAGCGTGTCCCGGCAGAAGTTCATGGCGATTGCGACGAGCCAGCCGCCGAAGCTCCCCTGACCGGAGAACCGGGGGAGGCCCCGGAGGGCCCGCAGCATCGTCTCCTGCACGGCCCCTTCAACGTCTTCGCCCTGCGGGAGAAGCCGCCGGCACGCCCGGAAGACGGCCAGCTCATGGCGCTCGAGCAGGGTTTCAACGGCGTCGCGGTTGCCCTGTTGCGCCAGTCCGACCAACTCGAGCTCGTCCTCGGGCTCCAACGGTATCTCCCGCCGCGCAGCGCTCGCCATACCCCAGATGACGCACACGGCATCTCGAGGTTGACAATACCGCAACCGGGCAGGCACTCTCATCCGAGTGCGACAACTTCGACTCGCCACGTCGTGGGGAGAACTCCGGGTGGCAGGCGGTTCCCGCGCGGGTGAGGCCTCGCTCATCCTCCTCCCCCAGCTCCGGCTGGCGCTGGATGCGGGCCGACCGGCGCGGGCGCTGGTTCCCCTCCAGCACGTCGTGGTCTCGCACGGTCACATGGACCACATTATCGGGCTGCCCGCGTGGGCGAGCCAACGTCAGCTCAACGGGATACCGGGCGGCAAGGTCTACGTGCTGGCCTCCCTGGCCAGCGGAGTGCGCGAGCTACTCGCCACCTGCGCCAAGCTGGAGGGCGGCAAGCCTTACGACACCGAGGTAATCCCGGTCTTGGCCGGTCAAACCGTCCCCCTGCGCCGCGGCTTCGACCTTCGCTTCTTCGCCACGTCCCACTGGGTCGAGACGCTCGGGTGCTGCGTCGAGTGGGTGCGGCGC
>PMLC01000077.1:9256-28018 GCA_003158745.1 Acidobacteriota bacterium
CCCCTCAGACAGGGAGAGGGCGCGACGTTTCGGCCACATGCACCTCGACGACCTGACCGAGATCGCGCCGAAACTCCGCAACCGTCACCTGGTCCTGACCCACCTCTCGCGCCGGCACCGGCTCGGCCCCGGCGCGCGGACGATTCGAAAGGCGCTGGGCACCGGTCTCTCGCCCGAGCTGCACCTGCTCAACGTCGAGTGGGACTGATCCAGCTCAGAAGCCGAGTTGAGAGTTAAGAGTGAAGAGTCAGGAGCCACGCTGCAACTCAGGCCGCAGAGGGAGAATCCGTTGTCCTTGCCGTCAACTCTTAACTCTTCACTCTCAACTCTTCACTTCTCCGCTGAACCCTCAAGCCTGCGCAACCCCGACCAGATCACCAGAGCGGGAAGGACGCCGTCTCGAACTTGCGGCCCGCGCCGGCGAGGCGGGTACCGGCGACGGATTGGGCGCTTCGAACAAGGGCCAGACCGACGCCGCCGTGGTCGGGGTGCCGGCCCCAGCTCGTGAGCGTGCCGCGAGCTTTGTCTTCCCCTGGTGGCGCAAGCCGCAGGGGCAACTCCGGCGACCCGAGCTCGCCATGGATCTGGCGAACCCCCACAAGGGCCCGCGTGGGATGGCCGTACGTCTTCATCCGGGCGATGGTCTCCTGCCCGATGTAACACCCCTTGGAGTACGAGACCGTCTCGCCATCGATCCCGGCCTCGGCGGGAAGCACGGTTTCCGTAAGCTCGGCGCCCCACGCCGGCGAACCGCGCCTGATCCGGGCGAGCTCCACCGATTGCGGGAGCACGGGCCGGACGCCGCGCGCGCCGAGCGTGTCCAGGACCGCTTCGCCTGCACCCACCAGCAGCGCTCCCGGCACCCCCAGCATCGACCGTCCGAACCACGCCACCGGGCGCGCCTCGAACGCGCCCGAGTGCCACCCGCCCGCACTCAGAACGGTGATGTCCGCCCCCAGGGCGGCCGCCGCCTCCGCCCACCCCGCTCCCACGAGCACAGTCGCCCCATCGTCGTCCGGGACGGGCTCCGCATCGCACCGTGACAGGAGGAGGTATTTCCGGAGCGCTTCGGCCAGCTCGACCGCTCGGCCCGGAGGCGCCATCAGAAGCGTGGCATCGGCGCCCCCGAAGACGACCATGATCGCCCGAAATTGCCCCTTGGGCGCCAGAAGGAGCGCGAGGCAGCTCCCGCCCGGAACAAGCGTCCGAAGGTCCTGACTCAAGATCCGCTGCAGGGCGTCGCGATGCCCCGCTCCGGTCACGCGCACGAGACCGGCATCGGCGAGACGCAGGAACCCCGCCCCGGTCTCGAGTCGGTCCAACTCCTCCGCAACCCTCGCCTCCTGGTTCATGCCGCACCCAAGAACTCGATTCGGGGCCGAAGCCTTCCCGGCTGGTTCTGCGACTGCGTCTTGACTGGAGGAAACCCGCTGCCGCAAACTCCGCGGGGGGTTCCTGTGGATAGCTCGGCACCAGGCAGATGGCGGATGGCCGGCACATTCCTCCGGATCGGCGCGACATCCTACGGGGGTCCGGCGATCGTGGCGCAGATCCGCAAGGTCACGGTGCACGACAAGCGGTGGCTCACCGAGGACGAGTTCCGCGAGTCGCTCGCGTTTGCCCAAATGCTCCCCGGCCCGATCGCCACGCAGACCGCCGCCCACATCGGTTGGCGCCTTCACCGGGGCGTCGGAGTCCTCCTCGCGATGCTGGCGTACAACTCGCCGGCGTTCCTGCTCATGCTCGGCCTCTCCGCCGCCTACTTCCGCTTCGAGCAGCTCTCGCTCGTCCACTCGGCGTTCCGCGGGCTCGGGGCCGCCGTCGTTGGAATCGTCGTCCAGTCCATCCTCTCGATGGCGCAACCCGCTCTCCGGAACTGGCGGGGGCTCGTCATCGCGGGTTTCGCGGCGTGGGGGTTCTTCGGCGGCGCCAACGCCCTGCTCGTCCTGGTCGGCGCGGCGGCCCTCGGCGTCGTTGCGGATTTCGTGTGGCCGCACCCGCCCGAACCGAGCGATGGCGATGACGACGTGCGGCGCGGCGTTCACCCCACAGGGAACGAACGCCGGACCGTCCTCACCGTTTGCATCGTGGCTGTCGCGTACGCGGCGGCCATCGTCGCCTCGCGAGCCGTTTCGCCCGCTTTGCCTACCCTCGGCCTCTCGATGACGAAGATCAACCTGGTCGCCTTCGGCGGCGGCTACACCGCCGTCGCGTTCATGTTCCAGGAGGCCGTTCACAACGCCGCCCACGCGTGGGTCACTCCCAAGGAGTTCATCGACGGGCTTGCGCTCGGGCAGATCACGCCCGGCCCCGTGATCATCACCGCGACCTTCATCGGCTACAAGATCGGCGGCGTTTTCGGATCGCTCTTCGCCACCGTCTGCATCTTCCTGCCCTCGTCCCTCCTCCTCACCCTGATCGCGCCGCACTTCGCGCGCTTCCGGCACCTGCGGGTCGTGCAGAGCGCGGTGGGCGGCCTGCTGGCGGCGTTCATCGCGATGCTCCTCCACGTCCTCGCCCAGGTCGCGAAGAGTGCCTTCATCGGCCCGTGGGACGTCGCGTTGTCGCTCGCCGCGGTCGTCGCGCTCCGACTGCGAGTCGATGTCGTCTGGGTCGTGCTGGCCGCCACCGCGCTCGCCCTCATCCTCGTGAGGTAGGTCACGGACCTGAGTTCGGAAGCAGAGGAGCGGAGGAGCCGGAGACAGTTCAGAGTGAAGAGTTGAGAGTGAAGAGTTCGAAGGTCCGAAGGTTCGAAGGTCCGTTGAGGACTGGTGAAAGGTCAAACACAAAACGTCAAACGGAAGACCAGAAACGCCAGGCCCTCGTCGTTCAAAGCCCTCGTCTTCCCTTTGACCTTTCCCCTCTCCCGTTTCCCCCGCTGGAACTGTGGCCCGTAGTCCGGGAATACCACGAACACGATCAAAGACAGCGCCTCCCCGCACGGCGTGCAGCAGCGCCGCCGAGAGTGGGCCGGATGCTAGGCGCACAAGCCCGCCGCACCGGAGCGTAGCCGGAGGCTATGTGAGGATGCGAGCGGGCGAGCGCAACGACGCAGACGGTCCGCTATCGGCGGCGCCTCGGTTCAGTATTCTTCCAGGTACTGTTCGCGCTCCCACTCATGCACCGTGCAAATATAGCGATGCCACTCCTCGCGCTTGTTGCGCAGGAAGTTCGACAGGATGTGCTCGCCCAGTGCCGCCCCCACGACCTTGTCGCGCTCGAGGTTGTCGAGGGCCTCGTTGAGGTTTGCGGGCAGCTCCTTGATCTTCAAGCGCCGCTTCTCCCGTTCGGACATCTCGAAGATGTTGCGGTTCACGGGCTCGCCGCAGTCGAGCCCGCGCTCGACCCCATCGAGGCCACACGCCAGCATCACCGCGAGCGCAAGGTAGGGGTTGCACGACGGGTCGGGCACGCGCACCTCGCACCGGGTCCCGGTGCCTCGCCTCGCCGGGACGCGGACCAGCGGCGAACGGTTCTTCTCCGACCACGCGACGTTGATCGGGGCCTCGTGACCGGGGACGAGGCGCTTGAAGGAGTTGACGAGAGGGTTCGTCACCGCCACGAAAGCCCGGGCGTGGTCGAGGATGCCGCCGATGTAGCCGCGCGCGATCTTCGAGAGCTGGTAGGGCCCCTTCGGATCGTAGAAGACGTTGTTGCCCTTGCGGTCGAATAGGCTCTGGTGCGTGTGCATACCCGAGCCGTTGACGCCATAGAGCGGCTTGGGCATGAACGTCGCGTGCAGCCCATGGTCCATTGCCACCTTCTTGACCACGAAGCGGAACGTCACGATGTTGTCCGCCGTGGTGACCGCATCGGCGTACTTGAAGTCGATCTCGTGCTGGCCGGGCGCCACCTCGTGGTGCGCCGCCTCAACCTCGAACCCAATCCGCTCGAGGACCTCGACGACGTCGCGGCGGGCCTCCTCGCCGAGGTCCACGGGCGTCAGGTCGAAGTAGCCGCCCACGTCGTGCACCTCGTGATTGGGCTTGCCGTTCTCATCGCGGTGGAACAGGAAGAACTCCGCCTCGGGGCCTGCCATCATCGTCCACCCTCGCTTTACGGCGCGTTCCACAACGCGCTTGAGCGCCAGGCGCGGGCAGCCGGCGAACGGCGTCTCGTCGGTGTTGTACACGTCGCAGACGAGGCGAGCGACCTTGCCGTACGGCGTCGGCCACGGGTAGATCGCGAGCGTCGACGGATCCGGCTTGAGCAGCATGTCCGACTCTTCGATGCGGGTGAAACCCTCGATCGAGGACCCGTCGAACATGATCTGCCCGTCGAGCGCCTTGTCGAACTGCGAGGCCGGAACCTCGACGTTCTTGATGATGCCGTCGATGTCGGTGAAGGCGAGCCTCAGGAAGCGCACACCTTCCTTCTTGCACCGCTCGAGCACCTGCTTCTTGTCCATTCAACTTCCTCCAGTCGCGTCCGGCGGAGTGTGTCCGCCGCGTAGTCTCAAGTCAAGGGATCGTCTCGGACCTTGTCGTCTCGGACCTGTCGAGGCTCGGAACAGGCGACCGTCAGCGGCGGGACGCTCAGCCCGCCTTGCGGACCCAGGCCTCCTCCGGTTGCAGCGCCTCGTGGCCGGCGGGTGCGATCTTGCGGTAGACACGCTCCGGCGCGAGCTGCCGCCCATCCACCGCGAGCAGACGCTCCACGGAGATGCCGAACAGGCGCTCGTTCTCTTCGAGGCACGGCGCGATCAAGGTCCAATCGGCTACCTCGAGTTGTGCGAAGGCGCCCCCGTTCAGCTGGTCGTCCGCGAGGCGCGCGTAAGGGTCGCGGACGTAGATGGCGCCACCGGATGCCAGAGAGAACAGGTTGCCGCCAGGGTACGGCGTCGGGAGGTCGACGATCGTCCCGTCCTCGTCGAACGCGACCCCGTTCAGCACCACGAAACCTCCGCCGGCAAGCGGATCGCCGGCCATGAACGACTCCGCCAGGTAATCGAGGCAGGTCCCGTTGATCACGACCTGCGGCTTCCCGACAGCGTTGATGAGCGGACGCCCGGCGGCGTTGCCGAGGACGAAGGCACGTCCGCCCTTGGCGGCGTACCCGAACGTCTGCCCGACGTCGCCGTGCACCACGAGGGTGCCGTCCTTCATGATCTGGGCGAGCTGATCCTGCGCCGAGCCGTGGACGACGATCTCAGCTCCGTCGATCCCCGAGCCGAGGTAGTCGCCCGACGAACCGTAGACGTCGATCCTCACACCGGAGGTGCCAGGGCCGAGACCGCAGCCGATGAAGCGGTGGCCGCGCGCATAGGCGACGAGAAAGCGCCGAAATCCGCGTTCGGCGCTGGCAACGATCATCCGGGCCAGGGAGTCCGGGCCCTCCTGGGGGAAGTCGCGCGCGTCCACCACGAGCGTCGTCGAAGCGTCCCCACTGCTGGGCAACGGCGTCCCGGCGTCCATCCATGCGAATCCAGCCAAAACAGGGCGTTGCTCCCGGATGCGATCGATCACGCGCGCGAAGCACTCGTCCACGAGGGAGACCGCCGCGCTTCGCTTGAGCGGGCCGGTCGGGACGCGACGGTCCGTCAGCAGCGTGAGAGTCCCGATGGCCCGACGCACGCCTTCGGGGTCCGACGCGAGACCCTCGACCGCGGTCAGGTACTGCCGCAGGTCGCCGTACCCCCATCCCGGCAGCTGTCGGACGGCGTGCGCGAAGAGGGCTTCAGGTTCGCCGTCGAGCGGGCACGGGACCGGACGCCCAACTGCCGCCGGGCCGCCCGCCGAAGGGATCAGCTTCTCCGGGTCGGGCTGGATCGAGCGGCCGAACTTGTCGGTGCACACCAGCTCCCGTCGCCCTCCGATGTCTCGGACCGTGAAGATGAACGCCCCGCCGTCCGTGTGGGAGCCGCCCCGGGCGTTCCAGTACAGATCGGCGCGCGGCCAGAATCGTGCGTCCTCGGAAGCAAGGCTCGCGAGCGCCGCGTCGATCCCCTGTTTCTCCGAAGCCGCGAACCCGACCGCCTCCTCGCCGCGCTGCAGCGCGAACACCTGCGGCCGCAGCATCGAGGTGTCGGTGATGCCGATCAGGCGGTAGGCGCCCTCGCGCCGCTGCGATTGCGCAATGAGGAAGAACCACGGCCCGTCGGGCGACGAGTGCATGTGGACCGCCTGCAGCATCCGGTACAGCCGCTGCTTTTCCGGGGGAAGCAGCGTGAAGTCGCGCTCCGTGGTGGGGGCCATCGCTTCGATCACGTGCTCGAGAGGGTAGCCGTACTGGCGGCTCAGCAGGTCGAACACCAGCACCGCAACCTCCGTGTCGGTGAGGAAGAGAGGATGAAGGCGCCGCTGCGCGAGGTAGCTCGAGATGGAGGCGTAGTTGGCGAAGTCGCCGTTGTGCACGAGCGCCTCGTGCATGCCGATGAAGGGGTGCGCACCGCCCGGGTGCCAGACGCGTCCCTTCGTCGGGTAGCGGTGGTGGCCGATCCATACGTGAGCGGTGAAGTCCTCGAGGCCGTATGCGCGGATGACGTCGTCCCCGTAGCCGACCAGCTTGAGGACGATGAGATCCTTCGCGTGCGAGAGCACGAACGCGCGCTTCTCCCCGGTTGAGGCGTAGAGCGCCTTATTCAGCGCGAAGCTGTTCCGGTAGACGACCTCGTCCTCGATCACATCGGGCTCGGCGGGCTCGAGACCGTGCTCGCGGGCAAAGGTCTCGCGGACATCGGGGCGCACGCGCACGAAGTAACACGCCACGTCCGGCGGAGCCACCTCGAGTCCGACGGCGCGATGGTCGGCGGGCGCGGGGATCGTGAGCGCTCTGTCCACGATGAACACCGGCTCCACGAACTCGCGCTCGACCTGCTCGCGCGCCCCGGCTTCGAGGAGCGCGACAGCGAGGAGGTAGTCGCGACCGAGCGTATCCCGGTCCACGCCGAAGAACCGCGGGTCGAGCCCGACAGCCGCGATGCCGCCCCCCTTGCCGTTGCCGCGGTTGCGCATCTGCGCGAGCGCCTGCAGTAGATGGCGCCCGGCGACCGGCACGCTGGAGGCCATCCCGATCACGCCGCACCCGCCCTCGGCATCCGCCTTGCGGGTCCCTGGTGGGAGCGGCTCGCCCACGTCACGCCGCGAGTCGATCAGTGCCCTGACGAGGTTCTCGCGGTTCATCGCCCGGCCTCCCTTCCGCGGTAGAGCAGGAGGTCGGTCCGCCCGCGCAGCTCGCGCACGCTGCCGAGCCCGAGCTGCTGCAGGATCTCCTCGAGCTGGAGCTGGTACGAGCGATAGAGGTTGCCGAGCCGCTCCGCGCCCCACTCCGGGTCCACGAACTGCGACAGCTCCGGGTCGGTGGTGGTGAGGCCAAACGGGCAGCCGCGACCGCGCTCGCAGTTCGAGCACCGCGTGCACCCCAGCGCCACGAGCTCGGACGTGCCGAGGACTACGCCGTCGGCGCCGAGCGCGATCGCCTTGGCGATGTCGTGCGCCGTGCGGATCCCGCCCGATGCCATCAGCGTGACCTCGTCGCGGATTCCCTCCTGGACCAGGAAGCGGTGAACCCTCGGAATTGCCAGCTCGATCGGCATCGCGATGTTCTTCTTCGCGATCTCGGGCGCGGCGCCTGTCCCGCCGTACGAACCGTCGATGTGGATGATGTGCGCCCCGGCGTAGTACGAGCCGACCGCCACCATGTCCACGTCGGTGGGCGTGGACACCTTCACGGACACAAGCGCCCCCGGGTTGACGGTCTTGATCCAGTCAATGTGCTTCTTGTGATCCTCCACCGAGTACACCGAGTGGAATGGGAACGGCGAGAACAGGGAGACCCACGGCACGCTCTCGCGCATCTGCGCCACCACCGTGGTGGCCTTGTCGCCGAGCAGGTGGCCCCCGAGGCCGGGCTTGGCCCCCTGCGCGTACTTGAACTCCACGATCGGCGCGGCCTGGATCGTCTCCTCGCGAACGCCGAACATCCCGGTCGCCACCTGGGTGATCACATGAGCCTTCAGGGGCATCAGCGACACCGGGTACCCGCCCTCACCGGTCGAGGTGAACGTCCGCCAGTTGCGCGCGTTGATCGCCCGGGACAGCATCACCTGCTCGGAGACCGAGCCGAACGACATCCCGCCGCCGTACCAGGGGACGGGGATCTCCACCTTCGCGTCGTACGGCCGGCGGTTGAGCGAGATCGAGGTGTCCACCGCAGCGCGTTCCGCCAGCCACGCATCCCGCGGCCGTTCGACGAAACTCAACCGGTCGAACCCGCCGTTCGAACGGCCGACCCTGTGCTCGAGGCCCTTGTCGGGCGGGGCTCCCGTTCCGGCCTGGAGCCAGGTCGCGAGGATCAGGTCGTCGGTCCAGCGGGCGTCTCCGAGCGCCGGTGGCCGCCCGAAGGCGAGGGTCGGCAGAACCGCGAAGCCGCGCCGGATCGCGCTCCTGTGCTTGGCGACGACCTTCTCTTCGACCGTCGCACCCTCGGTCCACGGGTGGTGCTCCGTGCGCGGCACGACCACCCCGGCTGCTTCTCCTCTGCCCCTGGGCTCCTCCGCCCCTCTGCCTGTGTCTACGAGCCCCGAACCCCGGACCCCGAGCCCATGTATCTCCCCGAACGCCTCGCGCTCGAGGTCGCGCTGGAACATGCAGCGCCCAAGCTCGCCGCGCAGGCGACGCACCTCGCGCATGCCCATCGCGCCCATGACCTCGAGCAGCTGGTCGCGCCACGCCCCCGCGAGATTCGTCAGCCGCTGGACGCCCCACGCGATCGGCAGCCGCGGGAGCCGCACGCGCGCCGTGTCGCGGGCGAGCGCGTCGCCGGCAAAACGCGCCTGCAACGCGGCGAGCAGCGCCGTGTCCAGCGCCACCGCGTCGAGTCCGCAGATGATCGCCTTGGGGACGTGCTCCGCGAGCACGACACCACCGCTGCCGACCAGCGTCGCCTCCTCCCGCACTCCGGCCTCGACGAGCGCGCGGTGCACGTCCTGGATGCGGTCGGCGACGAAACCCCTCGCGGTCCGTCCGTGATAGTCGGCTGTGAGATGGAACACCCTCACGCCCGCGCGGAAGATCGCCGGGACATCTTCCTCGAAGCTGACCCGCACGCCCACAACCGTTTCCGGCAGCCGACGCCGCAGCTCGCCGAAAGCGGCCTCGTCCCAACCGTCGAGGAAGACCACGCGCGGCACCTCCGGCAGGTCTGCCCACGATTCAACGGCGGTCGTTGGCACGAGCGGAGCGACGTGGTCGCCAGTGAGCCCTTCTCGGATAGCGGCGGCGAGCGGCACAATCACCAGCGTGTCGACGCGCGCCGCGGCGCCAGCCAGCACGCGCAGGAGCGCTCGGGTCTCGACCGAGCGCGGCGGCGCGTCGAAGAGGAACGGGACCGGCAGCGAGATCAGGCGCGGCACAAGGCCGACGACTTCCCCGCTCTCGTCCAGGCGCAGAAACGAGGGCTTCTCGCCGATGTCCACCGACGTGGAGATGAACTCCCGCCCGTGGATCCCGTCGCGGGTGGGGCGGACGATCTCCGACATGTCGGTCCACATCCCGTCCCACCCATCGCCGCCGAACTCGCCGCGGTAGCCGGCGCCTCGGACCGGCAAGTGGCCGGCGCCCGACTCGTAGTTGATCGTGTCGACGTGGTCAGGTTTCAGGTAGCTNNCGGCCGTACACCCCGTACACGCACGGCCGCGACAGCCCGACCTTCATCGGCGTTCGCGGGTCGAAGACCTCGCGGAGGATCATCGCGGCAAGCTTGTGCTTCCTGACCTTGACCCGGAACTTCGTCGGGTGGCTCGCGATCTCGGGGACGGGGCGGACCTCGATGTGGTAGCGCTCGTAGGTGTCTACGCCGCGCCCGGTCGGCGCATGAACCTTCCGCCGCGAAGCCGCTTCAGGCTCTGGACCGCGGCCGTGCGCCGGCTCAGCCCCCGTCCCCTCGACCGGTCTCGCTTCCGCCATGCGCTGCACCCCTTCCGCGCCCTTGCCAGGGTCTGGCTCCGAACCGGGAATCGCCTGTCAACAAGAAGAACACCCGCTAAAACCACCTGCCCACGTATACCGACCGTCCTGCACATTCTCATCATCACAGGCCGTCCTGTCAAGAGGTATTTGTGCAAAGTGATACATGAAATAGTGTCAATTTGCACATTCTCTGAGAACACACCGCCTCCACGTCATGCCCTGGAGCAACGGCGCATGGTCTGAGAGACGGGCGTGATGGGTCCGGAGAAACAGGCAGAGGGGCAGAGGTGCTTGGGAGCAGAGGAGCCAGAGACAGTTCAGAGTGGGGAGTTGAGAGTGAAGAGTTCAGAAACAAGGCGAGCGAGGCGACGGCGGAGGGCGTGCAGCCGCGCTGCCGAAGAGACCGGGGGCACGGTCTCCGGAGCGGGAGCCGGGAACGACAGGACCACACAACCGAAGGCAGGGCGTCGCGACACGGCGTGTAGCCGCGTCGCCGCCGTTGGGCCTATGGCAAGGCGCGCGAGCCCGTCGCACCGGAGCGTAGCCGGAGACTACGCGAGATGCGAACCGGCGAACGCAACGCAGCCAGAGGTCCGACGCCGGCGACGCCACCCTCCGAATTGCCGAGACTCAGCTGACCCAGGCGACCAGGCGGCCGGGTAGAAGCTCTGCCAGCGGAGCGACCAGGGCGGCGATCTCGCCGGCCGGGAGCGGCGGCAGGTGCGCGAGCACCAGGTGGTCGCAGCGCAGCGAGGCGGCGATCTCGACCCAGTCCTTGAGGTGCGCGTGCTTCGCGAGACGCGCGGCCACCCTGCGGTTGTTCTCGACGAACGTGCACTCCACGACGGCGACCCTGGCGTCCAAGAGCGCCGGATTGTCGGCGAACGGTGCGGTGCTGCCGTCCGCGGCGTACACGAGGTCCGGGCGCCGCCGGCGCTTCCTTCGCAGCGACCACCCGAGCGCCGGCACGCCGTGGTCGAGCGCGAACGCCGTCGCGCTCCCGTGTGGGAGTTCCACCGTGTCGCCCGGCGCGGCGCCGACGATGGCGTCCTCGAGGCGCAACCGCTTGCGGACCGACTCCATCCCGGGCATCACCGCCAGAGCCTGCCGGAGCGCGGCGGCGACCGGCTCCGGCGCGACCAGGCGCGTCGGCTCGCCGGCATGGAAGCGGGCGCGCACGTTGAGGTACGCCAGCACTCCCGAGAGGTGGTCAAGGTGGCCATGGGAAAGCAGCACCACCGGCTGCTCCGCCATCGTCGGGCTCATTCTCCCGACGTCGAGGGCCACGCCCAGCGTCGGCACCGCGAACGCCGTGGCCCGCGCCGCAACCGAGGTGCCGCGCACCGTCATGTCCCCGAGGCGCAGCTCGAGGTCCGGCGAGTATGCGGCCCCTGCGGCGCGCGGAAACTGAATCGCGTTCACGACGCAATTCTAGCGGGTTTACAATGACCCGCCCGCGAGAGGGCGCCATGCACGCGGCCGTCTCGCGGGCGTGCCCGTTCGACTCGGGTCGGGAGGTCTCCCATGTGCGGCATCTTCGGCATCGTCTGCGCCAGCGAGCGCCCTCTTGGCGAGACCCTCACCGCCGCAGCGAAGCGGCTCGCATACCGCGGCTACGACTCGGTGGGCGCGGCCTCCGTCCAGGCGAGCGGCCGGATCGATCTGCGCAAGGACGTGGGGCGCGTGCAGGAGGTGGCGGACAAGCTTCGCTTCTCCGAGCTCGTCGGGCTCCGCGGCATCGTGCAGCTCCGCTGGGCGACGTTCGGGGCGCCCTCGATCCCGAACGCCCAGCCGCACCTCGACTCCGAGGGGACGATGGTCGGTGCCCACAACGGCAACGTCGTCAACAACGCAGAGCTGCGGCGGCAGTTCGTCGCCGAGGGGATGACGGTCCGCGGCACCAACGACGGCGAGTCGTGCGTGCACGCCGTCGAGCGCTACGTCAAGCGCGGCCTCGCGCTCCCCGAGGCGGTGCGCGCCGCCTACGACGACCTCGCAGGCGACTTCGCGTTCGTGATCACCGACCGCGAGCACAACCGCCTGGTCGCGGTGAAGAAAGGATCGGGCCTCGTCGTCGGCATCGGCCCCGACTTCACCTGTTGCTCCTCCGACCTGCCCTCGATCCTCCCTCTCACCCGCAAGGTGATCCCGGTCGAGGACGGCGAGATGGTCGTGCTCGAGCCCAACCGCGTGCGCCTCTTCCATGTCGCCGACGGCAGCAAGGTGATCCGGCCCGCGAGGGAGGTCGGCGAGGGCTTGGGCTCCCCCGAGAAGGGTGGGTACGCCCACTTCATGCTCAAGGAGATCCACGAGCAACCGGCGACCGCGCGCGAGCTCCTGCACCTGCTCGAGGCCTCCGAGCACCTGCCGCGAATGGTGGAGGAGCTACGCGGCGCCCAGCGTCTGTTCCTCGTGGGGTCCGGCTCTTCGTACAACGCCTGCGTGCTGGGCACGACGTTCTGGGCGCGCCTCGCGGGCGTCATGGCGGTGCCGGTGCTCCCCCAGCAGTTCATCGAGCAGTACGGCCCCGCGCTCAGGCCGGGGGACGTGGCGCTCTACGTCTCGCAGAGCGGCGAGACGAAGGACGTTCTCAACGCGATCAACTTCGCGACGCCCCGGGGCGTGACGCCGCTCGGCCTCGTGAACGTCCTCGGATCGACCCTGACGCGCAAGGTCCAGGTCTACCTGCCGCTCGCGTGCGGGTGGGAGATCTCGGTCCCGGCCACCAAGACGTACACCAACCAGGTGATCGCCCTCATCGCGCTAGCCGCCGCCGTCGGCGGGCAGCCCATCGAGGAGCTCGATGCGGCCCCGGCGTGGATCGAGAAGGCGATCGCGCGCACCGACGAGCCGATGGCGAAGCTGGCGCAGCAGTTCGTGGGCTGCGACCGGCTCTTCATCCTCGGCTACGGCCTCGGGCACGCCGTTGCCCTCGAGGGCGCGCTCAAGTGCAAGGAGGTGACCGGGCTGCCGTGCGAGGGGATGTTCTCCTCCGAGTTCAAGCACGGCCCGCTCGCCATGGTCGAGGAGGAGACCCCGGTGTTCTTCACCGCGCCGCCGAGCGGGGCCGAGATGCTCACCAACCACGTCACCGAGGTGACCGCGCGCGCCGGCCATGCCATCGTGCTCGCCGCGCCGAACCGGCAGCTTCAGTCCGAGGCGTCGCACTTCGTCCCGCTGCCGGTCGGCTCCGACCTCGAGTACGCCATCGTCGGCACGGTCCCCTTCCAGCTCCTTGCCTACTACCTTGCCGTCGCAAAGGGGATGGACCCGGACTACCCGCGGAACCTGTCGAAGACGTTGACGGTGGACTGAGGGGACAGTTCACAGTCGACAGTTGACAGTCTTCCCCCGCCCCCCAAAGGAACGAGTTGACAGTTCGCAGTTGACAGTCTTCCCCCGCCCCCCACCCAGCAAAGAGACACGACCCAACGAACGGCGTGGTCGGAGGGCCGATTCTCATCATGCCGAGGATCGGCCGCTGTGGAGCACGCCCTCCGGGCGTGCTCTGAAGTCACTTGCAGGGCCTCGCACGAGCACGCGCGGAGCGCGCGCTCCACAGAAACAAACAGAAACAAGGAGCTGTCGAGGTACGCCCACCAGGAAAGCAGTTGACAGTCGACAGTTAACAGCTTTCCCCGCCCCCCACCCAGCAAAGAGACAAGGCGAAAGCCACACGACGACCCCACCGGATTGGCGAATCGGGTCTAGACTTGGGGCATGATTCTGACAAGTGCATTGGTGCTGCTAGCTGCGTCCGCGTTCCAGGCACCCGCACCCGAGCCCACCAAGACCTCCGTCCTCCCGCCCGACTGCGGTCTCACCGAGGAGCAGGTCCTCGAGTTGGCGGTCCCCAACTACCGCGCGAAACGGGCCGACCCAAAGACACATGATGACACCGGGATCAACACTGAGTTCTTCGACGCCGAGATTGTCGATGCGGTATCGACTGGCTTCGGGTCGCGGCCTCGGATCATTCGTCGTGGCTGCTGTGAACCTCAGCCGCGGCCAGTGTGACTACTGCCAGGACACCATACTGGTCGTGATTGACAAGGTGACCCGCGCACTGGTTTGGCGACTTGAACCCGGGGGTATGTCCCGACACAAAGAGGAAAGGCGGGCTCTGCGTACTTTCCGGCTCTTCCCGGACGACCCAATCCTGACGCTGGTCTTCCGCTTCGACAGTATTGGCTGCCAGGATTGCGGAGCTGGACAAATCGAGGAGTACTGGTTGCGCCCCAGGCTCACCGCGGAAAGCAGTCTCGTCTTCGATACTATCTGGAAGGGAACGGTCGAATTTGGCGACTCTGGGCAACCCAACGGGTCTGGGCCTTTGAGAGAGAATAGCGCCTCCTTGACGTCGCTCTGGCCACGGCGTGCCTATCGTCTCCGGCGATCGGTGCCTGCTGGCTGGCTCCCCAACCCCGGTTCCCAAAGAGACCCCATGACCACAGACTGCCGCAGTAGCGAGGCCGAATCCGGCTCGGTGGTGTTCGAGTTCGATCAGGTCCTGGCGCAGGACCCGGCCACCCTGGCTCTCTCGCCCTCGGAACCGGGGAGATGGCGCCGCCACGACGTGCGGCCCACCGTGACCTTCCCATTCAATCTCAAGGCCAATCGGCTTGTCTACGATCGGCTGTTAACAGAGAAGTACGAGCCGGTGAGGTTAGGACTAGAGGCATCGCATGGAGGAGCGCTCATCCGGGGGGGCATCCACCGTGGCCTACAACTGATCAACCGCGCCGACGGCAGGGTGCTTCGAACGGTACCGAATCCCGAATGCGGTGAATATCGTGTGTTGGCGGTGGGCTGGTCTGCAGACGGCACGCGAGGGCTGGCTGTCATCGACACCGAATTCCCGGAACTGCCGCACGTTCTGGTGTCTGTCACGCCCGACGGCGAGGACGATCGTTGGGAGGGGTTCCTGCCGGAACACTACGACCTCCACGACGGCTTCATCCTCGACTTGCCGGAACCGTCAGCGAACCACCGCTAGCTCGTGCCACGTCACTAGGGTCTCCAACCTGAACTGAGCTTAGGAGCGGCCCTCGTCAGGAAGAGACGAAGCGGACGCCGGGGAGGTGCTTGAAGCGGGCGTCCTGGGTGAGGACGACGGCGCCGTGCGCGCGGGCGGTCGCGAGGATGACGGCGTCGGCGAGCGGCAGGCCGAGCTCCGCACCGAGCTTCGCGGCGTTCATCGCGAGGCCGGCGTCGAGCTGGGCGACCCGTCCCTGCTGCATCAGCGCCGCGGCCTCGAGCGCCGGGCCCTCGCCGCGCTCCTGCAGTACCTTCTTGAATACCTCGAGGATGCAGACCGTCGGCACGAGCACGTCTGCTGTCTTCTCGATGGCCTTCGCGTAGGCGCCGGTGTGCGGGCCGTCGGCGAGGTACTCCAGCCAGCCGCACGAGTCGACGAGGATCACAGCCGGTCCTCGTCGCGCGCCACGCGCGTGTCCATGCCCTTGAGCATCTCGCGCGCCTTCCGCACCGGCACGAACTCGATGCGCCCGTCGTAGAGAAAGATCTGCACGTTCTCCCCTACCTTGATCCCGAGCTCCTCCCGCACCTCGCGCGGGATCACGACCTGGTACTTCGGCGAAACCTTGACAGTCGCCATCAGGGCCTCCATCGATCGTTGTAGCGTACAACGGTTGGTGTGTCGATTAGTTAGGAGCTGCAAAGGCGTGACCGGTGGTCAGTGGCCGGCGGCCGGTTCCCCGCCCATCCGGCCTTTGGTCGAGGATTGAAGAGTCCCGATACGGAAATGAGCTCTCCATCGCGCGGTATGATCGGCGGTGCACAGGAGGCGCACATGGGACGCAGTTCTCGTGAGATCCGGAACATCCTGGTCCTGATGGTGGTGGCAATGACCGCCGGTTCGTTCGCGGCCGCTGGGAACGCCGCGCCGGCGATGAAGGCGCTGGTGGGCGGGACGCTCGTGGACGGCACCGGCGCGGCGCCGGTTAAGGACGCGGTGGTGGTCATCCGCGAGGGTCGGATCGCGTGCGCGGGAAGGCGCGCGGCGTGCCCGGTGCCGAAAGGCGCCGAGGTGCTCGACGTTAGGGGTTCGTGGGTGACGCCGGGGCTGATCGACGCGCACGTCCACTTCGGTCAGACCGGGTGGGCGGACGGCCGCCCGGATTCCCTGGACCTGCGCGACCGCTACCCGTACGAGCAAGTGCAGGCCGGGCTCCGCGAGCACCCCGAGCGCTTCTTCCGCTCGTACCTGTGCTCGGGGGTGACGGCGGTGTTCGACGTCGGCGGCTACCCGTGGAGTTGGTCCCTGCGCGCCCGCACCGCGGGCGACACCGACGCGCCGCACGTCGCCGCGGCGGGGCCGCTGCTCTCCACCCGCGACCACTGGCTCAACGTCCCGGCAGAGCGCCAGTTCATCTACCTGACCGACGAGAAGATCGCGCGCGAGGGCGTGCGCTACCTCGCGGCCAACGGGACCGACGCGGTGAAGGTGTGGTTCATCATGGTCAAGGAGCGGCCGTTCGAGGAGATGGCTGCCGCCGTGCGCGCGGCCGGCGACGAGGCCCGCACGCTCGGCCTGCGGCTGATCGTCCACGCCACCGGGCTGAAGGAGGCCAAGGAGGCGCTGCGGGCCGGGGCCAAGATCCTCGTGCACAGCGTGGACGACCTGCCGGTGGACGACGAGTTCATCTCGATGGCGAAGGCAAACGGCACGATCTACTGTCCAACGTTGACCGTAGTCGGAGGTTACCTGCGGATGTTCGACGCGGCCGCGACGCACAAGCCACCGGTCGTTGACGACCCGAATGGCTGCGTCGACCCAGTCACGCTCGCGCACGTCGCCGAGACCGCCTCGCTGACACTCGACACCGCCGTCATCCAGCAGAAGCTCGAGCGCACCCGCGCCCGCTTCGCGGCCGGCAACCCCGTCATGGCCGACAACCTCAAACGCGTGCTGGCGGCCGGGATCCCGATCGCGATGGGCACCGACGCCGGCAACCCGCTCACGCTGCACGGCCCGTCGGTCTACGCCGAAATGGAGGCGATGCAAGCGGACGGGATGACGCCGATGCAGGTGCTGGTGGCTTCGACCCGGACCGGCGCGCTCGCCTTGGGCTCCGCAGGCAAGGACCTCGGGACGGTCGAGGCCGGAAAGGTGGCCGACGTGCTGGTCGTCGGCGCCGACCCGACTGCCAACATCGCGGCGATGCGCAAGGTCCGCATCGTCATCAGGGGCGGCGCCGTGCATGGTGTGGCTGAACTGGCCCCAGTCCGCTGATGCCACGCTCCGCTCAAACGTAGTGCTGTTCCTGCCATCGCGAGGCCGCCGAGCGCAGCGAGCCGAGAATCTCCCGGGAGCGCACAGGTCCGGTCGCTTACTGGGTCGGGGAGATCCTCTGTCGGGCCGCCTTTAGCGGTCCTCCTCAGGATGACAAGGGTCAGCGAGGGGACTTTCTAGGCAATGACGAAGATTCCTCTACGACGGACGGCGGGGGGGCTGGTGGGGGCGGCAACCTGGGACGAGTCTGCTTCTCCCGCCAGGCTCGCTGGCTCACCGCCGGATTGCGCGCGCGCCAAATCGGACCTAGATTAGCCGCAAAAGCAGCACTCGAACCTGGAGGTTTGCCATGAGGCACGAAACCCTCGGCCCGTCTTGCCCCTCCCGTCCAATCTGTCTCGGAATCTCCATCCTCGCCGCGTTCGCGGTGGCGTTCGCGGCCCCGGCGCTCGGCGGCGACAACCAGCAGGAGCGCGGGATGGCGCTCGTCGTTCGCGCGACCCAGCTCGAGAACCTCCTGTCCCCCGACACCGGCCCGTTCCGGCTGCGCGTCCACGTCAAGCTCTTCGGTCTCGTCGACGGCACCCGCGAGGGCCAGTGCATGCTGGTGGCGGCGTCGCCGACCCAGTGGTTCGGCACCACCCGCTTCCCCGGCTACAACGAGACGACGGGCCTGGCCGACGGCCAGCAGTGGCGCAAGCGCAACGTGATCGACAAGCCATACCGGTTCCACGAGGTGACGCGCCTGCTTGACCTCGCCACACACCTGCGTCTCCCACCCGACGCCATGGTGAAGCGGTTGGCCCAGAAGGATGTCGGAGGCAGGCCGGCATTCTGCATCGACGTGGCGCCGACCTCCGACCTCTGGCAGAAGGACATAGTCGGCAAGGCTGCGATCAGCGAGGTGGCCCGTTCGAAGGACAGCGAGGCCACGCTGTGCTTCGACGGCGACACGGGCGCCCTTGTCTCGGCGTCATACGGCGGTGCGCTGCCGCGGTTCGAGTACGAGGGGCAGGTCACGCTCGGCGCGAAGGCGTACCCCAAGACGCTGCGGTGCTACGAAGGGAAGGAGCTCGCGGCGGAAGCGACGGTCGAGGAGCTGGCCGTGCAGGATGCGCTTCAGGCCGAGGGGAGCTTCGCGCCGCCTGCCGGAGCGGAGAAGTGGCCGTTCTGTCCGGCGATCGAGCCGCCGAAGCTCGTCGCCAAGAAGGAGGCGGAAGACGACACCTACGCCCGGGCGCGACGGGAGTTCGGGACCGTCATCGCGCTCCTCGAGGTCGGGACCGACGGAACGGTCCACGACCTCGCGTTCGTCCAGGCGAGGGGCGTCCTGCACGACAACGTCAAGACCGCCGTGAAGAACTGGCGGTACCAGCCCGCCATGTGCAACGGCGTGCCCGTCCCCGCCGAGGTCTACCTGGCATACACCTTCCGTCCGTAGCCCCCGCGACCGCTCCGGATGCGCGGAGGGGCAGAGGGGCAAAGACCGTTCGAAGGTTCGCACGTTCCAACGTTCGGAGGCTAGAAGGATCGGTACATCCGGGAAATCGTGGGGAGGAAGAGCAGATGAAGGCGAGGCGGAGTTTGAAGTAGTAGAGG